>JBBRUV010000216.1:0-8591 GCA_038247465.1 Cytophagales bacterium
TGCAGACTATTTGTAGTGAAGTACTTAGGTTCATTTAAAGCGAGGTAAAGTTGATGGAAGACCAGAATTTATGTTCTCAGAAACGGGTAGAAAGTTTTCGGTTATTGAATTTTCACCACCCAATAATCATACTTGCCCCGACTTGGCTCTGTCTTGTCGAACGACTTATCAGATAGTGAGGAACCACCAATCAAATATCCGCCATTACTTGTACCTACTATAGATGAGGCAATCTCTTGTGCATCTCCGCCCATAGTCTTATCCCATAGTTTTTGGCCTTTATCATTAATTTTTACTACCCAATAATCATCTGACTGTCTGTCACGACTCCCTTCCGGCTGACTACTCCTGCTTGCTTCAGATTTATCGCCTGATATACCTGACCGAGACGTACCGATAAGCATGAAATTTCCTTCTTTTGTCGGGATCATTCGGGCCAGTTCATCCCGGTCATTACCCCCGATAGTTTTATCCCATAACTTTTGGCCGTCACCATCAATTTTCACAAGCCAATAATCCATTGTGTTCTGACCTTTTTGAAGCGAAGGATATGATTTAGGCATTTCTGATTTTTGGCCGGAGATTTTTGACATAGAAAGACCCGCCAGTAAATATCCGCCGTCAGATGTGGCAACGATTGAACGAAGAGATTCTGAACTTTCACCCCCAAACGTTTTATCCCACTCTTTCTGCCCGTTACTATTGAGTTTAACAATCCAAAAATCCGTATAGCCCTGCAATAGCTCTGTTTTATCGCCTGAAATAGAAGACGAAGAATTACCGCCAATTAAATAACCTCCATCAGCGGTGAGTATGGCACAATTTGGTGTTTGACCATTAAAGCCCCCAAGAGTTCTATCCCATTGCTTTTTTCCATCACCGCTTATCTTCACTACCCAATAATCAGTATTTCCATCACCCGCTTTTCTTGGCTCCGATTTGTCGCCAAACTTCTGAGATGAAGAATATCCCACTAATAAATAACCGTAATCTAAAGTGGGAACTATGTATGTTAGGCCATCGTAGTGGTTTCCTCCTAAATTTTTATCCCATTGTTTTACTCCCCCCTGATCTACTTTAACAATCCAGTAGTCAAATCCCTGTAGATACGTTTCTTCTGATTTATCTCCAGAAATTCCAGACGCTGAGGTACCCCCTAAAAGGAACCCTTTATCTGGTGATTGAGTAACAAACGAACCGCCCTCGTATTGTGATCCACCTATAGTCTTGTCCCATTGCTTTGACCCCAAGCCGGTTATTTTTACAATCCAATAGTCAAAATCACCTACAGAAGAAGCACTTTTTTCGGATGAAACGTTTGAGCGGGAATCCCCCGATAGCAAATAGCCACCGTTTGATGTTTCCAGGATATTGTTTAACCGATCATCATCACTTCCACCTATTGTTTTATCCCAAGTCACGGCGGGCATAGTATCAGAGTCGGGAACAACAGGATGTTGGCATGCTGTCAACATGATTAAACTAAACAGTAAGTATCGTTTTAACATCATAGAAAAAGAATCATTAGTTTAGGCAGGATTTAGATAATCTTCAATGTGATTGTCTAAATCCTGCCTAAACTAATGATGTTAATAACTAACTGATTGTAATTTGGAAGGCGTGACAATTCTGCCCGAAAGCTGTAAATTCAAAGGTTTGATTACTGCCTAAATCAACCCTCACCTGCTCAATTTGGCCGGGCTTCAACGATACATCGCAAAACAAAACCCACCGACGATTGCTCCCGTTTGTGCCAGTCATGCAAATTGCTTCACCCTGCTTGTTATTTGCATTAAAACGCTCCCACACGTAAGTATTTACGTTTGTGACACTTGTGTAGTTTCCGAATTGAGTGCTTCCCGTTGGTTTAACTTGGTGTGGCGAAAAGTTTGTGTTCCAGTTACCAACCCACTCTTTCAGCCAGGTTGCTAATTCTGCTGATATAGGGACGATGTCTTGTCCACCTTGTGGATTTAACGGATAAGTTACTTTCGTGTTCGGGTCTGCCTGATATCGCCGAACAGTTGGTGCTGGACCGGGATCATAATTCGCCCCTGAAGAAATTTCAAGTGCTCCCTTGACAACTCCGTTTTCCGTGTATTTGCCATAGTCTGGGTCTATGATTTCAGGTTTATTTCCAAATCTTTCCTCTGACTCCCATGAGTAAAGGTCAAAATCCCAGAGTAATGCAGTTGTGTAGAGGAATAGTTGCAATGGGTAAGACCATTGAGGGAACGTTGATCTGGCAACTGTTCCGCCACCTGGAAAAGTACGCGAGTATCGTACTGACCACGACTTTTGTTTCGCAGGAGGTGGGTCTGATAGAGTTTCCATGTAACCACTAAAAGCAACTACCGCAACACGACGGTCGAAACCCTTCACATCACGTATGTGCGCCCGGGCCATACGATCAACCCACAAACTTAACAACATACCCACAACGAACTGGTGCATATTGGTAGCTCCTGTCTGGTAGATTTTTATGGAGCCATGACGATTTTTGTAGCCCTCATCACTGTAGAAATCGTTCCCAAAAGGTGTAGTGATTTTAGCAAAGTTGAAGGCCGCTTCGTTAGAAACTAAGGCATTCGGCACCTCATCCCGAAATCCTAAGTTAGGCAGATGTCCATCATACCCACCGTAAAAACGTCCGTTCCGAGGAGAGGCTTGGACAATTTCAGCAACCTTCTTAGCCCAAGCTTTTTGCTGTTCAGACGCATTCCACGTGCCAAGCCCAAACCCATTACCTGAGTAAAGGTTTTCATCGTGCAATGTGCTTAGTTTCTCCCCGATTTGATCCAAGAAAAAAGTTAATTTTCCATTAAGAGGAGTCAAGTGAGCATCCACTTCCCGATTAATTGCTTCGGTTGTCCAAGGTGCAGGGGTAGTTCTGCTTAACCAGCCTATAGCGTTCCAACCTAATTGAGCTATGATAAATCCTCCTGCATCCATACCAGCGCGTTTAGATATATCAATCATTGTATCTAAATCACCCGTATTTGAAATAAGGTGAGAGAGACCGGCACTCGTAGATGTGTGGGCTAAGTACGTGTCGTTAGAGACGTGAGCCAAGCGTGGGTTTATTGCTACCCACTGGCCTGAGCGCAAATTGAATGAGCGAGTACTGCCATTGCCAAAGTACTCTGGAAGCCACCCATATTTGAATTGGGGCCACGAAAATGATGTCGCTGTTACCATAAGATTAGTGAGGATTAAGTTTAGTAAATCGTAAATAACTGTTCAGCGTGCACTTGCCCGCCATTACGAAGGTAATCAATTTCTTCGCTTGGGTTAATTGCCCATACTTCAACCAAAATCGGGACTCCCTGAGGGAAACGCAAGTTCGCATTAAAGGCAGCGGCATCATATCCCTGCCGTTCTGATCCAATGAAATACCGCCAACTTGACCCGGCTGGCAAAGTGACTGTGTTCACCAGTGTAAAACTTCCATTCTGGATATCTTGTGCTTGAAGATTCAGCAAACTTGGATTCGTCTGATAGCCAATCACCATAGTTCCCCCTCCCGTGCCGCCACTCACTGTGAGCGTAAACGTCAACGTTGCCGACAGGTTTTGTGTGTTGGTGGCCGTTATCCGTATCGTGTTAGTGCTGTTAGCAGTGGGTATGCCACTGAGCACCCGTGTACTGCGGTTAAAGGTCAGTCCTGCCGGTAAAGACGACGGGTCTTCCACATACGTTAAAGGCAGACCGTTCGGGTCAGTGAACACTGGAACGGTGTACATATAAGACTGATTAACGGTAGCTGTTTGCGGGCTTACTATTGGCGGCACGGGCTGCCCCGGCCCGGCATTCACCGTAATGGTGAAGGTGGCCGTTATCGACCGAAACCATCGGTTGGTAGCCGTTATCTGAACCGTATATGTACCAGCGGTAGTGGGCGTTCCGCTGATAACCCGGTTGTTAAAACTCAAACCGGGTGGTAGTGAACTGGCAGAATAAGTCAGGGGAACGTTAAACGCACTGTCAATAAAGGCTGGCACCGTAAAACTGTACACCTGCCCAACAGTAGCGGTTTGATTGGCTATCGGCGGGCCAACAGGCGCAACGGGGAGCGTAGTGATCGGGCCGGGCCGCAGGGCTGCCGAGGTTGGTGTTGGCACAAACGCGGCTGTCTGCACCGCATCAACCGTATTATTGGCATCAACATTCCGAAACGCCATCACAACCGACGCATTCCCAATGCCACCCTGCCCGGGCGAGGTCGGGTTAAAATCGCGCCGGTGCGTGTAGCCACTCACCCCGCTTGGGCTTGTCATCGGGTAAAATTGCTCACTTGTCCAGCCCGAACCTGATGCCCCGTTTTGTTGCACCGCAACTTGTAAATTGCTGATGTTTGAAGTGGCGAGAGCCGTAAAGTTGTGCGAACTTCCGTTGTAGGTGTAAGCCGAATCAAAATTCTGCGCCCAGGCCGGAGGTGGTGGCGTAGACGATAAAACGTTGGGTATGGCGTTCGGGGTATTAACCGGCGTAAACGTAAACGTTGCCGTTTCGCTTGTCCCAATCCGGCGGAAGGTTAGCGTTGTCGAATTGGCAAGCACTCCGTCTTGCCCGGCCACGCTGGGGAAAAAGTTTCGCTGTAGCGCATAACCTGACCCTGAATCTGCCGTTGTCAGCGCATAAAATGTGCCACTTGTCCATCCGCTACCTTGCGACCCGCTTTGGATAACGGCCACTTCTAAGCTGATACCGCTGGCAGGGGTGGTAAATGCAGAAAACCCGTGCGTATTGGGGTCGTATGTGTAAGCCGCAGGTAGCGAACTGGCCCACGATGCAGGTGGTGTGCCGCCTGAGTCAAGCGTAACCTGCACCGGAACGGCATACGGCGTATTGCCGGGTGTAAACGTGGCCGTAACGGTTTCGCTGGTATTGACCCGGCGAAGGGTTACGATTAGTGAGGTAGCGAGAATGCCTCCCTGTCCGGCTCCGTTCGGGAAGAAATCCCGACGCAATGTATATGGCGATTGCGATGTGTCGGTCGTGAATCCGTAAAACGAGCCGGATGTCCAGCCGTTTCCCTGTGCGTTTGACTGGCTAACGGCGACCTCCAGCGACACGCTGCCGGGGTTGGTCGTAAATGCCGAAAAGCCGTGCGAATTGGGATCATACGTGTAAGCGAGTTGCAGATTCTGCGCCCACGCAGGGTTATAGGATGGCATATTAATTTGGATTAGGTGCTTGACTCTGTCGCTTTGACGAAATAAACTTAATTCATAAAACCCACAAAATTGATGTATTAAATTGAAAATTGATTAAACGGTATAAATTGTGACTAATAATGTAATTAACATCACTTGAAAATCGAATTAACATATCAATTCAATTATAAGTAAATTTAAACTTAGTATTTTTCATTGTACGGGAACTTGTTAGGTATCGCAGGTTGCCAACCCGTTTGAGCGTACTCAGCACCCAGACCAGGTTGCCGAACGTTGCCTGATTGGTTGGCTCGATCAGGATGAGGCTGTGGCCGGTTGCGTTTTGTCGTTTTAGGATTGCCAATAATCGCGGCAACGCTGCATAGTTTGTTTGCTGCAACCGGGCAACCCCAAAATCATTCTGCCAACGCTGAAAAACGTAAATCCGATTGTTGGGCAACAAAATCAGCGAAATCATTTCCTGTGAATAAGGCTCATTATTTTTTCGACAAACACCAGGGTCAGAGAAGCCCAACATAGTCGGTTTTTGCAGCCAGTTGAGCCACATAAAAAAGACAATCAGCAGCAGGGCCACATCCACAAACGGAGTCATATCGGGGCGGGGCAGGGTGGCGGCAGGGCGTTGGCGACGACGATTAAGCATCTGACAGTATCGTTTTGGTTGCTGTATAGATGCAAAATCTGCCCCGATTGCATAAAAAAAGCGGGTGGAAACCCGCGCTACATAGTGCTTACCGCGCTTCGATAATGCCTTCCCGAATGTCAGACATGATTTTCTGGGCCAGATGATTGGCGGTTGCCAGCGTTTTTGACTCGGAGTAGATGCGGATAATCGGCTCCGTATTAGACTTGCGGAGGTGAACCCATTCATCACCAAACTCAATTTTCACGCCGTCAACGGTGCTGATCGGATTTTTGGCGTAGCGCGTCTGAATCCGGGCCAGCACCGCATCCACGTCAATATCGGGCGTGAGTTCGATTTTATTTTTTGAGATGTAATAGTTCGGATACGTCCGCCGGAGCATCGAAACCGACTTACCGAACCGGGCTACATGCGTCAGAAACAGCGCGATACCCACCAGCGCGTCGCGGCCAAAGTGCAAATCAGGGTAGATAATACCGCCGTTGCCCTCGCCCCCAATCACGGCATTGGTCTCGCGCATCATCGTCACCACGTTTACTTCGCCCACCGCCGACGCAAAATGTTCACCCCCGGCTTTGCGGGTCACGTCGCGCAGGGCTGCTGTTGACGATAAATTAGATACCGTGTTACCGCCTTTACCAGCCTGATTTTTCAGGATATAATCGGCAACGGCCACCAGCGTGTATTCTTCGCCAAACGGGGTGCCGTCTTCACACACGAACGCCAGCCGGTCAACGTCGGGGTCAACCACGATACCCAGATCGTGACTGCCTTTTTTCATTTCCTTAATCAGATCGCCGAGGTGTTCGGGCAGCGGTTCGGGGTTATGGGCAAATTGGCCGGTCGGTTCGCAGTGAATCCGCAGGATGGTTTCCACACCGAGGGCTTCGAGTAGCATCGGTACGGCAATGCCCCCGGTTGAGTTTACGGCATCAACCACGATGCGGAAATTGCGGGCAGCAATGACCTCGCGATCAACGAGCGGCAGGGCCAGAATCTGTTCGATGTGTTTGGCGAGCCAGGTATCGTCAGTACGATAGGTGCCGAGTTTACGGACTTCGGCAAACTCGATGCCGTCGCTTTCGGCTATGGCTAACACCTCGGCCCCGTCTTGCGCCGAGATAAATTCACCGCGTTCGTTGAGGAGTTTGAGGGCGTTCCATTGAATCGGATTATGGCTGGCTGTCAGGATAATACCACCGGCTGCCCCTTCGCCGATAACGGCCATTTCAACGGTTGGCGTGGTGGATAAACCCAGGTCAATCACGTTCAGGCCAAGACCCTGCAACGTGGCTGACACCAACCGCGAGACGAGTTCGCCCGACAGCCGGGCATCGCGCCCGATGATGACGGTAGCCGCCAGATTACCGAGTGTGATTTGTCGGTTTTTTATCCAATAGCCAAAAGCAGCCGTAAACTTTACTACGTCTAATGGTGTGAGATTCTCTCCGCTGCGCCCTCCAATTGTTCCGCGAATCCCGGAGATAGACTTTATTAATGCCACGTTGATTGTAAGAATAATGTATTTGAGAAAGTCTGCAAAGATAGCAGACTTATTCTTTTTTGGGCGCGGCCCGCAGCCGCATCACGTGCCCGCCCCCGGCTGCGACGGTCACCGTCAGCACATCGCTCCGGCTCACGGTGCGGGTTTCCTGCACCAGCGCGTTGGGGTTTTGGCCGGTGGCCGGGCCGTCGGCATAGAGTTCTGCCGTGAAGGTGCCAGCCGGTAAAAAATCGAGCGGAATCGGTATGGTGCGGGCCGAATGATCGGTCAGCGTTCCCACAAACCAGTCGGTTCCGCTCCGGCGGGCAACGGTCAGGTAGTGGTTTACGTCGGCGGCTGGCACACGGGTTTCGTTCCAGGTGGCGGGCAGTTGGCGCAGCCAGTCGAAGCCCGGCTGCCCGCGATACGCATCGGGATAATCGGCCAGCATGAGCAGATTGCTCTCCAGCACCACATACATCGCCAGTTGGTGGCAGCGGGTGCCGAGCATCAGCGGTCGGTGGTATTGCACGTTAAACTTATCACGCGGCACGGCCCTGAAACCACCGAGGTGATAATCGGTTGACCCGGCCAGGCCGCGTGTAAACGGAATCGTGATATCATGGTCGGGGGTTATCAGGTCGTTCCATTTGTTGTTTTCGTAGTTCAGCACGCCCTCCCGTGTCAACTCGTTGGGGTAGGTGCGGTGCAGGCCGGTGGGTTTCTGCACACCATGAAACTGAATGTGCAGTTTGTGTTTGGCGGCTGTTTGCAGCACCATTTCCTGCCATTGAATCATTTCCTGATCGTCTCGATCCATAAAATCAACCATCATGCCGCTTAGTCCCCAGGCCTCGTACTGGGCAAATACGGCCTCGACCCGGCCGAACAACGCCTGCCAATGCACCCAAACCCGAATGCCCACGCCCCGGCTTTTGCCGTAATCGCAGACCTGCTTCATGTCTAACCCTGGCACGGCGCGGGCGGCATCGGTGTGTGGCCCCGGCTGAAAATTCACCCCATCGCTCACGTACCATTCGTGTTGGCCGTATTCCACAACGGAGTGGTAGGTGATGTGATTATCGGCGCAAAAATCAATGTAATATTTCTGGGTGTCGAAGTTATTACCGCCCGCGAAATTAGTGTCGGGCAGGATGTTACCGTTCCACCAGGGAAACGTTGTGGTGCCGGGCCGAATCCAGGAAATGTCGGTGATTTTCGACGGCTCGTTCAGGCTCGTGATGATGTTTGATTCGACGAGTGCGCCCACCCGATTTCCCACCAGCAA
>JBBRUV010000217.1:0-8563 GCA_038247465.1 Cytophagales bacterium
AGCTTGCGGGGTCGGTCCCGTTACAGGCCTGACAAGGCATGTTCTGAGAAGCTATGGCCCTATCTTGAGAATATAACTCATTGATTAAAAGAAGATTACTCTACTGAAATCTGGAAGCGACAATTTGAATTGCACCCCCAGCTATCGAATCTTTTCTAACCTCATTTATACTGAAGAGACATTACCCGACATCAACGACGAAACAGCCCAACACTATCCAATCAATATACCTTACAGTGATACGGCGGCTTTCTTGAATAATACTAGTAAACTCCGTGCCCTGCTTGATGCCGGACGAGCTGAAAATCCTTATATAAAAATTGCAAACTTAATGCTGGCAGAGGTAGCTACAACGATACCAGCCAACAAAATTGATGTCCCGAAATTGGCCGTAGTAAAGGTGATTAGTACAATTATTGACGGGACTGCTGCCAGCGACGAAGAGTTTAAAACCGAAAGTGATTTGCGCCAAAAGTTTTACCCTCGGCGTGATTACCGGTATATCTTTGATCGCAATAAGTTCCTGATTCTGGGAGAAAAAGGTTCTGGAAAAACAGCCCTCTACGCCGTATTGTCGCAACCCGAATATGCCAAAGCACTTGCCAATTAGTGCGATACTCAAGCCAAAGAATCACAGCGAACCAGTTGGGTGAAGGGACTTGATACGACCGAAAGGTTTCCGTCCCAAATTAATTTTCGCACGCTAAAATTTCTCTCTGATAACCAACTCCGGAACTACTGGCTCTGCCTGATGATGAGGCAGATTCCCGATGAACTTTGGAGCAATAAATCCGACAACATTATTGCTTCGGCAGGCACTACAACAGCTTATTGACGATCAGCAAATCAGTCAAAAAGAAACCCCAGATACGATCATTGACAAACTAAGTGAGATCGGCGTAATATATGAATATCTATTCCGTCGAACCAATCAGGAAAAACGATACCATATCCCCGACCTCTATCTCTTTGGGTTAGGCCTGCGCCGATTAGGGCCAGACGCATCAAAAACTATTTTCGACAAAATAGGTAGAAACCAACGCAGACGATGACCTGCACCAAAATGGTTTTCTTGTCTGGCTAATTACTTGGCTACTCCAAACTCTATGTTGCACCGTTGTTGGCCTTCGGAACACCATACGCATCATATAGATAAGATGACCGTTTTCCTTACTTTCTCAACCCGCAGCCCGCCCAGGCCGCGCCGGCATCGTCAAGAACGAGCACCCAATCCGTGCCGGGGCCAGCCGCGTAGGGTTTGAAAGTCTGCTTGCCTCTGTTGGCAAACTCACCGATTTTCTGGGTGCGTCCGTCACGCGGGTTAAACCAGTAGGCCAGCACGTTGGGCGCACCCGTCAGCCGAACCAAGTCGAGGGTAATGGGCCGACCGTAGGGTGTGTAAACCATCAGAAAGTTGTCATCTTCCGACAGGGCTGCAACCTGATGACCAGCATCTTCGGGGTTTTCGTTGAGAATCAGCCCCTGATCGGGCAGGAGCCGATTCCAAGGGTGCGCGTCCATCAGTCGGCGCATGTAGCCCACCTGAAACGCCCCCGGCGAGTCCATCGCCCGGTGCCAGTCGGTGCGGGCCGACGATATGTGTGGATTGCGGCTGGCATCGAAAAACTGCCAGATGTTGTGGTTGCCGTAGGTATGGCCGCACCCGCCCGACAGCACCGCCCACCAGGCCGCCTGCCGCACGTCGAAATCGTCGAAATAACCCTGTTCGGGTTTCCAGTCAATCGGGTGGTCTTCGTAGCGGGGTTCGCCGTCGAGCGTCGGTTTCGGCGGAAACAGGCTGTAGTTCTGCCGTTGGAAGACGTAGTTTTTCTTGTTTTTCGACCCATGCCCCGACTGAAACATATCAATATTAAGCCACTTATCGCCATGAAAAAATGCCGATGAATTTGAGTCACCCTGTGGATGGTAGGTCATGAGTTTGGTGCCACCGTCGCCGGCTTTGATACCCTCGGCCATTGCCCGGATAATCGCCATGCGGGCATCACCTTCGGGGTTGCGGTCTCCGCCCAAAATCCAGATTATGGGCTTCCCCCGGTAGCGTTTGCCGATGTATTCGCCGTAAATCCGGGCGTTGGCGGGCGTAAAAATCTCCGGCCCGATGCCCCATTTTTTGTTGAATTTATCGCCCCACGTTGGCAGCAGGCCCACCACCAAGCCGAGGGCTTCGGCGCGGTCAATCACGTAGTCAACGTGCTGAAAATAAGTCTCATTGGGCTTGGTTGGGTCATTGTTTTGGAGGGGCAATGCGCGGTATTGGTTGGGTTGGGTCAGCCCGTCGAACTCGGCCAGGATAACGGCCTGAATCACGGTAAACCCCTTGTCGGCGCGGTTTTTCAGGTACAGGTCGGCTTCTTCGCGGGTCAGGCGGTGGAAAAGCTCCCAGGCCGTATCCCCAAGCCAGAAAAACGGTTTGCCCGGCCCGCCGGGTGTGCGGTCAGGTTGCATAATGAAGCGTTTGTCGGGCTGAATATAGAGCATGGCATTTACCTCGGCCAGGGTACGCTGACGTTTGGCAACGGTGGCTGTTTTTTTGCCCGGAGCTGGTTTTTTAGGCTGGGCCAGTAGGGGCGTAGTTGCCAGCAGGAGGCAAATAAGAAGGCAGGGAAAGCGGTTCATCAGGCAAAAGTTTACGCCAATTAACAACGACAAACCATGAACTACAAATGGCACAGGCCACCCTGGACGAACTACCTTTGCACCATGACTTCATCGCCCCGCGACATTCTGCACCTGCTCCGGCAAGGCCAACTCATTGCCCTCACCGACGAAACGGGCTGCTCCGTAGCCTGCGATCCCCAAAATGATGCCGCCGTTGGGTTGCTTATCGCCCTGAAAGCCCAAACCGAAAACCCACAGCCGATTACGGTGCTGATTGATGAGGTGAATCAGTTGGGGATTTATGTGGCAAAAATGCCCGAAGTGGCCTTCGAAATCGTCGAATACTCGACTATCCCACTCACGGTGATCTATGAATACGGCAAAAACGTGTCACCAGTGTTATGGACGGTAATGAACGAATCGGTTCATGGCGAGCCGGTTAGTGGTGAAATTGCCGTCAGGAAATCGCTCAATGCCGAGGTGCAGCACCTGATACGGGGCTTTACCAAAGGCTTGCTGACGTTGCCGTTTGAGAGCAAAACCCTGCCTAAAGCCGCCGAAGCTGCTATCCAGGCCCGATTTGGTGAACTACCGAACCTAACCAAACTGCCCCGGATTATGCGGCTTGGCATTAATGGTGATGTGGGTTTTATCCGGCGGTAATCTTTAGCTTATCGCCTTCTGTGAACAGATTATATACCTCCAGACCCGCGTTCGGGACGTGGATTTTGGGTAGAATAATTTACCGAATAATAAATATCGCATTTGGGGTCTTTAGCCTGTGAAGACGAGAACGTTAGCGCTGCTATGTTTTCAGACCACATCCAACCAATGCCATGCTTCCTATTCCAACCAAACACGTTCTCCCCGGTTTACAGCGTCCACTACCCGAAGGTCTGTTGCTTCCCTTTCAACACGGCCGCCGGTGGGTGGCCCTGCCCCAGATTATCCGGCTCGAAGGCGAAGGCAACTACACCAATCTCTTCTTCACCGATGGCTCGGCATTGCTGGTGGCCCTGTCGCTGAAACGCTTAGCCGACCGCCTGCCCGCCGGGGCCTTTCTGCGCCCCCACCGCAAACACCTCATTAACCGGCAATACATCGAGGCTGTACACAAAGCCCGGTTCGTTGTCGAACTGACCAACGGCGACACGTTGGAGGTCTCGCGCCGACGCATCACCGATTTCCTGCACGATTACCGCCGATTGACGTAGAGACGCATACTTGCATCTCTACATCACAACCCAAATTTTCAACCAAGTCAAACCAACCAAATAACTATGAAAAATCATTTACGAATTCCTATTCGCTGGCGCTGCCGGGGTCTGTTGCCAGACAAACCTGATAAACCAGGTTTAGACTTCAGGGGCGAGGGTTGGCAACTGCTCGATAAACGCGCTCAGGGTTAGTATCGTAACTGGGCCGTAGGTCTGCAACGTGAGCAGGTCACAGTCGCCACTAATCAGGAACCGAGCACGCACGTCTCAGCGAAGACTGAGCAGAAAATGGCCTTTGCGGTCGCGGCCAACGCGAACCTGCGACGTAACCAGAATCTTAATCGCAATGGATTGAAAAAGACTCAGAAACTGGTCAATGTCAGCAAGGGTGATACCCCGTTGCCGAAAATACGGAACCGTAGCGAGGTGTTGCACCTCGGCCAATAGTTGATTATCATAGACGATGTCTACACGATCTGTGGCTCGAATTAATGCAGCAAACTGGTCGGCAACACGCCGGCCCAACAACGCACTGCCAATGATGTAGGTGTCGATCACAAGGCGAAGCCGGTCATTCATGCGAATGCGTCTGTTGTCGCATGGCATGAATGGCATCCACTACGTCGTCAACCGTGTAGTCGGTTGGCGGGCGGCTTGCCAGCAGGTCAGCCATGTCTGTAGCGGCCTGTTGGCGTTTGGAGTCCGTTGGCCGCACAAACGCCGGTTCGTTTTGGGTGGCAGGGCGGGCCAGACGAACAAAGGCCAGTTCGCTTAGGTAGCGAAGCAGGGCTTTGGCTTCGGGCGTTTCGTCGTTGGGAAACTGCAGGACGTATTCGCTCATATCGCAAACAGTTTAGGCCATAACGCCGGGGTAGCCCGAAACATTCGATGAAACCCTACGAACGGCACAACCGAATGATGACAAAAAACAAACCCAAATTTTTAACTAATTAAAAACCAGTCAAATACCACGAAAAACCAAGTACGGATTTCTGTTCGCTGGCTCTGCGGGGGCCTTCTATATGGAATCCGAAGATAGCAATGCCATAAAATCACTGGCTTTCATAACCTCGATTGTCGGAAAAGGCTTCGTTGCCAGTACGTTAAAATGCCGGTCTTCGCTAACAATGAAATCGGCATTGGCAATAAGCCCACAGTCCACAAACTTATTGTCATCCGGGTCGGCTTCGATGAGTTGCCAGAAGTAATGCTTCGTTACGAAACGGGTATTCGGACTTTGCAGGATGATGTCGAGAATAAGGCTGGCAATGGCCGGATTAGCGTGTTGGGTGAGAATTTCGGCGTATTCGGCCAGAATATCGGTCGTCACGCAAAGGGTGTATCGCTGTTGGCGGTATGCCTGCCAGATTGGATAGTGCTGTGATTTGGGCGAATAACACGCCAACAACACGTTCGTGTCCAGCACTACCGTCATGGTTTTGGCTGGTTCTGTTGCAGAAACCGGTTTTGCGCCGTGTAAGGCGTTCGGTGATGGCTTCGTAGCCGTTCGTTCATGGTCTGCTGACTGAGTTCTTTAGCATCCCATTCGTCGTTGGCAAGTTTGTCTAATTGGTCAAATTTAAATTGAAGGAGTAGTTGCTTCAACTCGGCCAATGATTCATCGGAGAGTTGCAGGGCAAACAGGTCGAGGAGTTCTGCCTGTGCTTCGGTCAATGATGTTGGGGCGGCAACCATAACGAATGTGATTTTTAGCAAAGGTACAGTAAGGCGCTTTCAACCCTGAGACAAAAAATTTCCATTTTCAAACCAACCAAATACCACGAAAAACCAAGTACGAATTTCTGTTCGCTGGCTCTGTGGGGGCCTGTTGCCGTGTGTGCTTGTACTGCTGTGCGCGACGAATGTGTGGGGGCAGACCTGCCCAGCACCAACTGGTACGTTTGAAGCCCAGAACATTACTTCTACCTCAGCAGAATTGAGTTTCGATGGTGGCGAGTTGGGTGCCAGCTACGAAATTCAGTACAAACCAACCAGCAGCACGGCTCCTTTTACCTCTCTTACATTTGTAACGGCTGTAGGAATCGGGCAAAAGAATTACCCGCTGACGAACCTGATTCCAAATACCATTTATCAACTCATGTTACGCACGGTATAGAAAATCCCGGAGGGATGGCCGATATGGTAGTCCCCGGTTTCAACTGGGGGCTACTATATCGGCCATCCCTCCGGCTTTCTATGAACCCGCGTAACATCAGTTATCAGTGGAAGGTCAGAACCGTTTGCGCTCCAGGCATTACTTCAGCTTTCGTTTCACTGGCCAACAATTTCCAAACCCTCTGCCGCCTACCGTCTTTTCCCCGCGCTGACCTGATTGGCACAAACACAGCACGGGTCAACTGGAACGATGGCGAAGTCGGGGCCGATTATGAGGTGCAATACCGCATTCGGAATACCAACGCGGCCTACACATCGGCCACGCTCGTAACGCCATTGGGCATCAGTGTAACCAAGTCGTTTATTATCAACGATATCCTGCCCGGCACGATCAACGAATGGCGCGTCCGGTCAATTCGTGCGCCGGGAATCACGTCGGACTTCACTGTTGACCCCAACAGTTTCCAGACGCTGTGCGGGCCACCAACCCAACTCACTGTTGATCAGTTGACCAGCACAGCCGCCGACTCAACTGGTTTGGGGGCGAGGCCAGGGCCAGCTACGAGGTGCAGCACCGGGGTGTTGGTACTGTCGCCCGGACAACGGCCAGCCTGAGCAGCAGTCTCCCCGCCAGCGAGTCGAAACGGCTGGTGCTGACGGGGTTAGCACCGGGTGTGATTTATGAATGGCAGGTCAGAACGGTATGTCCGTCGGGCGTGCCGTCGAGTTATACGCTGTCGGCAACCCGGTTTCAGGTGCCAATCCGCAACGTGTTTGTGGGCGTGGGCGCGGGCCAGAGCATCAGCACGGGCGTAGGTAACGTGGGTATCGGCACCAATGCCAGCTTCTCGATGACAACGGCCAGTCGCAACGTCGCCCTCGGCGACTCGGCGGGTACCGCCAACCTGAGTTCGGGCAACGTGTTTGTCGGGTCAGAAGCCGACGTAATGCGGCCCAACCTGACCAACGCTACGGCCATCGGTCTGCGGGTCAAAGTAGCGGGCAGCAACGCGATTGTGCTGGGCGACACCATCGCCCGAACCAATGTCGGCATTGGTGTAACGGCTCCGCAGTTTCCGCTCGATGTGCGGGGCATAATCAACCTCCGCGACCGGGGAACGCTGAAGTTCAGCTACCGAAGCTGGATGCGGAGCGACGACGACGGTACGATTCTATTGAGCGGTGGCCGGGCCGGGGAATCGGGTTTGCGCTTTGAACACCTCACGGCCAACACCCCCGCCACGCGCCAAACCGACCAGTTTCTGACCGTAAACGAGCGGGGCGAAGTCGTTCCGGGCCGGTATCGGGTTCGAATTTCGACCGCCAGCGATTGGGCCGACCGGGTGTTTGCGCCGACTTACGCGCTGCGTCCGTTGTCGGAGATCGAGTCTTACGTGAAAACGCACCTGCATCTGCCCGGCATCCCGTCGGCAGAGACGGTTGTTCGGGACGGCATCGACGGGGCCACGTTGCAGACCAAGCTGTTGGAGAAAGTGGAGGAGTTGACGCTGTACATGATTCAGCAACAGCAACGGATTGAGCAGTTGGAGAAGCGGAAATAAGCCGTTGGTCATTCCGGTTTTGTGATGGATTGGGCCAAGTGGCCGGAGCCATCACAAAACCCGTTCAATCGAAGCGGAGCAGCTCATCAGTATGCCAACTATTTTCGGGTAGCAGAACCCCGACGCACCTAACCGATGTTCTTAGCCCGTATTCCTTATATTTGGCTCAAGTCACATTTTAGCTGCCGTAAACATGACCGCATTAGAATTGAATACATACGAAATTTTCAAGAGCAAATTAGGTGAGGAAGAAGCCAAAACGGTCTTGCAGTTTGTGGAAGAAAAAACATCCGAAAAAATTGCTCAGCAGCGAGATAGTTGGGCAACCAAGCAGGATTTGGGAAGACTTGAAGTAAACTATCGGCAGGAGGACACCCGGACGGAATCGGGTTTGCGAAAAGACCTGTTTGCAGTAGAAACTAACCTGCGTACTGAGATTAATAAGTTGGACGTGAAAATTACCGACACAAAAGCCGAACTGATCCGGTGGATGTTTATTTTCTGGATTGGTCAGTTGGCCGCCATCATTGCCATTGTGAAGCTGTTTTTTGCCAACTGATTCACCCGGTTTGGCGTTGTTCGGTCTGCGGGTAGTTCTCGCAGACCGTTTTTGTTGTATGATTTTTTCAGAAAACATCCATAAAAATCCCGTTTTTGGCATCATCGGTCACGAAGCCGATAAACTCGGCCTGTCGGCGTATGTGATCGGCGGGCTTGCAAAACCTGAGTTCAGGCAACGTGTTTGTCGGGTCAGAAGCCGACGTAATGCGGCCCAACCTGACCAACGCCACCGCCATCGGTCTGCGGGCCAAAGTAGCAGGCAGCAAGCCGATTGTGCTGGGCGACACCATTGTTAAAACCAACGTCGGCATTGGCGTAACGGCCCCGCAGTTCCCACTCGATGTGCGGGGCATCATCAACCTCCGCGACCGGGGAACGCTGAAATTCAGCTACCGGAGTTGGATGCGGAGCGACGACGATGGCACAATTCTGTTGAGCGGTGGCCGGGCCGGGGACTCGGGTTTGCGGGTTGAACACCTCACGGCCAAC
>JBBRUV010000218.1:0-8556 GCA_038247465.1 Cytophagales bacterium
CCGGCTGAGTTCGTAGGCAACGGTATCTAAGGGCTGCCCGGTGAGTGTACGGAGCAACGTGGTACTGAGCGTGGGGATACTGACGGGCATATACAGCCCCCGGTCGGCGGGCAAACTTTGAAACAGGGCCTGTTGCGCCGAAACCGTGATGCTGGTATTGTTGGTGCTGTAAAAACGCATAAAATCAAATCAGAATAGAGGTGCAAGTTACGCAGAACGGCTTAGTTGCCCGTTGCCAGTTGGCCCACCAGCCGGATTCCTTCCAGCGTCAGCGACTCGTCAACGGCCACAAACTCATTGTGCAGGGCCGGAATCGCGTTGGCTAATCCGCCGGTTGCAATGGCGATGGTGCCGGGGCCAAGTTCGGCGCGGGTTTTGGCGAGCAGGTGCCGCACCAATCCTTCGTAGCCGATCAAAACACCCGCCTGAATGGCGTGAGCAGTGTTTTGGCCCAACGCCGATTCGGGCAACTCTATCGGGACTTCGGGCAGTTGGGCAGTGTTGGCAAACAGGGCGCGGATGGCCGTTCTCAGGCCCGGCGCAATGGCAACGCCCGCCATCAGCCCCTCGGCGGTAACGCTGGTAAAGGTCAGCGCAGTACCAAAATCAACCACAATGCACGACTGATGGTAGCGCGTAAAAGCGGCTAACGCATTGGCAACCAAATCGGCACCAATCTGATCGGGGCGCAGGATGGTCAGCGGCAAAGCCGGGTAAACCTCTGGGCCAACCACCACAAGCCCATCCCCAAAAAGCCCCGTCAGCACGTTGCGCAAGGTGGGCGTAAGGGCCGGAACAACACTGCTCATGGCCGTTTTCTGGATAGTATCGAGCGAGATACCCGCTTCCAGAAGCCAGAACCGCAGGGTGCTTTCATAAAACCCCTCGGCCTGAATCGGTTGCGAGGGGGTTCGCCAGATGTGTTGCCAGTCATTGGCGTAGAGGCCAAAAACGGCGTTTGAGTTTCCGATGTTTACGGCAAGAGTCATGTTTTGGTGGCTGGTGGCCGGCAGTTGGAGGCTGGTGGCTGGTTCGGGATTAGAGCGATTTCTGCAATCCGTTTAACATTCGGCCAATTCGCCCGTATTCTTCTTGTAAATCTTCACAGACAGACCAACAGAGAATTGCCAAACGTCTAAATCCCGATAGCTCTTAATCATGGTCGTTGGTATTGGTGATTGGCGGCTGATGGTCAGTAGCGGGTGATTGGGGATTGCGGTAGCTAACCAGCCACCAACCACTAACGACCAGCCACCAGGTTCTACCTCCTAAATCCTACTCCGATAAACTTCAACGCATCGGGCAGGCCCGTTCGCCAGTATGTCCAGGTGTGTGCGCCATCCCGAACACGGTATTCGTGGGCGATTTTCCGGTCGTTGAAGGCGATGTGCAACAGAGCGTTGGCATTGGTCAGAAAATCGTCATCGCCACAATCGAGCCACCACCGCACCCGTTTCAGGTCGCCTTCCGGGGCCGATTTTGCCAGGATTAGCGGGCTGTTGCGTTTCCAGTGATTGCTGAGCCGCTCCTGCCCTGCGCCCGGCCCCAGCAAAAACGCAAACCGGCGGTTGTAGTTGGTAGTATCCATGCTGGTAACAGACTCATCGGTGAAAACAGCCGCGCTCAGAGCCGCGCAACTGCCAAACAGGTCGGGGCGGTGCATGGCATACAACAGCGACCCATGCCCGCCCATCGACAGGCCCGACACGGCCCGGTAGGCCCGGTCGGTGCGGGTACGGAGCGTGGAGTCAATGTAGGGAATAAACTCCTGCATAAACATATCTTCGTAGCGCGTTTTGGCCTGATAATCATTCATATACCAGGTCACTTCGGCATCGGGCATCACAATAATCATTGGTGGAATGTCTCCCGATTTGATCCCCTCGTCGGCAATGCGGTCGGCCTCGCCAAACTGCACCCAACCCGTTTCGTTATCAGAATAACCGTGCAACAAATACACCACCGGATACCGTCGGTTGGTGCTGTAATAATCGGGCGGCAGATAAACCGAATACTTCACGGCCCGGTTCAGGAGCGAACTATTGAGCGTCAGGCTCTCCAAGAGCCGCGCTTTAGGGTCAGACACCACCGGAATCGGCCCTTGTGGTAGATTGGCCGCTGCGTTGCCGGCCTTCCGGCGCGATTGCCCGAATGTTGGGCCAACCGCCAAAGCGACTAAAATGATAACAATAGATTGACAAAGGCGCATACGTGAAAATAGGATTCAACGGTGAATTTTGCGGGCTAACATCGCCCAAACCAATAAAACTCCGACAAAGTACGGCGAATGATTGAAAATAGAGTGTATCATTCGGTCGTTGTCTGATTGATCAATTACCTATTAACCCATTCATGAAAAAATCACTACTTCCTCTCTGTTTCCTGCTTGTTCTTCAACTGCCAACGGTTCTTTGGGCGCAGCCAACCGCCACCCTGCCCGATTGGGAAGACCCGAAAATCATCAGCCGAAACACCGAAACGCCACACGCCACGCTGATTCCATTTATTTCTGAACAACAGGCACTTACCGTAACGGACTGGCGCACATCGCCCAACGTCAAACTGCTGAACGGAACCTGGAAATTCAAGTGGGTGAAGCATCCAAATCTGGTTCCTGCCGATTTTTTTCTGCCTGCTACTGCTGATCAAACCTGGGACAATCTGCCCGTGCCGTCGAACTGGCAGGTGGTTGGCGCACGGGAAAATCGGCGGTACGACCGGCCTATTTTCACCAATATCAAGCATCCGTTTCCGGCCACGCCCCCGCGCATTACCAGCGACACCAACGCCGTTGGCTTGTATCGAACGCGCTTTTCGCTGCCCGCTAATTTCCGCGACCAACCCGTTTTTCTGCATTTCGCGGGCGTGCAGTCGGCCTGTTATGTGTATGTAAACGGACAGATGGTGGGCTACCACGAAGACGGCATGACCCCCGCCGAGTTTAACATTACCGACAAGCTGGTTTCGGGTCGGGCCGACGGGTCGGAGAATATTTTAGCGGTCGAGGTTATCAACTGGTCAGACGGCAGTTATCTGGAAGATCAGGATTACTGGCGATTGGCGGGCATTTTTCGGGATGTGTTTGTGTATGCCACGCCCACGCTGCACCTCCGCGATTTGTATGTGACGACCGATTTAGACGATCAATTCAAAGACGCAACGCTGAAAATTCGGGCGTATATCCGCAATCTGACGGGCCAAAATCCGACGTATTCTATCCGGGCCACGCTGTATGACCCCGCCCGGAAGCAGGTTTTCTCGGAGACCATTCCGTCGTCAGAAGCCGTTGGTACGCAGCAGGATGCGCTGCTTCGGCTGACCAAATCCGTTGCTGCCCCGTTGCTCTGGACTGCCGAAACCCCGAACCTCTATACCCTGACGCTACAACTGCAAAACGCCGATGGGCGGGTGCTGGAAGCCACCAAACAGCGGGTTGGTTTTCGCGAGATGAGCCGCGCCAACGGCCAGATTTTGCTCAACGGTAAGGCCATCACGTTCAAGGGCGTGAACCGCCACGAGTTTGAGCCAACCACCGGGCGCGTTGTCAACCGGGAGCGCATGATTCAGGATATTAAGCTCATGAAACAGCACAACATCAACGCCGTTCGTACCAGTCACTACCCCAACGTGACCGATTGGTATGACCTCTGCGACGAATTTGGGCTGTATGTGATTGACGAAGCCAACGTAGAAAGCCACGAACTGTGGAGCAAAAACATTCTGCTTTGCGCCCAACCGGAGTGGCGCGATGCGTTTGTGGCGCGGGGCCGGGCTATGGTTGAGCGCGACAAAAACCACCCGTCCATCGTGATCTGGTCGCTGGGCAATGAATCAGGGATGGGCCAGAACTTTAACGATATGGCCGACATTATCCGGCTCATTGACCCCTCGCGGCCCATTCATTACGAAGGCCGCAACCAGTACAACACCGCCGACTTTGGCGACCCCAACCTGTCGCTGAGTAGTTTCGACATTATTTCGTGTATGTACCCATCGGTAACGGGCATGATTCGGCTGATGGAAAAAGACCCCTCGCGGCCCCTGATTGTCTGCGAATATGCCCACGCCAAGGGCAACAGCGTTGGCAACCTGAAAGACTACTGGACCGCCATTGACCGCTACCCCCGAATGCAGGGCGGCTTTATCTGGGATTGGGTGGATCAGGGACTACGGGTGAAAAACCGGGCCGGCAAAGAGTTTAACGACCACATTGATTACCTCGACGGGGCCAACGCGGGAGACGGTTTGGTGAACGGCGACCGGACTCCGCAACCCGAAATCAACGAGGTAAAACTGAATTATCAGTACGTGAAGTTTGCGCCGAACGCCCCGCTCATCGGCGGCTCGACGGTGAAACTAAATGTCAGAAATCTGCATGATTTCATCCCGCTGGAACCCTTCCGGTTTGAGTGGCAGGTGCTAAAAAACGGCACGGTGCTGCAACAGGGAACCGAAACCAACCTGATTGCCAAACCGGGTCAAACGCAGGTATTGACCATTCCGGCAAAGATTCCGTATCTGGCCGAAGCGGGCAGCGAGTTTTTGCTGAATGTGAGCCTGAAAACCAAACAGGCTACGTCCTGGGCCGAAGCCGGGCACGAGGTAGCATCCGCACAGTTTCCGGTATCGGTATCGGTGGCCGCGCCGATTGTGATGGGCATGAACCGGATTCCGGCCCTGAAAGTGCAGTCCACGCCAACGGGTATAACGGTGCGCGGCACCGACTTTGCCGTTGTCTTCAGCAATGCCACCGCCACCTTAAGCGAGTATTTCATCAACGGCAAAAATCTGATTCAGAGCGGGTTGAAACCAAGTTTGTGGCGCGTACCGACTGATAACGATGAGGCATCGGGCGTACCGGCTTACGCAAACGGCTGGCAAAAATCGGGTTTAGACACGGCCCGCGCCCGTCCGGTATCGGTAGCAATTGTGGCAACACAGCGGCAATCGGTGCGGGTTCGCTGCATCAGCGATGTGGCAGGCATTGGCGGAAAGATCCGTGTTCAAACCAATTACACCGTGTTTGGCACCGGCGATGTTCAGGTAAATTCCACATTTACGCCCGAAGGCAACCTGCCGGTGCTGGCTCGCGTCGGGATGCAGATGCAACTCGCGCCAACTTATGCCAATTTTAACTGGTATGGGCGCGGGCCGTTCGAGAGTTACGCCGACCGCAAAGATGCCGCCCAGGTCGGGCTGTATTCAGGTAAAGTCGCCGATCAATATTTTCCGTATCTGATGGCGCAGGAGACCGGCAATAGAACCGACGTTCGCTGGGCCAAACTTACCGATGCGTCGGGAACGGGGCTGCTCATTGTTGCCAACACCGAACTGCCCGGCAGCACCACCGGAACCGTATCGGGTTTGCTCAACATCAACGCCCGCGACTATACCGACGCGGCTTTGCTGAAAGCCAAAAACCCTGACACCCAGGAAGTTGAACGCGGAAACGTAACGGTAGTGAATATAGACATGGCGCAGATGGGTCTCGGTGGGGATGACTCGTGGTCGGCACGTGTGCATCCCGAATTTCTGCTACCCGCCAGCAAGCCGTACAGCTATTCATTTCGGTTGCGGGCCGTGAATGCCGGCACCAATATTGCCGAAGCAGTGGCCTTGCCGCTGCCGCGTTGATGTTGTGTTTTGGGTAGTTTTTTGGGGAAGGAAACTGCCTAACGGCACTATGATAATCAGCCATTTATCCATAGTTCACGTTAAATTAATCCCTGAAATCGCTCCGCAGGAATTATCTCATGACTCCAATTGAGCTTTAAACGCTGATAAAGTAACTAACCCAGATAGTAGTATCCAAAATGACCCTACTGCCGCGCATACCGTTGTTTACGGACTTGGTGCACAGCATCAACAACGGTCTGGTCACCCCCCATCTACGCTTATCAAAACCGCAGCACAAAATGCTCCTTGGGCTGTTGTTTTCTAAAAAACACCAGCCCAACCCAAAACAGATCAATTGTGACCGTGACGGACGGATGGCTTTTGATGTCGGCCCAGGCGCGTTCCATTTCTGCCGACCAGTGAATATCGTCGAACACAAAACAGGTATCGTTGTGGGCGTTGGGCAGGCAGGTTTCAAAATAGCGCATGGTGGGTTCGTGGCGGTGGTTGGCATCAAAAAACACCAGATCAACCGGGCCAAGCGCGGCCATTTGCGGAGCCAGCGTATCGTCAATATTTCCGACTACGATGTCCACGTTTTTTTCGGCGAGATGAGCGAGGTTCTGCCGGGCCACGGCCGCCGTTTTGGGACAACCCTCAAACGAGACCACCCGCCCGCCTTCGACTTGCGTGGCTGCGGCCAGATATGCCGTTGTCAGCCCCAGCGATGTACCTAATTCAACCACCGTTTTTGCCCCGAACCGCCGGATTAGCCGGTAGAGTAATCGCCCAAACCGGGCCGGTTTTTCGGCGTTTTTCACGATGTCGGTGATACGCCGTTCAGGATTGCTGCCCAGCCGCGAACCGGCTCCCAAATCTGTTACGTGAATTGTAGTTTTGCTACTAAGTAACTCACTACGAAGCGTTTGAATATGACAAAACACGGGCAGACTGGCGTTGTCGGGCTTAATCGTGCGCGTGTACAAGTCAAATACAAACGGCGAATGCAGACCGTGTTCGGTGCGGGCGCGAACAAAGTAGCGGAGATAAGCAGAAATCACGTCAGTTGCGTTTGCGTCGTTCGTCGCGCCGGGCTTTCCGGCCCTCCTCGATAAACTTTTTGGCTTCTTTATATTGGCTCGATTTGCGGTCGGCAGCGTCCATCACCTGCTTGTAATAATCGCGGGCGAGGTCATATTCTTTTTCGGTATCGGCAATTCGGCCCAGATTCAGCAACGACGACCAGTAATAACCCGCGTTGGTGGCGTTGGTTTGTTTGGCAAACTCAAGACTTTGGTTGTAATACTGCTTGGCAACGGCGTTGTTCCGGTAAAAATGCTGATTGATATAGGCCAGAATATAGGTTGCGGTGCGCCCGCTTACGCCTTCATAACCCGCTTTCCCCTGCCCAATTTTCTCCAGAATGTCTTTGCAAATACGTTCGGCTTCGGGCAGTTGACCCCGCACAAATGCCGACCGCGCGAAGTACCGCTCAAAATACGGATTGTCGGGATATTGCCCGGCCATGTATTTGGCCAGATCGTAGGCTTTATCATACTGATTTTCCGTGCTGTAAATCTGGAGCAGGAAATAGCGGGCCTCAGTCCGGGTATAAAAAGCATTATTCGACGTTTTTTCCAACTGACTGATTCCCAAGTCTTTATCACCTTTTGGAAAGAATAGTAGCACGGGTTTCAGCAACGGATAATTGGCCGGAATCCACTGAGCATAGTAGTTATACAGCCCATCGCCGAAGAGTAGTTCGGGGCTAAGTTCGCCGTTGTTTTTGCACTTCTCAAAATATTTCAGGGCGTTTTTGGCGGCAAACGTGGCCTTCGTCCATTTTTTGCGCTCGGAGTACAGCCGTCCTTTGAAAGCGTATGCCGCCGACAGAAAAAACGCGGACTCGACCTTGCTTTCGCTCTCGTCATACAAGTTTTCGGCCAGCGTAATAGTCGTATCCATCAGAGCCTCAAAGCGGTAGTCATAGTCGGTAAGTTCGGTGTTGGGCACAATTTTCCACCATTCGGCCAGGCCCATCAAAAAATACGGCATCGGGTGCTTGGGATAGCGCAGCCGCAACCACCGAAACTCCTTGTCGGCTTCGTAAAACTTATAATTGTAGAGCAGGTTAATGGCCTCTGCCGACTCTAACTGAACGCCGGGATGTTTGAGCAGGCCATCGTATTTCTTGTCGAACGCCGACGGATCGTAGAGTTGGGCCTGTGCCGTTAGGGTCAGGCTCATCAGCCAGACCGCCAGACCGATTCGGATGTGCATGGTTCGTTTCAGATTTGTTGTATGTGCAGGTTATTAACGCTGCAACCGGGCTGTCAGTTTGCAGGCGACTGTTTTTTGCGCCTTACCTTTGCCTCATCATGACGACCCCGACCGCCCAACTCACTATCCGCGATAAAACGTTCGTTCCGTTTATTTCCGAAGCTGCTATTCAGGAACGGATTACGGTTTTGGCCGGGCAGATCAGCGCAGACTACGCCGACCGTTGCCCGTTGATTGTGGTCGTGCTGAACGGTGCGGCTATTTTCGGGGCTGACCTGCTCAAAAACATCACCGTTCCCTGCGAACTCACGTTTATCCGCGTCGCGTCGTATCAGCAAATGGCTTCGACGGGTGAACTGAAGCAAATTCTGGGATTGAGCGAATCCGTTGCGGGCCGTAATTTGATTATCGTGGAAGATATTGTGGATACCGGCCTGACGATGGCTGGTGTTTGCCGACAAATGCGGCTGCAAGACCCGGCCAGTATCGCCATTGCCACGCTGCTGTTCAAGCCTGATGCGTTGCAGGAAGAAATCGAATTAGACTACGTGGGGTTCGAGATCGGGAACCGCTTTGTAGTTGGCTACGGCCTTGACTATGACGGGCTTGGCCGGAACACGAAGGCTATTTTTGTGCTGAAGTAGCGCGGGTGGAAACCCG
>JBBRUV010000219.1:0-8538 GCA_038247465.1 Cytophagales bacterium
AAAATATGGGCGGTTTTCATGATGGCCTATTTATACCCCTCAATGGCTCCGCGCACGTTGCCGAATCGGGCCAGCAGGTCTTCGGCGGTTTGCCGATCAACATCAATTTCTGACATCACCATCTTTGCCGCCCGGTCTTGTAACTTGATGTTAGTCAGTTGCATATCCACCATTTTATTGCCTTTCACGCGGCCCAACTGAATCATTACGGCGGTCGACATCATGTTCAGGGCCAGCTTTTGTCCCGTTCCGGCTTTCATGCGCGTACTACCCGTTACAAACTCCGGGCCGGTCACTACTTCGACCGGAAACTCTGCCGCCTGCGCCACCGCCGAACCCGGATTGCAAACTACGCAACCCGTCAGGCAACCTGCCGCCCGTGCCTGTTGCAAACCACCAATGACATACGGCGTTCGGCCCGACGCGGCAATGCCGACGACGGTATCAACGGCTTCGATACTGTATTCGTCGAGGTCTTTCCAGGCTTGTTCAGCATCATCTTCGGCAAATTCAACGGCTTTCCGAATCGCGCCGTCGCCCCCGGCAATGATACCCACCACCAAATCAGTCGGAACGCCGTAGGTCGGCGGACACTCCGACGCATCAACCACGCCAAGCCGCCCGCTCGTACCCGCCCCGATGTAGAACAGCCGCCCACCCTGTTTCATGCGTTTAACGATCTCGGTTACAAGGGCTTCTATTTGTGGGATAGCCCGTTCAACGGCCAACGGTACGGTTTTGTCTTCGGTATTGATGTTGGTGAGCAGGTCGTGAACCGACATCTGTTCGAGGTGGTCGTAGTGCGATGAGGTTTCTGTAATCATAGCAGAAGTGGGCGTGGTCAATGATAAAAATGGCCCGGCGCGTAAAAGTACAGCAGTACCGGCTTTTGCCGTAAATCATCTCCCGAAAACGCATGAAAAACGCCCTGCTTTTCTTTTTACTCCTGCTGACCTGTGTCGGCCCGGCATTGGCCCAGGCCCCGGTTGGGGTTCAGTTGTATTCGTTTCGCGAACAGTTTGCGAAAGACGTGCCGGGAACGATGGCGAAAATTCAGGATATGGGCGTGAAATACGTTGAATTAGCGGGCACATACGGTAAGCCCGTACCAGAATTTATGGCCTTGCTGACGCAGTATGGCCTGAAACCCATCGGGGGCGGAGCCGATTTTGCCGAATTAGAAAAAGACCCGATGAAGGCCGTAAATGAGAATAAACCCTTTGGTGTCGAGTACGTTACGTGTTTCTGGATACCTCACAAAGAGGATAACTTTACGATTGACGACGTGAAACGAGCCGTTACCGTTTTCAACCGCGCCGGGAAAATCTTGGCCGAAAACGGCCTGAAACTTACCTACCATAATCACGGCTACGAATTTCGGCCCTACGAAAACGGGACACTCTTCGATTACCTCGTCAAGAACCTCGACCCGCGTTACTGCAACCTTGAAATAGACCTGTACTGGACGAAACATCCCGGTCAGGAACCCGCCAAACTCCTCCGCCAATACCGCGACCGTTTTCTGCTGGTTCACCTCAAAGACCGCAAGCCCGGCACACCCGGCAACCAAAATGGGTGGTCAGACGTAGAAACCGACGTAGCCCTTGGCACAGGCGATATTGATATTGCCAGGTTTATGAATGAAGTGCCAAAATCCGCCGTGAAATATTTGTTTATCGAAGACGAATCGTCGCGGTCATTAACGCAGGTACCGCAAAGTCTGGCCTACTTACGTGGATTGAAGTAGCTCATTGTCAACACATCATGAAAAAGGCCGGGGTGTTGATCCCGGCCTTTTTCATGATGTGTTGACGTCTATTTAGTGCCAACGATAATGATTCGGGTACCACTGTCAGTAGCATCTATGGTGAACGTGTTGCCGACTACCGTACCAATTTTATCCGTTCCATCATACATATCGTAATTACTGCCATTAGCCCGCACCTCAACTTCGCCAAAGTCGGTGGGGGTGTCCGGCTTGCCGGTAGTTTTCTGAGTGAAGAGCAAACTTACGGTTTTCTCCGTTTTCCGGGTGGCAATAAGCGTTGCCGATACCGTTACCCCTGCATTTGTGACCGGCAGAGTCAGCTTGCTGTCATTTACAGTTCCTGGTGAGTCAATTTCAAGCCGTGTTACATTATAGGTACCAGCAACGACAGTACCAGCGTCGGGAGCAACGGCATCATCTTTCTTGCTGCATCCGGCGAGAAAAATCAGAATCGCCAGAATGGGGAGTAATTTTTTCATTGACAAGTTGTGATTTGTGAGTTGCAAATCAACGTACTGACTCTGGCAAACCCATAGATTATTGAGCAACCGGCAAATCAAACAAACGTCAACGGGTCTGGGTATAAAAACGTGTAAGCTGTTGATTCAGTAACCCGCTTACTATCAATAACTTTGAACGGAATTGGTGTAACGGGTTCAACAAAAGCAGGCAGCGCAAAACCGAGCCGGGCGCAACTGGTTTGGTACACTTCGTGTCGGGTGGGGTGTTCGGGTGCAACGAGGTTATACGTTCCGAGCAACCGTTTTTCCAACACGACCACAATCAGCCCGATGGCGTCGTCGCGATGAATATAATTTACTGGCGATGCCCCACTATCAACCGTTTTGCCAGCCATATAACGGCCCGGCAGCCGGTCGTAGCCCATCAGCCCGCCACAGCGCAGAATAGTGGCGTGGGGTTGGTAGCTCGACACCCGTCGCCAGATGCGCTCGGCCTGCAACAGGGCCGGTGCCGCCGACTGCGCTACGGTCAGCACATCGTCTTCGACCATGACGCGGTTTTGTTCAGGATAAACCGACGTGCTGCTGATGTGAATAACCCGTTTGATGGCCGACGAACTAACGGCTTCGGCCAGGTGCGCGATCTGCTGCGGGTAAAACGCAGCCCCAAACTGACTGGCTTTGGGCGGGATAGTCACAATCAACACGTCGGCATCGAGCCATGGGCGCGGGGCATCGGGTTCTGGTTTGGGCGTGAGCCGGAGCAGGTGCGCGTCAATCCCGGCAGCCTGCAAAGCGGGTAGCTTGTCGGGCGTGGTGGTGGTGCCACAAACAGTGTGGCCACGCTCAAGCAACGCCTGCGCCAACGGAAAACCCAGCCAGCCGAGGCCAATAATAGAAATTTTCATTTTTGAGGGCTAAAAAAAGCGCGGGTTTTGGCCCGCGCATTTGGTTTTACCAGACTCTAATTCGTTGATCTTTAGGCTTGTAGAGTTTGTCACCTGATTTCACATCAAACGCCTGATACCAGGCATCAATGTTAGACAACGGGCCGTTGCAGCGGTATTGCCCCGGCGCGTGGGGGTCGGTCAAAATCAGTTGGGCCGTTGTTTCGGGCAAGACGTTGATGCGCCAGACCTGCGCCCACGACAGAAAAAACCGTTGGTCGGGCGAGAAACCGTCAATTTTGTCTCCTCCCCGACCAGACGTGGCCCGACCCTGCTTTGTTTTCTTGAAGGCATCATACGCAATTGCCAGCCCGCCAAGGTCAGCCAAGTTTTCGCCCAGGGTCAGTTTGCCGTTTACCTTCAGTGTATCCAGCACCTTGTAACCAAAAAACTGAGCCTCGACCTTATCGGCGCGTTCTTTAAATTTAGCCGCGTCGTCTTTTGTCCACCAGTCGCGGAGGGTTCCATCGGCATCGTATTGCCGGCCCGAATCGTCGAAACCGTGCGTCATTTCGTGACCAATCACGGCACCGATACCGCCATAGTTGATGGCATCGTCGGCATCAGCATCAAAAAACGGGAACTGCAAAATAGCCGCCGGAAACGCGATTTCGTTGTTTACGGGGTTGTAGTAGGCGTTTACGGTTGGCGGAGTCATGCCCCATTCGGTGCGGTCAACGGGCTTGCCGAGTTTGGCAATCATGAACTGATATGACCATTGGCTGGCAGCTTTGACGTTGCCATAAAAATCGCGCCGATTAATAGTCATGCCCTCGTAATTTTTCCATTTGTCAGGATAACCGATTTTTCGTTTGAACGACACTAATTTGTTCAGAGCTCGTTTTTTAGTTTCGGCAGTCATCCAGTCTAAGCCGTTGATGTGTTCTTTAAACGATGCTTCGAGGTTATCAACCAGCGTCATCATCCGCAGTTTGGCTTCGGGCTTGAAATACTGCTGCACATAAAGCTGGCCCAGCGCATCGCCGAGAGTTCCGTCTATCAGGCTGCTAACCCGTTGCCAGCGCGGGGTTTGTTCTTTCTGGCCGGTCAGCACTTTTGAGAACGCAAAGTTCTGATCTACAAAGTCTTTGCCGAGATATGGAGCTGCACTTTTCAGGATATTCCAGCGTATATACGTTTTCAGTTCGTCAATCGGGGTGGCCGTTATCAGGCTGTCAAGGGCTTTGAAAAACGCGGGGCTGCTCACCAGCACCGTATCCTGCCCGGTCACACCGAACTTGCTCAACTGCGCGGCCCAGTTGATGCCCGGCGTTATCCGCGAAAAAGCAGGAACCGCCAGTTTGTTATACGTTTTGTAGGGGTCGCGCATCTCTACCCGCGCCATCTGCGCTTTGGCGAGAGCAGTTTCAAGCCGTACCACCACGTCGGCGTTTTGCGAGGCCCGCGTGGTTTCTTCGCCCACCAGACCAAACATTTTGGTTAAATGATCACGGTAGGCATCGCGGATTTTCTGACTGCGAGTATCGTTTTTGAGGTAATAATCGCGGTCAGGGAGGGTGGTTCCGCCCTGCCCGAACTGCGGCAAGTATTTGGCCGGGTTTTTCCGATCCTGCGCTACAAAAAAACTAAACAGCATCCCCGTTCCCTGGGTGCGGAGCTGGGCCATTTCGTTCAGAATGGTTTCTTTGGTGCTCAGCCGGTCAATCTGCATCAGGTCGGGCCGGATCGGTTCTGAGCCAAAACGATTGACGAACAGGCTGTCCATGCCGCTGGCATAAAAATCACCAACGAGCTGATGCAGGCGACTTTTGGCCGTGTTTTTGGTTGCGTCTTCAAGCAGTGTTTTCATGGCTTCCGAGCTTCGTTCGCGGAGTTCATTGAAACTACCCCACGATGTTTTTGAAGCCGGAATCGGGTTGGTTTTCAGCCAGTTGCCATTGGCATATCGGTAAAAATCATCACCCGGCTTCACCGACGAATCCATATTTTTTGGGTCAATAAACTTGCCGGGCGCGGCTGTTTTTTTGGGCGGTGTTGCCAGGGCCAAATTGGCCGACAAGGCGACGACCAGCCAGATTGTTTTTTTCATAAGTTGTGATTACTCGATAACAGGTTAGATCCAAAGACGACAAAGTTAGCCGTGTGGAAATAAAAAACCCCGGCCTGTGGCCGGGGAATACGTTATTCTCTTGGCTGACGGTTATTGCCCGGCCGGAACAGGCATCGCCGGTTGGTACTCTTTTACGTATGTACCTGTTTTATAGGTCTCAAACGGCTCTTTGGCATTGTGGCCTCCACCAAAATAAGTCAGAATCTGATGGGCCATGCGTGGCTCCAGATAACCTGGCAGCGGCTGAATCATCTGGCCTTTTTCGTCTAAGAATACCGTTGTGGGGTAATTCATCTGGCCTTTCAGCAAAGCGGCAGCTAACTCATGCACCCCGCGCCCGCCCTGATCCACATATTTGAACGTCTGCAGGCCGAGCGTTATGTTTTCGCGCTGTTCGGCATTGAGTTTCACGGCGTGGTAATGCTCGTTGATGTAGTCTATAATGGCGGGCTGGGTAAACGTTTTCTGATCCATCACTTTGCACCAACCGCACCAGTCGGTATAGACATCAATAAAGATTTTTTTCGGCGTTCTGGTGTTCTCCGCAAATGCCTGTTCGATGGTCATCCACTTAATTTTTTTCTCGCCCGGCTTCGGGTCATCCTGACGCGGAGCCGTGAAACCGAACAATAAAGTCGTGCCAACACAGGTCAGCAGCAGGAGTGGGGCGATAAGATTACGTTTCATTGTATTGCCAGTCAGTGTATTAACAAAGGTAGGATTTATTTCAACTCAATCCGGCGGCCCGTTTCGGCAGCCCGGTAAATAGCTTGTAGCAGCCGTACATCGCGCAGACCCTCCTGGCCGGTAATGTGATCTGGCAGGGTTTCGTTATTCAGTAATACCTTGCAAACGCCGTCTAACATCGTGGCCTGATGATGCACAATTGGCTGCTCAATGATGCCTTTGCTGGTGCGGCCTTTCAGGGGGCCATAGCCAAAGGCCGGGGCCAGTTCAAACCAGCCTTTTTCGCAGGAAGCATACAACCGCTCAACACCGGCAACATAACTGGTAGTAGAGTTAGAGACGATACCCCCCGGAAACTGAAACTGCCAAAAGAGCGTCTCCTCCACCTCTTTAAACTTTTGGGGATCGGTTTTGGGCGAAAATTGCGCCGTTACCGATGTTGGTTCTAAGCCCGTTACGTAACGGCTTCCCTGCACGGCGTAGATACCCACGTCCATCAGTGGACCACCGCCAGCCAGTGCTTTTTTCATCCGCCACTGCGTTGGGTCGCCAATCTTGAACCCGTCGCTACTCTCTACAAACCGAACATCACCAACTATTTTTTCCCGGCCTAAGCGCATCACTTCTTTCGTAAACGGCTCATAATGAAGCCGGTAGCCAATAGCCAACTGCCGGTTAGCTTTTTTGCAGGCATCAATCATTTCCCGACATTCTTTCTCCGTGATTGCCATTGGCTTCTCACAGATCACGTGCTTGCCCGCCTGAGCCGCTCGAATCACAAACTCGTGGTGCATGGCGTTGGGCAGTACCACATACACCACGTCAATGGCTTTGTTGTCGGCAATGCGGTCGAAGGTTTTGTAGTCATAGACATTCTCTTTCGGGAGATTGTACGTCTTCATCCACTGCTCGGCTTTAGCGGGCGTTCCGGTCACGATGCCTTTGAGTTCACAAAACTCGGTTTGTTGCAGACCAGGAGCTAACTGATTGGTGCTGTAACTGCCCAACCCAACCAATGCCACACCCAGCTTGCGGTCGGCCCCGAAACGATTGGCAAACGCGGGGAAGGTCAGTGCCGAAGCCCCGATACCGGCTAAAAAATTTCGGCGAGAAAGCGCGTTCTGTTGCATAACGATACGGTTTTAGGAAGTCAGAATCAGCCCATTGTAAACGGCAAAAAAAGTACCAACTGTTCCGGGTTTACCCGAAACAGGGTACTTTTTTATCTACCCCCAACCCCCTATCCAGGGGGCTTCGCGCTGCAAGGTTTTAATCCCGGATGGTTTTAGCCCCCTGGACAGGGGGTTGGGCGGGGCGGCTCGTGCCGACAGGGGATAAGTCCGTTTCGGTCAGGCCAAGCCGATTTGAATCTCGGTTACGCAGGTCTCGGGCTGATTTTTGTTGATGTAAGCATACACCTCCCGAATATGACCGTCGTTTCGGTGCCCACTGCCGTAGAGTTGCCCAAACAGCGCGTCATACACCGCCGAAAGATCAGCCCACGCACCCGTGTGGGTGTAAGCCGCGCACCGAAACTCAGCAAATGTTTTGTAGCTAAACGTCCCCGCCGATTCAGCCGGAACAACAATGGGCAAGGCGATGTCTAACTGAAACTCGTTGTACGCGTCGCCAGTCACGCCGACATAGACGTATTGAATCGGGCCGGCCGGTGTCAAGCCCAACCGAGCAGCTTCAATGTACAACTCACCAACCACGTGGTTCCACTCAGAGAGGGTTGCCAGCGTGGTGAAGGTGGTGAAGCATAGGGCGGTGAAAGGTGTAATTTCTTTGTCAGAAAGGGGTTTTTCGGGGATTTCGATTGTTGCAGTCATGCGTAGAATTTGTTTTCGTGATTACTGAAACAAAGATCAAGGAAGGCCGTGACAGCCGTATGTCAGCAGCGTTTGCCCATTTTCAGCCGTTGTAATGCTGGTGAATATCCGCAGCGCGGGCCTTCATTAAATCACGCAGTTCAGCCGGACTTTCGATAGTAATGCAACTGCCATACATCAGCAACCACCAGCCCAGACCATCTATGAACTGGGTCATAAACCGCATCTGCACCCGGCCATTTTCTTCGGTTTCGCTCACGAAACCAAACCCGTACCGTTGTTCCTGCGCGAAACGAGCCATATTTTTCTCGAACGAAATCACCACTTCCTGCAAGTTTTCTGTCTGCCGAAGTTGGTTGAGGTAATCCTGTAACGACAGCAGCGATTGGCGCGAAAATGTCTGCCGGGTTTCGGTCAGTTGCCGGATGCGGTCAATCCGAAAGTCGCGGTAATCCTGCCGGAGCCGACAAAATGCGATAAGATGCCAGCCCACGCCATAATGCCAGAGACCAATCGGCTCTACATCACGAAGGGTAGTTTGGTCGGAATAACCCGACTGATAATCAAGCATCAAAACGCATTGCTGCACAATGGCGGCCTGAATCCGGTTCAGGAGTGCGTCAGAAAACGGTGCGGGCCGGGGCCGCGCCGATACATCAATAGCGGGTTCGAGATCGGTGAGGTGTTCTTTTTCACTGTGTTTCAGCACCGATTTGATTTTGAATAGAGCCGACGTAAATGGCTCCTGCAACGAGCTGTCGGCCATTTTTTC
>JBBRUV010000220.1:0-8481 GCA_038247465.1 Cytophagales bacterium
TATTCAATATTTTGTCGGGCGGTATCACACCCAAAAACAAGATTTTTTACCAGCACGAGTTCAATTTTGCACTGGTGCGCTGCTGCCCAATACCAATACGCCCAAAACCGCCGGTATCATGGTGGAAATCAATATTTTAGGCTCGTCCTTCCGGCATTAGTTATACTTAATAAATCAGCGTCAACAGATGACACATGGCCTTGTTTTTGGCAAGTTTATGCCCGTCCACAACGGGCATCTGGCCCTGATTGACTTTGCCGCCCAACGCTGCGACCAACTCACGGTTTCGATGAGCGTTGCGCCCCATGATCCCATTGCGCCTGACCTTCGGCTCGGCTGGCTCCGCACATTGCTGGCCGACCAGCCAAACGTTGACATCGTGACCGAAACCGACGATTTTCACGACCCCGCGCTGCCGATTTACGAAGCTACCCACCACTGGGCCACGTTTATCCGTCGCCGTTTCCCGACCGTAACGGCTTTTTTCTGCTCCGAAGACTACGGCGACCTGTTGAGCCATCACTTCGGTTTACCGTGCGTTTATTTCGATAAGACCCGACGGCTTGTTCCCGTGTCTGCCACACAAATCAGGGCGCAACCGGCTCAGTATTGGGACTTTATCCCGGACGTGGTACGGCCTTACTTCGTTAAAAAAGTGTGTTTATACGGTCCCGAAAGCGTTGGCAAAACCATGATGGGTCAAAAACTTGCTCATCATTACCAGACCATTTTTGTGCATGAAGTGGCCCGCGACCTGATTACTGACAGCGAATTTTCATTGGCCGACATCGAGCGCATCGGCCACGCCCAAACCGAAGCCGTGCTGCGGGCTACTCAAACCGCCAACCGTCTGCTGATCTGCGATACTGACGTGATTACCACCGCGCTGTATTCAGAGATTTACCTGAAGGCGGTGCCGCCCGTGCTGGCCGACCTCGAAAGGCAGGTGCTGTATGACCGTTATTTTCTGCTCAACGTTGACGTTCCGTGGGTGTCTGACGGCCTGCGCGACCTCGGCCACCGACGCGCCGAGATGTATGCCCGTTTTCGCGATGCCCTCGACCGGCGCGGCATCGAATGGATTGATGCGTCGGGCGATTGGGCACAACGGTGGGCGATTGTGACGGGCGAGATTGACCGGATTTTGGTGTAACTTCGGACTAAATCTTTCCCACAGCCTGGGGCGGTGGTAGACAAGTCGGCCACCGCCACCAGGCTGTTGCTACAAACGGTTTATCTATGACTAAACTTTCTCTTTTCTGTTCGCTCCTGCTGCTGCTGCTTCCGGTTGTAGTATGGGCGCAGGGTGGTAAAGTCCCGACGGGCAAAGCCGCTGTCGTCCCAAAAACACCTACGCCCAACGGCCCCGTTTCGGCCACGAGCGTTAACCTGCCACCGGGCGGACTGCCGGGCGTATTGAAAATTGAGTGCCAGATGCGGAACGGGAAACTCCGGTCTTATCCCTGCGAGTTTCGGGTGACGAGTATGGGCATCGGGGGCGGAGGAACAACCCTCAAAGACCCATCGGGCGATAGTAAACCGTATAGCCTTACGCTTTCTGTTAGCAAAGCCACGCAAAATGCATCGTTGGGTGGCGATGGTACGATGCGGATGTTGACGTTTTCATTGGCTCTGACCGTTCCCCGCGTCAATGCGCCTTCTTTTGCGGCTCCGTCGGGCGGGTATCAACTGATTTACTACCCTAAAGATGTATCAGCCCTCATCAGCGATGTCTGGAAAACCGGCGACCCATTGATATTTAATTATGTGACAGCAACCGAACCAATGGCAATCAACGTCGGACAAACGCAGGTGTTGCTGTTACCCATTAAATTCACCGTCCAGAAAAACCCCAACGGAACGTATAATCTCGTGGAGTTCGGTAGTCTGGTCAGTAGCCAAACCGGCAAATTTTATTTTATCAATCAGACCACGTTGCAGGCCGTTCGCAACGAAGCCAGTACGCAGGAAATGCGCGATTTGGCTGAATGGTGGGCGAAAGTGACGTTTGTGCTGGTCCCGTGAGGGCGAATGAGCCACCGACCTTGCTGCCCAACGAATAAGGCCCAACTTTGCCGCCATGAAACCTTTCGTCTCCGCCCTGCTCCTGCTCCTGCTCTCATTCACGTTTCTGGCCCGGCCCGCCATCGCCCAACATAACAACGGCCCGGCGTTTGTGCTGGCTCCGCCCACGTTTTCACAACTACCAACCGGCCCGGCAGCAACAGCCATGTCCCAACCAGAAGGCATCAATCGGGGGCGGCTGATTGGCGTGGCGGTCAGTACAGCGGCTTTTTACACGATTACGCTGCTGCTCCTCAAAAAACAGTGGTACAAAAAAAGTGTGCCGTTCCATACCTTTAACGACAACCGCGAGTGGTTACAGATGGATAAACTCGGCCACACAGCCACGGCGTACCTCATGAGCCGGGGCGGATATGAACTCTTCCGGTGGACGGGCGTAAACGACCGGGCCGCCACGCTCACCGGCGGGCTGATGGCGTTGCTTTTTCAGAGTACGATTGAGGTTTATGACGGATATTCTGAGGGTTGGGGGTTCTCGAACGGCGATATGCTGGCAAACGTGGCCGGCACCGCGCTCTTTATGGGTCAGCAATACGGCTTCGGCGAGCAGAAAGTAAACCTCAAATACGGCTGGCGGAAAAGCATCTACGCCCAATACCGGCCCAACATTCTCGGCGAAAAAACGGGCGTTCAACTTCTCAAAGACTACAACGCCCAGCAATACTGGCTGTCGGTCAATTTGTCATCGGTTCTGCCCGTTGGGCCCGATTTCCCGCGTTGGCTCGACCTCGGCATTGGGTATAGTGGCAGCGGCATGACGGGCGGCCACGAAAACCCGGTGCTGTTCGACTCAACGGGGCGGGAGGTGAAATTTGAGCGCGTCCGGCAATTTTATATCTCGCCCGATGCCGATTTCTCCCGGATTCGCAACCTGAACCCATCGGCGCAGCGGTTTCTGGGAACGGCGCAGTTCTTCAAAATCGCGGCCCCGTCGCTGGAATGGAACCGCCGAAACAGGTTCAGAATGCACGGGTTGCTGCTGCCGAAGGATTGATGTTTTTGGGTAATTCACGTAGGCGGAAACGCGTTGTAAATCTCTTTTCGGTTCAGAACACGGACTAAAACAATGGTATCCTCTTCCAAGAAAAAGCCAATCCGAAAACTGCTGTCGTCATTTAGCTTTACCCGAAACGCTTTCAGCTTTTTACTGGCTTCTAATTTCTTAACCGGGAAGCCAATTTCGTCTAATGTCTGTGCATTTTCGATAGCTTCATAATTACCCAACTTATCGAACCAGCAACTATGCTTTAAAGTCAGCTTGTTCACTTACGTTCATCCGGCCTTCTTTTTCTGCGTCTTCCATTAATCTAAGTAATGATTCATCTTCTTCTGCTTCGATAAAATTATTTTGCTCGTCGTTGCCATCTAATTCTTTATAGGCAACTACTTCTTCTTCAACCACCACCGTTACAATACCCGTTACGGTAAACATTCGCTTCACCTGGGCCATAAACTCCGGGTTAAATTCATCTAAGGTCAATTGGTATGTTGCTGTTATCGTTTTCCCTGTTTTTCACAAACCTACTCAAAAACCAAGCCTACATCAAAACGCCCTGAAACACTTCGTCTAACTTGGCAACGGGCTTGATTGCAATCTTAAAATCGTGGGGGTCAATGCCTTTGAGATTATATTTCGAGACAAAAATCTGCTTGAAACCCAGTTTCTGCGCTTCGGCAATCCGGGACTCAATCCGGCTCACGGCCCGCACCTCGCCCCCCAGCCCGATCTCGGCAGCAAAGGCGATAGACGGCTGAATGGCAATGTCTTCGTAACTCGATACAATGGCCGCGCACACCGCCAGATCAATAGCCGGGTCTTCTACTTTCAGGCCACCGGCCATGTTCAAAAACACATCCTGCTGACCGAGTTTGAACCCGCCCCGTTTTTCCAGCACCGCCAGCAACATCTGGAGCCGCCTGCCGTCGTAGCCGGTGCTGCTGCGTTGTGGTGTTCCGTAACTCGCCACGCCCACAAGGCTCTGAATCTCAATTAGTAACGGGCGATTACCTTCGAGCATCGAGCCGATGGTTACGCCACTGAGCAGTTCTTCGCGCTGCGAAATCAGAATTTCAGATGGGTTCGTTACCTGCCGCAAACCCGACGACAGCATCTCGTAAATCCCCAGTTCAGACGTGCTGCCAAAGCGGTTTTTTGTCGTTCGGAGTATCCTATACGTTGTGTGGCGGTCGCCCTCGAACGTCAGCACAGTATCCACCATGTGTTCCAGCACTTTTGGGCCAGCCAGTGAGCCTTCTTTGGTGATGTGCCCAATCATAAACACCGGTACACTCGATTCTTTGGCGTATTTCATGAACTCGGCCGTACACTCGCGCACCTGACTCACGCTACCCGCCCCCGACTCTACCAGCGACGAGTGCATGGTCTGAATCGAATCTACGATCAGCACCTCCGGCTCAAACGTTTCGACGACCCGAAAAATGTTTTGTGTTGAGGTTTCGGTCATAATGTGGCAGTCAGACGTTTGCGCGTCCATCCGCTCGGCCCGCATCTTGATCTGCTGTTCGCTTTCTTCGCCAGACACATACAACACCCGCATTCCGGTCAGGCTCATGGCAATCTGTAACAGCAGCGTTGATTTACCGATTCCCGGTTCGCCCCCAATCAGCACCAGTGAGCCGGGAACGATACCGCCCCCTAACACGCGGTTCAGTTCGCCGTCGGAGGTCAGGATGCGGGGCTGATCTTCGTAGTTGATGGCATGGAGGGCTTTGGGTTTAGCCGCCGTTTTCGCAACCGCGCCGATACCCGTTGTGGGCGGTCGCCAGCCACCGGCAGCCGGTTCATCTTTCTGGATTACTTCTTCTACAAACGTATTCCATTCGCCACAGGCCGGGCATCGGCCCTGCCATTTAGAAGACTGCTGCCCACAACTCTGGCAGAAATAAGACGTTTTGATTTTAGCCAATTCAATGAACAGTTATCAGTGAGCAGTTATCAACGAACAATAAGCAGTTATCAGTGAACAACAAACAATTATCAGTGAGCAATCTTATCTCGATTGATTAAACTTTACAGTTGGCCCGACCTCTAACCGGAGCATTGCTAATTGATAACTGCTCATTGTAAAAACGCCATTTGCTCAAAATTAGTTGACCACCACGCCAGCTCGAATGACTACGCGTTAAACCAACAGTTCTAATTCAACAGTATAACCAACATGAAAAAATTCCTGCTCATTACAGCCTTCGCGCTGGCCCCGATGGTTACGTTCGCTCAATTTCAGATGGGCATTAAAGGGGGCGTGAACCTGTCCAAATTCTCACTCGGCTCCGATGTCGTTACCACCCGGCTCAACGCCAACGGATCGCCCGCTGTGAGCATAAACGGTCAAACCATTCGGGACAACATCCAGAACAGTCTCAACAGCAAAACCGGCACCTCGTTCGGTATTTATACCCGGTTTGGTAAAAACCTGTTTATCCAGCCCGAACTGCTGTATTCAACCAAGGGCGGCTCGTTTGAGATTATCCGCACGGGCAGCAACGGACAGCCAGAGTCTATAATTCAGGACATTACCGTCACGAGTTTTGATGTGCCGCTGCTGGTTGGTCTGAAAGGCGGGCCGCTGCGGGTGATGGCCGGGCCAATTGCATCGTTCCGTCTTTCCAATAACCAAAATCTGCGCGACGCGCTGAAAACCTACACCGCCGGTTCGCTCAACGATGCCTGGGCCAAAGCCTATTACGGCTATCAGGTTGGTGGCGGGCTTGACCTCGGCAAATTGGGCATTGATGTGCGCTACGAAGGCAGCCTGACCGATGTAGTTTCGGTAAATTTAGGCGCAACCGGCACCACACCCGCCCAGTTTAATCAGAAACTCAAATCGTGGCAGGTCACGCTGGCATACAAGATTTTTTAGGATGAAGCTGTTCAGTAGGATTTCAATCTTTGTTGCATTGGTATCCTTTTTAAGCGCGTTTTTTGTCATTCCAACGACAGGAGGAATCTACTTGGCTTAGCAACGCAGATTCCTCCTGTCGTTGGAATGACAGAAATGAGTCTTGACGATTATGAAAAAATACGGCATTTATCTGTTAGTAACAGTGGTACTTTTAGGCGGTTTCGCCCTGTTTGCCAATCAGTTACGAACCAATCCCGATCTGGTGGGCCAACGGCTGATCGGTTCGCTGCCCGCGCCGACTCTGCTCACACCCACGCCCCGAAGCCGGTTTACGCCGACCACCCGCAAAGGCTACTGGAACATTGATGTGGTGACTGATTTTGTGCTGCCCGCCACAAAATCAGTCACGTTTGCCGGGGCTGGCCGGAATCTGCACGTCGCTCAGGATTGGAGCAAGCTGTTTCGGCGCGGTTTTTCAGCTATTGAGCAGACCCGGATGGAGCCGGTCAGCGAGCGCTCTGATGCGCCCCAGACTCGACCCGGCTGGACAAGCCGCCTGAAACAGAGCCAACGGGCTTTGATTGTGTACCAAAACTATTTCGGCGAACCCTTCAATCTCGAATGGGGTAAAAATCAGGAAAAAGCCCCGCAAACCTGGTATCTGCGGCCCAACGGCGACCCTAAGTGGCGTAATTCGCTTTATTCTGCCGCTGCCGAACTGGCCGGTGGCTGTGTCGGTTTCGGCGACTGCCCGCCGGCGACGATGAAAAGCACGTTCGGGCTGATTTTCTGGGACATCGAAAACGACGGCATCAGCCTGCCCAACCATCAGGAACAGGCCAATATCTATACATTTATCACCAAAACGCTGAAAGATAACAGCAGTCCCGGCACGATGGTTGGCTCCATTGCGCCGGTGCCTTACAACGGCTTTGGCTACTCGAAAGCGTCGGGCTACGCAGCCGGGGCAGATTGGCTCTGGAACACCCCCGCCCAACACACCGCCACCAGCCGACAGCGCGGAATGCCCGATGCCATCGTGGGGAAATCATTCGCCGATTACGCCGATTTCCAGATGCCCGGCACGTATTATATGTACCCGGAGATGGATTACAGTCAGGAGCACAACCGCGACGACAGCCGCCATTGGTTAGCCGCGTTGCTCAGCGATCAGGAAATTGGTCGGCAGCTATCGCCCAAAAAACGCATTGCCTGGCACTGGCTATTCAACCAGCAAAACGGTGATTTTGCCGACAACGCCCGCGCCATTCACCCGGCTCCGCCTGCTATTGCCGAAGGAACAGCCATTTTTTACTGGTTTACGGGAGCCTACGGCGTTTTATTCTGGGATGACCAACTCAACCTGACTCCCGACCAGCCCGCCCCTGCCGACCCGGAACTGAAAGGATTGGGCAATGACCGGGTATATGCCACCTACGAACAGTATATTCATGGCCTGTGGCGGCTCTTTAAACACCACGCCGATTTATTTGATGGCAAAGAGACCTACCTCAACGAAAATACGGATTGCTCGTTCGAGGGCGGAAAAACGTGGTTTAAATACAACGCCAATCAGCTAAAAGTGAAGAAATTACCCTTTGCACGGGCTATTGTGAACGGCAACCAGATTCTGATTGCAGCCTCGATGCCTTACGCTAAAGCGGGGGAGATAACAAAACTTAAATTGCGTCACGTAGAGAATGGCTACCAGTTTTATACCGACCTGACGCTGACCGGAGACGAAATCTACTTAGGCCGGGCAACAATGAAGCAGTAATTCCGGCAATCCTGCCAGAATTACTTAAACAACCCACCCGCCATAACCTCGAAATTGGGTAACACGGGTGCGGCAGCACAAACGTCATCGTCGGTGCAGATTTTGACGATTTTACGAGCCGTATAAACATACACGACCTCAGACTGCGGCATGATTTTCCAGAGAACGCGAACGCCCGCCTTGAAATACTCCACAATTTTTTTCTCAACCTGTTCGGCGTCGTCGTTGGGCAAAATAATCTCGATCACAAACTCCGGGATTACGTCCTGACCTTCGCGGGCTTCATACATCTGTGATCGGGTAAAATAGGCAATGTCAGGCCGACGCATCTGAATGCCGGTTAGCATAACATCGGTTTTGGCCAGCAACATTCCCTGTTTGTGATACTCTTTTTCGACAAAAAGCAGGTTCAGCAGGTCAGCAATGTAATATTCTTTCTTTTTTATGCCCTCAAATCGGATTAGTTCACCGTCGTTCCATTCGTACTTAAACCCGTCGTTCGGCTCCCAGTCTATAAACTCGGCCAGGGTTTGCGGCAAGGCAATGGCCTGAGTAGGTTGTTCAACAATCATTGTTTCGTTCGTTTATGCTCATAAAACCTGTTTAGGGTAAATATACCGATTATGTCCGGCGCAGAAAACCGGCAATCATTCTTCCGCCCCGCCAACCGATTGGCCCCGCCCGAATCCATCTGTAAAAAATCAGATTTGCCAAATTCGCCAAACCGCGTAATATTGACCCGTCAACCACTCCTAA
>JBBRUV010000221.1:0-8425 GCA_038247465.1 Cytophagales bacterium
ACACGATGCTCCTTACCGAATGTCCGCGCGATGCCATGCAGGGCCTTGCCCGTTTTGTTCCCACCGACCTGAAAATACGCTACCTGAACGCGCTGCTCCGGGTGGGGTTCGATACGCTCGATTTCGGCTCGTTTGTCTCGCCGAAAGCCGTGCCGCAGATGGCCGATACTGCCGCTGTACTGGCCGGGCTTGACCTGACCAATACCCAAACCAACCTGCTCGCCATTGTTGCCAACCGGCGCGGGGCCGACGAAGCCACGCAACACGGCCGGATTCGGTACATCGGTTTTCCGCTGTCGGTATCCGAAACGTTTCAGCAGCGCAACACCAACAAATCTATCGCGCAGGCGTTGGCCGAGGTTGCCGAGATGCAGAATCTGTGCCTCCGCACGGGCCACGAATTAGTGATTTATCTCTCGATGGGGTTCGGCAATCCTTACGGCGACGCGTATAGCCCCGACATCGTTGCCGATTTTGCCGGGCAGTTGGCCGGGCTGGGTATTCAGCATGTTGCGCCATCTGACACCGTTGGTACGGCCACGCCACAAGCTATCGAAACGCTGTTTCGGTACCTAATCGAGACATTTCCGGCTCTGTCATTCGGGGCGCACCTGCACGCCCGGCCCGGCGAAACACCGGCTAAAGTACGGGCAGCATTGCGGGCGGGCGTGGGCCGCATTGACGGAGCCTTGCGCGGTTTTGGCGGTTGCCCCTTAGCCGACGATCACCTGACGGGCAACCTCCCGACCGAAGACATTATCGAAACACTTCGGGCCGAAGGGGTTCCTGTATTGTTGAGTCAGGAAGCCTGGAACGACGCGTGGGCCGTGTCGGCGGAGGTATTTTGACATCGTTTGCCCCTGGTTTAAACTGGGTAAACGATGTCAAAGAATCACTTTCTGGATCTCTTCTTTCACCATCGTCAGGGCTTTGGCGGTGGGTTGTTGGTCGCGCTGGATAACGCGCTCAAAAATCTGTTTCGAGAGTTCGATGGCCGGTTCGCCGGGGCGGATGTCGCCCGATGCCTGATTGATAAGCGTGATAATATCGTTCATGGCGGCCTGAATTTCGTCCCAGGCGGTTTGGCTCATATACACCTGCTGCGAGAGGTTATGATTATATTCGTCGCGGATGTCCTGCAAAAGCCGTTGTTGCAACTCACTGACGGTGCTGGCCGAACCGCCAAGCCGTAACAGCAAATTGTTGGGGTTTATGCGTTCCAGAAACAGCACCATCCGTTCGTAGGCTTGCAGCCGCACCGGCACTACGGCTTCGGTGTAGCGGTTTTGCACATCGAAACGGTGCCGGTCGGCTTCTCGGTTGAGCAACAGTTTCACCGTCAGGTACATGCCGTATAAAACAAGGCTGGCGGGAATAATCAGTTTCAGGAGGTCACTCAGAAGTTCCATGCGTGTTGGCCGGTCAGGACGGTTTTGTGGTTTGATTTACAGTTTCGGGAGCGAAATTGCGTCTTTTGTAAACGACTCCAACACTCAAACCCATAAATGTAATCTCAAAAGCAATGCTCACTAATCCCGTCACGCTCTGGCCCGAAGCCCGTCAGCGCATCCAGGAAACGCTGAAAACCAATGCTGTTCCGCCCGAATATGGCCTGCGCGTGGGCGTTCGGGGTGGCGGTTGCGGGGCCTCGTGGTTGCTTGGTTTCGACCTGCCCGGCCCCAACGATGAGGTTTACTTAGTTGATAACGTTCGGGTTATTATTGACAAAAAACACCTCCTTTATGTGCTGGGCGTGACGGTGGGGTATGAGCCGGGTGGGTTTACGGTGGAGAAAAGTGGTCAGTGATTAGTGGCTGGTGGTTAGTTGGCTACCGCGTCAACACGTTTGTGTCAGCCAACTAACCACCAACCACTGACCACTAAATTTGGCATGGTTTTAGGGAATACTCACCGTAGTGAAAGCGATAGAACGACATATATTTTTGATTCTGGCCGGGCTGATGCTCTTGCTGGCGGGCCTGACTTACGTGTTTCTGGAACGCGAAGCCCCCGGAGCCACCGACGAGCAGTATGCCACTACGGTGCAGGAGCGCGTCAGGGGCGAGATGCGAGTCAGTACCGACGAACTCGCCGAGGTTTCTGCTCACCTGCGCCAATTGCCTGATTTTTCGTTCAAAACCGGCTCATTACCAACCCAATACCCGTATTTCATCTTTAAAAACAGGGTGCTGCTGTTTTGGTCAGACTATCGGTTTGTGCCAAACTACGGGCGCATTGCCGACGTTACCAACCCACGCTTAGTTGATTTTGAGCCGGGCCGTTACATCGTGAGCCGCGAGCGAATCCTGCGCGGGGCCGATACGCTCGATGTGGTATCGTTGGTGAACGTGTTTCGGCAGTACAAAAACACCAATACATACCTGCAAAGTGGGTATAACCCCGACCTGTTTGCCCTGGAACCTCAGCAATTGCTGACCACCAGAGGCCCGGCCTACCAGAATATTTACGACAATACACCGGTGTTTTTATTCTCGGTGGTGCCGCCCCGCATTGATCAGTTTCGCAACCGGTCTACGCCCGTCAACACGGTGATTCTGGCAACGTTAGGCATGATTTTTCTGGGATTATACGTTTTCCGGGAGATCAGACGGCTTCGGCGCGGGCGGCACTACGAAACCGGTTTTGCCCTGTTGATGAGCTACCTAGTGCTGCTGCGCGGGGCGATGCTGTATTTTGGTGTCCCGTTTTTATTTGCCGAAAATGACCTCTTCAATCCGCGGTTTTATGCGGCTTCGGCCCTAGCTCCGTCTCTCGGCGATTTGCTGCTGAACGCGGGTTTGGTGCTGATTCTGGCGTTTTATTTAGTGAATTATTTTTATCGGTCCCGGCTATATGCCTGGTTCATCCAGTTGCCAGTGCGCGGGGGGCGCTGGCCGGTATCAGTGCTGTTTGTAGTGTTGAGTTACGCGCTGTTTCAGGCGTGTTTTGCAGAACTAAACAACATTTACGAGAAGTCACAATTCACGCTTGATATTACCCTCAGTATCAGCTTTTCGGGTTTAAAAATCGCTTGCCTGCTGGTGTTCATCTGCATCTCACTGATTTATTTCCTGGGGCAGCACCTGTTTGCCAGTATGTTTTTACGGTCCCATGCCAATCAGCGTTGGGGCTTAGTTTGGTTAGGGGCCGGTAGTTTGCTGGCAGTTGGCATAGCCTGGCCAACGGGTTGGCTGGGCAACTGGCTGTGGGCTGTGAATGGACTGTATTTCACCGTGTTATACTTATTTCGGTTTCCGCGTGTGCTATACACATTTCGCTACAAAACCTCGGTTTATCTCTTTCTGGCCGCTTTTACGTTTGCCATCACCACTACGGTTGTCGTTTATCGGCAGGAGGTCAGAAAGGATGTGGTGCATAAAAAGGAATTTGCCAAGCAGCTACTGGCCGAAAACGATGAATTTGGCGAGTTTTTGCTCGAAAAAGCGCGGGAATCCATTGCGGCTGATACCGATATTCGCCGGTTTTTTCTGAAAGACACCCTCTTTGTGCGGGAACGGATTCAACACCGCGTCAAAAACACACACTTAGACAAATATTTCGACCGCTATGACATCGAGGTGCTATCCTTCGACCGGGCCGGGCAACCGCTCGACCGCAGCCCGTTAGCCGGGAGTTATGCTGCGGTCTCGGCCCGCTATCAGCAACCACGCTACCGTACCAACAAGCCCGGCCTGTATTTTGTGAATGAAGTGCGCAGTGCCGTTATCAAGCAATATATCAGTTTTGTGAACGTCTATCGGCCCGCCGACAGTCTCTTGCTGGGCTTTGTGGTGCTTGATCTGCGGCTCAAAAACGAAATACCCAAAAGCGTTTACCCCGAATTACTGGTAGACAAACGGTTTAGTCAATCACCTGACGCACAGTCGTATAGCTACGCCATTTTTGGGTCATCGTCAACGGCAATGCAGCCCAGGATGTTGTTTGGCACGGGCAGCTACAATTATGAACGCAAGATGCCGCCCGCCCTGCTGCAAGACTCGGTGTTGTATGCCAACGGGCTGGCCGCTAATAACTACCAGCACGTGGCACTGCGGGGCGCGGCTGGTGGACGCACGGTGGTGGTGTCGTCGCCAGAGTACCCGTTTAGCAGCGTGTTCTCTAATTTTTCGTTTTTGTTTCTAATTTTGGTGCTGACCGTTATTGCGGCCATTGTTTTCTACGCTGTGCGCTACGGGGTGTCGCGGTTTAGCCTGAACTACTCGACCCGGATTCAGATTCTGCTGAATATGGCGTTTTTTCTGCCACTACTGCTGGTGATTGTCATTATCCTGAGCGTCATCAGCACCAACTACATCAGCAATCAGGAGGGCAATTACATCAGCAATACCAAAAACATTTCGGCTAATTTTCTGACCTATTACGACGAGTTTTTGCAGGGCAAGCGCAGCAAAGACTCAATGGAGGAAGAACTCAAAAAGATTGCCCGCGATGCTGATATTGACATTAACCTTTTTGATACGCAAGGCCGACTCTCGACGGCTACCCGCCCGCTCATGTACGAGGGCGGCCATCTCTCCAAGTTTATCAACCCCAAAGCGTTTGTTCACATTGTTGAAGACAAAGAAAATCAGGTATTGCTCAATGAATCACTCGGCCAAAAGCAGTACCGCACGGCCTACGCGGGCATAAAATCGTACAGCGGGCGGCTGCTGGGCGTGTTAAGCGTGCCGTATTTTTACGCCCGGCCCGACCTCGACCGCCAGGTGATGGAGGTGATTGCTTCGGCTCTGAGCGTGTTTACGACCCTGTTTTTGCTGTTTTTGGTGCTGTCTTACTTTGCCTCGAACCTGCTGACGGGGCCGCTGAAACTACTCACGCAAAAAATCAGACGGACGAATTTAGACAAACTCAACGAGCCGATTCAGTGGCAATCTGACGATGAAATCGGCCTGCTCATCAGCGAATATAACCGGATGCTGGTGAAGTTAGACGAAAACAAGCGCGAATTGTCGGTGAGTGAAAAGCAGTCGGCGTGGCGCGAAATGGCCAAGCAGGTAGCCCACGAAATCAAGAATCCGCTTACGCCCATGAAGCTGACCCTGCAACACCTGCAACGGACGCTACCCAACGGCGCGGGCGATGAAAACCCGAAGCGTACCCAACTCATGCGCCGGACCTTTGACTCGTTGCTGGAGCAGATTGAAAGCCTGAGCGACGTGGCTACGTCATTTGCCGAATTTGCCAAAATGCCTATGCCGCGTAACGAACTTTTTGAAATTACGGGCGTACTCAACAAAGCCGCCGACCTCTACGCCGATGACGAGCGAATCCGGCTCGTAAAGCAGATTGCACCCGGCCCGGTGATGGTTATCGGAGACCGCCAACTGCTGGGGCGTATTCTGACAAACTTGATTATCAACGGAATACAATCAGTACCGGCGGGACGTAAGCCCGATATTCAGCTTAAGCTATACACCTCTCCCAACGACCTGAACATCGAAATTCACGACAACGGTGCGGGCATCCCGGAAGCGATTCGGACAAAGGTGTTTCTGCCCAATTTCAGCACCAAGCAGGGCGGCTCCGGGTTGGGGCTTGCCATTGCCAAGCGCGGCATCGAACATGCGGGCGGCAATATCTGGTTTGAGACCGAAGAAGGCGTTGGTACGTCGTTTTTTCTGACCCTGCCCTTAGCCAGCAACCCCGCAGCCGGCCAGCCCAACAGTGGCGCATTGACGCAGGTGAATGGCTGACGGAGGGGGGCGGGCAGGGCGGCCCGTACTGGTAGTTTACTCGTCAATCTTAACGTGTTTCCAATTCTCACCCGACCGAATGCGGTTTAGTTGGGTGTGGGTAATGCCAAACTGCTTGGCAATCATCTTCAGTCGGTTGTTATCGTTCCGAAGCAACTTCTTGATAATCATCACTTTGCTTTCTGTAAGCTTATAGTTTCGGGTGCGTTTGGGCTGCACCCGGTTCAGCACGTTTGGGTTTTGGCGGTTGTGTTCCACCATTTCGTCTTTGGTGGCCCAGCGCAGATTCAGCACGTAATTGTTGAGTTTGTCGTGGTCGAGGTGCAGCACGAAGGTCTGTTCGGGGCGTTCGCGGGTCACAAAATGTTCGGCCACGAGTTTATGCACGTAGCGGTTCAGGGTTTTGCCACCCGACCGGATATTGAGCGATTTGTATCCCTGAATGACCGACCCTTTGATAATGGTTCCTTCTTTTTTCTCGCCCTTCGCCGACTGAAAACTGCGGATTCGCCCGTAGTTCGACACATCGTACCGGGGCGGATTTTCGATGGAATCGAAGGGAATCGGAACCCATCTTTCATTCCAGAAATACTGGGCTTTTTTCTCAATCATAGTGCTACGGAGCTAAAAACGGTGCCGGGTTAGTAGATGTAGCACGGTTTAGTTCATAGTCAACAAATGCAACAAAAATTGGTTATCAAAATGTATGAAAACCTTGATTATCGGAGCCAGCCCCAACCCTGACCGCTACGCACACCGCGCAGCCCTGAAACTGTTGCAACACGGTCACGAAATTGACTTGTTGGGATTGCAGACAGGTGAAATTGCGGGCCATGCAATCCAGGCTGGCGAACCCGATTTGGCTGATATTGACACCGTTACGCTATACGTTGGGCCTCAACATTCGGGGAAGTATCTGGACTACCTGAAAAAAATCCGGCCCCGGCGGGTCATCTTCAACCCCGGAGCCGAAAACCCTGACCTGGCAGCGAAATTGAAAACCGAGGGGATCGAACCCGTCGAAGCCTGTACCCTGGTTATGCTGTCAGTAGGAACGTTCTAATTTTGTCTATCCCTCCATACCCCCAACTCCCTAAACAGGGGGCTAAAACTATCCGGGATCAAAACTTGGCAGCGCAAAAGCCCCCTGTTTAGGGAGTTGGGGGGTAGCACTACCACTTTATCAGAGCGGAGGCCCAGGTGAATCCGCTGCCAAACGCGGCCAGACAAACCAAGTCACCGGGTTGTACTTTACCCTGTTCCCAGGCTTCGGTAAGCGCAATGGGGATAGACGCGGCTGTGGTGTTGCCATACCGTTCGATATTATTGAACACGCGATCTTCGGGCAGACCCATCTGCTGCCGGACATACTCCGAAATGCGAATATTGGCCTGATGCGGCACCAGCAAATTAATGTCGGTGGTTTGGTAGCCATTCGCGTCTAAGCTTTCGTTGATAACCTCGGCAAAACGCACCACAGCGTGTTTGAATACCGCATTGCCATTCATCACAACGTGGTGGCCGGTGTCGTCGAGCATCTCCTGACTCACAAATCGCCCGGTTCGGCTGCTGCCGGGGTCGCGCAGATACAAATCTTCGGCGTAGCGACCGTCGGCGTGGAGGTGCGTCGAGAGAATCCGGCGGTCAGGGTTATCGGTGGCCTGCACCACAGCCGCGCCCGCGCCATCGCCAAAAATCACGGCCACGCCCCGGCCCTCGGTAGTCTGCGTCATCAGCGATGACTGAATTTCTGACCCCACCACGAGCGCTGTTTTATACTGCCCGGTTTTGATAAACTGATCGGCTACCGACAGCGCGTAAATGAACCCCGAACATTGCTGCCGAACGTCAATCACGGCGCAACCGGCCAGGCCGAGTTCTCGTTGCATCAGAAAAGCCGAACCAGGAAAATAATAGTCGGGCGAGAGCGTAGCATACACAATCAGCTCAACGTCAGATGATTGTAGGCCAGCCCGGTCAAGGGCTTGCCGGGCGGCTGCGGTTGCCATGCTGGCGTTGGTGTGGGTGCCGGGCGTAAAAAAACGCCGTTCTTTGATGCCGGTGCGTTCCTGAATCCAGGCATCGTTGGTCTCCATGCGGTGGGCCAGATCGTTGTTGGCTACCACCGTTTCGGGAACGTAAAAGCCCAGACCCGTAATTGTTGAGTATGTCATTGATGAAGGGTAAACGTGTAATCTTCCATGATAAGGTTGGCGAGAAGTTGGCGACAGGCGGCATCAACCTGCTCATGGGCAGTAGTTTCGTTGTCGGCTTCGACTGAAAGGGTAATGTGTTTGCCGATCCGAACGTCGTGAATCGTATCAAGATTTAGATTGTGAAGGCCGAGTTGTACGGCTTTTCCCTGCGGGTCGAGAATCTCGGCGCGAGTCATTATGTTGATTTCTGCGGTGAACTTCATAGAGGGGAGATAGAGCGCAGATGACGCAGATTTAAACTGATTTACGCAGATTTCTCCGCATCGCTGTAAAGAAAAAATCTGCGTGAATCCCAAAAATCTGCGTCATCTGCGTTCCATCTGATTATTAACCAATGATACCAAAACATACAACCCCACCACCAACGGCACGGCTGCGAACTGCAAAAGTAACAACAACACCCCTGAAAGTCCCAGAAAGACGAACTTTACCCGGTTTTCGCGCCAGCCGAACGTCTTGAATTTCAGCGCAAACAGCGGGATTTCGGCCACCAAG
>JBBRUV010000222.1:0-8414 GCA_038247465.1 Cytophagales bacterium
AAAACATGACCCAAGAGTTTGTCAACTTATGGGTAGGCTGTATGTCTGCTTTTGCCCGGTGGGTCAAAATTCAATTATCTTATAATCAACACCTTGCAAAAATCTTCGGGTAGAGTAGCAAGATTCATCAAAGCGTGAACTTTTAGAAACCTTATCAACTGGCCCCCATAGGGTACTTGCGTTGGACTCTAAGCAAGCTATTGAACATAAAAGCGAAATAGAACTCGAAAAATTAATTATTAATTACAGGAAACTACTTGATGCAACAACTTTTGATAATAGTTCTGAAAAAGCCAATCGCTTTGCGAACTTCCAACGAATGTCTTTTTATAGAAAAACAGACAATTGGGCTAAATATCGAGAATTTTCTGTATCAGAAGCAAATCGGCTTTTAGCCATTGCAAAGGATTCTGTGATTGCAAAGGACAAAGTAATATACAGCCGCTTTTTAACAGAATTAAATACTATACCAGATTCTATTAAAGCGAGCAATGATTTTAAGCAATATGCAATAATGATGAAAAATTTTGAATCTTCTCAAATGGCTTCACAATTAAATAATCTTGCCTGGATACATTTTGAAAATATGCATAACACAGAAGACACTAAGCAAGCCCTCATATGGTCATCAAAGTCTTTGGAATATGAACGAGGGATTGGATACTTGGATACTTACGCGAACTTGTTAAATAAATTGGGCCGGAAAGAAGAAGCTATCAAGATACAGCAGGAAGCTATTGATTTGTCGAGGAAGGCTGGTAATGATGTTACTGAATTAGAAAAAACATTAATTGAAATGAAAAAGTAGGTGCGTTTCGGCGAAACACACGGTGATATTTTAAAAGTAAACACCAATTAAATCTATCATACATGACTGCATTGTTCGTCATACTGCCCTACCCAAGCCACTACATGGCCTCGTTTGGCTTTGCCCGGATGTGGCAGCAGCGCGGCTTTCGGGTAGTGTTTACGGGCGTAGATTCGTTGCGGCAGTTGGTAGAGAATGAAGGATTTGAGTTTTGTGAAATGGTGTACGCTCACGAATCTGTTATCCTGAAAGTGAAAATCAGGTTGCTTATCGGGCTGCTGCTGCGAACACTACTTGACAAGCAAAGTGTGCGGCAACGTTACCGTGAATTTTACACCGGAGTTCTGGAGATTCACCAGATTATCAGGCAATACAACCCGGATGTAATTTTCTTAGATGAACATCTGGGGCATTACGCGCTGTATGCAGCCCCGTTTAAATTGCCGATGGCCGTATTGAACACTAAACTATCAACCAGAAAACAAGTTGGCGTACCTCCGCTTAACGCTGCCTACATACCCAATGCGTCTTTTTCGTCGCGGTTTTGGAGCAAGTGGCTCTGGATACGCTACTTACAGAGACGCGACTGGCGAGAACTGGTACAGCGGATGTCGTTTATGGGCTACGATGAACGGTGTTTTCAACAACGGGTAGCGCGGCAGGTGGGCGTTGACCTGCGCCAGTTCTTTAGCCGGGACAATATGTTTTACGACGGGCTATGCAACGCGCCAACGGTGCTATTGGCCCCGCAACGGCTGGAATTTGACGGTGTGATAAAAAGTGGGAACGAATATTATTGCAATCCCTGGCTTGAACGCGACGAAACCCCGCACTTGAGCGAGGACTATTTGGCCCTGCGAGACCAGTTGCAACACCGTCAGCAAACCGAAGGATTACGAATAATCTATGCCGCTTTTGGCACACTGACCCATACCGTTTCGGTAAAAATGCAGCCGTTTATACAGAACGTTGTGAAGGCCATAACCAGCCGCCCCGATTGGCATTTGGTGCTGGCAACGGCGGGTTTGCCGATAGACGGGCCAACATTACCCAATGTCAGTCTGCTAAACTATGTGCCGCAACTAAATATGCTGACCTGGGCCGATGCCATGATAACGCATGGCGGACTGACCACCGTGAAAGAATGCCTGTTTGCCCGTGTGCCGATGCTGATTTACCCGTTTCATGCCAAAGCGGATACGCCCGGTAACGGAGCCAGAATTACCCAACATGGTTGGGGTTTACAGGGCGATATACGCCATGACAACCCTGCCGATATAGCGCGAAAACTGAACAGGGTGCTTGCGCTAAACTTACCCGCTATTGAGCCGGATACCGATTTACCGGCTGGCTTGTTGGCAACCCTGTTCCCCGACCGATTGGATTTGGCCGAATCAGATAAATCAATCAGTTCACGTTTAATCATGTCAAAATCATGAAAAAAATGCTGTTGGCGTTCTCGGACGCGCTGCTCTCGCGGGAGCAAATGAAGGCTGTGAAGGGTGGGCAACTTGCTCAGTGTTGCTGCCCTGGTGCGGGATGTGGATATTGCACTGCATATCCTTGTTCTACCAACTGCGGTGATCGTGAGGGTTGCTTCAGAGGAAAGTATTGAATTAAGAATCCCCCATCTGAAATTTGTCAGATGGGGGATCATAAGCAATAAGATCAACTGTTTAAATTTATGAATATATACAAAACTTTATTGTTGATCTTTATTGGTAACTTATATTCAGGCTATAATGTAATAGGCCAAAAACTATATACCGTGATAAAGAACACTTCAATCAATAGAGATAAAAAATCGTGCCTTTATTATCTCCACTCTGTTGTTATATGTAATGATACTATTTTTAAAGTATCTAAAAATATTTATGCAGTCGGGGAGGGAAAAGATAAACGATACAGAGAATACAGGTTTGTAAATAGCAAGGGGAACAATATTTCTCGTCAAGATTATAACATAATTGACTTCTCTTTTACAAATGGTTTCATGCCTGTTGCCAGACCCGGCGGTGTTGGTGTTATCGATACCACACTTACGGAGGTAGTTTCCTGTAGATACAACGGAGCCGCTATTGAAGGAGGGCTAATAACAATAGAGACGGGTGGTGGGGCTGGGTTGGACTACCAACCCCCAAGGAACGAATATCAACTTTATGGCGAGAACCCTTTTCATTCTCATACGAACTACATGAACCGAAAATTAGAGTGGCTGATTCCCAATTATTATGATTCAATGCCGCCCTATAAACCGGGGCGCATTTGGCTTACGGTGAGAAATAATAAATATGGTTTTCTTGATACAACTGGCAAAGAAGCCATTGCACCCATGCTACAAGACACTGATAATGAGGATAATTATATGTGGCAGTATTTACGGCGCGTTCAGTTTAACAATAAATACGGCTTTATTGATGACAGAACAGGGAAGATAATTATCCCCTTTGATTACGAAGCGACCGTTGCATCTAATTACCCCTTTACGTGGCTCAAAAAAGGCGGTAAGTGGGGGTGTGTAGCGCAAAACGGTCAGGTCAGGATTCCGTTCCGGTATGATGCCGTCAGTTATTTTGATAAAGACACTATTGCCATTGTCAGTGCAGACGGGCATTACGGTTTTATCAATGGAAGAGGGCGATTACTGACCCCTATAATGTATGATTATGTGTGGCCTTTTTCAGATGGTATGGCCGTCGTAAAAACTGGTGATTTGTTTAGCTATGTCAATAGCCGGGGCAAGCCGCTTATTCCGGTTGAGTATGATTCTGCTACCCCTTTTGTTAAAGGTTTGGCAACGGTACGAAAGAACGGAATTATTGTCCGCATAAATCACAATGGCGAGTGGGTTTCGTGGCGGTTAGGCACCAATTGGCAGCTTGGCATTTTTGCCATCATGCTCTTGGCTGCCGGGTATTTTTTATTTTATACAAACAGAAAAAAACAGGTTCTCAGCTAACTAAACGTCACCCTGATCATGAGCTTATCCTACGATGAACAACTAACTGAATTATTACAGGTCTTGATGGGCCGGTTGCGTGTGCCGTTCTCAAAGCAATCGTTGCGATTCGATTTTTCGACCCATCCCGAATCGCCAAGTCTGTTAGCCGTATCCGAAATCCTTCGAGAACGCGGTGTCGAAAACGCGGCCATGCGGCTCAACGCTGCTCAGTTGCCCAACATAGACGGCCCGGTACTAACGTTTATGGGGGCCGACAATGCGTCTCCGGCTCTGATAACTGCCGTGCGTGATGGGCAGGTTTCGTATCAGTTGGCTGATGGACGATTGCAAAAAAAGGCGATTGACTCGTTCGCCGAAAATTGGTCGGGAATTACCCTTATCACAGACGTTTCAGAAAAGGCTGTCAGTGTAAATGATGCCAAAATCGAGACAAACGACCAAAAAAAGGCACTGAACCAGTATGCGTTGCTGGGCCTCGCGGTGGTTATTGCGGTGGGCCTGATGACCACGACACCTGTCTGGTATGAAAAACTAATCATTGCCAGCTATTGCGTAGGCATGATTGTGTGCGTACTGATTACGTTATCGGAAGTTCAGTCTATTGAGATAATAGATAACATCTGCAAAAAGAGTGAGAACACTAATTGTGGGGCTGTGATTAACTCACCGGCAGCCACTTTGTTTGGGTGGCTAAAAGTATCGGATGTTGGATTGGTCTATTTTTCGGCGGGCGTTATCTCGTTGTGTGTAGCCTTCGTAAGCAGTCAGGGAAGCCAGTTATTGCCTTCATTGGCCTTGTTAAGCGTGTTGGGATTACCATACACCGTGTTTTCGGTTGTGTATCAATACCGGGTTATCAGGCAATAGTGTCCGTTGTGTTTAGCCGTGCAAGCCGTCCTTTGGCTGAACGCTATACTTCTGTTTCCGTACAACGGCCTGACAGTGAACGGTGTGCTTGCCAGTGGTCTGATTTATGGCTGGTGTGCCAGCGTGTCTGCGTTGCTATGGGTATTCATAAAGAGTCTGCTGGTAGAATCAGCTAAAATAAAGCCCCTCGAATTACAGCTTGGGCGTATTCGCCGGGATAGGGAACTCTTTCGGGGGCTGGTGAGCAGCCCAAACGAGGTTGATTTCGACGCGGTTGATGATGACATTACGGTAGGTAATCTTGATGCACCCATTCATATTGTTGCTGTTACCGACCCCTATTGCTCGCCCTGCAAATCAACGCATGAGTTTTTAGCGCAATTGCAGACCCAACATAGCGATGCTGTCAGGTTATCATTCGTTTTCCATGTCAAAAGCGGAAACGTAGAAGATAAATCGAACAGCTTGATTATCAGAATTTTGAACTTGCCTGTTTCTGCCCGTTCTCACGCGCTGGAACATTGGTTCAGGACTTCGGATTTAGGAGCAGAAGCAACCCGGTCAACGGATGGCAACGACTCTAACGGGCTTCAATTATTCAAAAATCATAAAAATTGGTGTGCCTTCAACGGAATTGCTTACACACCTACCTTGTATGTAAACGGACACAAAATTCCTGTTCATTATGACCTGCACAGTTTGTCTTACCAAATCAGGGCAATGCAGGACGAGTTAGTCGCTTAACTTCTCACTCAATTTGATGTTATGAAGTCTTTTCCATCATATATCCAAACCGGAATCATGGATTGCGGCCCGACTTGTCTCCGCATGGTGGCAAAGTATTACGGGCGTAGCCATTCGATGAACAGTTTGCGGGATTACTCAGAAATTGGGAAAGATGGTGTATCACTGTTGGGTATCGCACAGGCATCAGAGCAAATCGGGTTTAAATCGTTGGCCGTAAAAATCACGTTTAAGCGACTTTGGCAAGAAGCTCCGTTACCCTGCATTGTTCATTGGGGTCAGGAGCATTTTGTAGTCGTTTACAAGATTTCGCGTGGCGAATCTGCCAAGTGTTCGCAAGTTCATGTGGCAGACCCAGGGTCTGGGTTATTAACGTATAGCCGCGAAGAATTTGAGAGTAAATGGGCCATAACAATCCAGGACGGCCAACCCACCGGCATCGCGCTGTTGTTAGAGCCAACACCAGCGTTTTTTAACGACGATTCGCAAAACCCTTCCGAAGCCCAATCTGCTTTTTCTTCCGGTAAACAAGCAGCCGCGAACAGTCAACGCAAAATGGGTCTGTGGTCATTATTCGCCTATCTCTTTCGCTACAAAGGCTTGCTGGTGCAGTTGGGCTTAGGGCTGTTGGTAGGGTCGGGGTTGCAGTTGGTGCTGCCGTTTCTGACCCAATCCATTGTTGATACGGGCATTCAAACCCGCAACCTCAACTTTATTACCCTCGTGCTGGTGGCGCAACTCATGCTGTTTGTCGGGCGGCTGTCGGTTGAGTTTATCCGTAGCTGGATTTTGCTGCACATCTCCACCCGCATCAACCTCGCCATTCTGTCTGATTTCCTGATAAAACTGTTCAAGCTGCCCATCTCGTTCTTCGATTCCAAACAAACCGGCGATATTCTCCAGCGCATCGGCGACCACAGCCGGATCGAAAGTTTCCTGACCGGCACCTCGCTCAACGTGCTGTTTTCGATGCTTAACTTATTCATTTTCAGCATTGTGGCCGCGTTTTACAGTCCGGTGGTGTTCGGCGTTTTTGCCGTGTCGAGCGTGTTGTATGCCGCCTGGATTGTCGGGTTTCTGCGGGTCAGGCGGCAGTTAGACCACAAACGGTTCGCGCTGGCTTCGCAAAACCAAAGCAGCCTGATTCAACTCATCACCGGATTGCCCGAAATAAAACTCAATAACTGCGAGCATCTGAAACGCTGGGAGTGGGAGAATTTGCAGGTGCGGCAGTTCAAACTGAGCATGAAGGGGCTGGCCGTTGGGCAGGTGCAGCAGGCGGGCGGCACACTGCTCAACGAGGGCAAAAACCTCATTATCACCTTTCTGGCGGCTACGGCGGTCGTGAACGGAACCCTCACGCTGGGCGGCATGGTGGCCCTGCAATACATTATGGGCCAACTCAACGGCCCCGTTGAGCAACTGATTCAGTTTGTGCAACACTACCAGGATGCCCAAATCAGTCTGGAACGGCTCAACGAAATTCATCAGCAACCCGACGAAGAACCCCGCGACAAACCGCTGACCAATGTGCTGCCCCAACACCGCGACATTGTGCTGCGAAACGTGTCGTTTACTTACCCCGGCGCGGGCAACGACCCGGTTCTGACCGACATTAATCTGCACATTCCGCAGGGCAAAGTCACGGCCATTGTGGGCATGAGCGGTAGCGGCAAAACCACCCTGATCAAACTCCTGCTCCGCGTTTATGACCCCACGTCGGGTGAAATCCGGGTGGGTGATGCCAACCTGAATTACCTCGGCCACCGGGCCTGGCGCAGTCATTGCGGAACGGTGATGCAGGACGGGTTTATTTTCTCGGACAGCATTGCCAACAACATTGCCTTAGCCGACGAACGGCCCAACGTCGGCAAGCTGCACAACGCCGTAACGGTTGCCAATATACGTTCCTTTGTGGAAGAGTTGCCGTTAGGCTATAACACCAAAATCGGGGCCGAGGGCAACGGCATCAGTCAGGGTCAGCGGCAACGGCTGTTGCTGGCGCGGGCGGCCTACAAAGACCCCGATTACCTGTTTCTCGACGAAGCTACCAACGCCCTCGATGCCAACAACGAAAGCGTGATTCTGCGGAATTTAGACCAGTTTTTTCAGGGTAATACCGGCAACCGAAAAACGGTGGTGGTGGTGGCGCACCGGCTCAGTACGGTCAAAAACGCCGATCAGATTGTGGTGCTGGAACGCGGTCGGATTGTGGAAACCGGCACCCATACCGAACTCACCCGGCAGTTTGGCAAGTATTATGAGTTGGTCAGGAATCAGTTAGAACTCGGCGTTTGACCTGGAAACGATGGACTTGCGGCACTATATCGGAGGACGACAGATGCCCGTTGAATCGGCTGGCCTGGTTGCGCCAACCACCGACGAGACGGGGCAGATTCTGAAATCAACCAAACCGTCGCCCGAACTCCGCAGCCACGAGATTGACGACGTACTGGGCCAACCCCCGGCCTGGTTGGTTCGCTGGGGTATTTCGGTGGTGTTTTTGGTGCTGACGATGTTGTTGCTGGCGGCCTGGTTTGTTAAATACCCCGATGTAATCTCGGCCCCGTTGCGGGTGGTGGCCGTTAGCCCGCCCCGGTCGGTGGTGACGCGCACGGAGGGCAAACTCACGCAGTTGCTGGTGGCTGACGATGCGCCCGTCCAAACCGGGCAGGTTGTCGCCTACATCGAAAGCACTGCCGACCACCGCGAGGTGCTGGCCTTGGATGCCATTGCTGATACATTGGTGCAACTCGCCAACGGCGGGCCGTTAGAAGCCCTGACCCGGGTAAGCATCCCGTTGTTTTTTCGACTGGGTGAGATACAGAAATCTTACCAGACGTTTCAGCAGGCGTTTGTGCAGGCCAACGCATCGCTGGGAAATGGCATCAACTCCCAGAAACAACAGGTTTTAGGCAATGATCTGGTGCAACTCCAGACGCTGAATCAGAATCAGGAAGCCCAGCTTACCAACCTCCAAACTGACCTGCAATTGGCCGATGAGGAACTCCGCAGTCAGGAACGACTGAATCA
>JBBRUV010000223.1:0-8380 GCA_038247465.1 Cytophagales bacterium
AGCCGGTTGAGTACGTGGTTAAGAATCCGTTGCGGGCTTCGGCTATCAATACCAGCTCGCTAACGGCGGCTTTATCACAACGAATCAGTATCCTGAAAGTGAATTATGTGGTGGCCGATACCCTCGATATGAGTTTCGACCGGCGGATGAGCAAAACCGTCCGGCTCGTGGCCGATAGTTTAAGTATCAACCTGGCTCCGCGCTTCGTGGTGACGAGCCTGATCAATATCTTGCCCGATACGGTGCGCGTAGAAGGCCCGGCCCGGTTGGTGCGCGGCATTGCTGATGTACTGATTGTCAGGATTCCCGGAAAACGAATCCAGGGAAATTATGATGAAGAAGTGATTATAAACGATTTCCGTCATCCGCTGCTGAAAACCAGCGTTGGCCGTGTTTCGGTCAGTTTTGAAGTAGGCGAATTACTGTCTCAATAGCTCATGTTAATCGGCATCACAGGCGGTATCGGTTCGGGCAAAAGCACGGTCTGCCAACTTTTTCGGGCGTTGGGCGCACCCGTCTATGAAGCCGACGACCGGGCGAAATGGCTTACCAATCACGACCCTATTTTGCGGGCCGACATTATCCGGCTACTCGGCCCCGAAGCCTATACCGAAGCCGGGCAGTATAACCGGCCCTGGGTGGCAACGCAGGTTTTTGCTGATCCTGATTTATTGCACCAACTCAATGCCCTGATTCATCCCCGCGTTTGGGCCGACAGCGCGGCCTGGGTGCAAACCAACGCTGCAAAACCGTACCTGATTTACGAAGCCGCCCTGATGCGGGCTGCCCGAAATGGCAACGTGCTCGATACCGTTGTGGTGGTTTATGCGCCTGAAAATCTGCGCATTATCCGCGTTCGTGAGCGTGACCCCCACCGTTCCCAAGCCGACATCAGGAAGATTATCCAGAACCAAATCAGCGACGATGAGCGGGCGCAGATCGCTGATTTTGTGGTTAAAAACGACGAAAGCGAATTACTTATTCCGCAAGTATTGGCCTTGCACGAACGGTTTATCAACGCCTGAAGCCAGAGATTCGGGTAGTTATTGTATCTTCGGGCTGACCACTTTTTCGATACAACTCCCCAAGATGATTCGTAAACTTCTGCTTCCGCTGGCCGCCTGTGTGCTGTGTTTTCTGGCTGGCACCATCGTTGCCACCGACGATACGCAAAAACCACTGACCGCCGACATTGCCGGGGCCGCATCCGCTGTTTTCGGGCTGGAATTCTCCCCCGCCGAGCGCGATTCAATGATTAACAACCTGACCGAAGCGCGAAAAAACTACGAGATTATCCGGCAGACAAAACTCACCAACGATGTAGCACCGGCGTTGCTGTTTAATCCGTTGCCGGTTGGGTTTACGCTTCCTGCCGGGCCATCATCGTTTCAGGCTACGCCGGCAGGAACGGTTCCGTTACCAAAAAACCGTGACGATCTGGCGTTTTATACCGTTGCCCAACTCGGCCATTTGATTAAAACCCGGCAAATTTCGTCGGAAGACCTGACCCGATTTTTCCTGAACCGGCTCCATACCCACAACCCTACACTGCTGTGTGTTGTCACGTTTACGGATAGTCTCGCCCTGGAGCAGGCCCGCCGTGCCGACCGCGAGCTGAAAGCGGGCAAATACCGGGGGCCGCTGCATGGTATTCCCTACGGCGCAAAAGATTTGCTTGCCAAACGCGGCTACAAAACTACTTGGGGATCAGTGCCTTACAAAGATCAGATGCTTGATCTGGATGCCACAGTCGTCCAAAAACTTGACGCTGCCGGGGCCGTGCTATGCGCCAAACTGACCCTTGGCGAGCTGGCTCAGGGTGATATTTGGTTTGGCGGCATGACGCGCAACCCCTGGAATACCGAAACCGGGTCGAGTGGCTCGTCGGCGGGGGTAGGCAGCAGTGTGGCGGCAGGGTTGTTGCCGTTTGCTATTGGCACCGAAACGCTGGGATCAATCGTCTCACCGTCAACGGTTTGTGGTGTTACGGGTCTGCGCCCAACGTTCGGGCGGGTGAGTCGGCACGGGGCAATGGCGTTGGCCTGGAGTATGGATAAAATTGGGCCAATGACGCGCTCGGTCGAAGATTGTGCGCTGGTGTTCAACGCCATCTACGGCCCCGACGGTAAAGACCTGACCGTTCAGAAAGCCGCTTTTCGGTATGCACCGTTGGCCTCGCTGAACGGCGTAAAAGTGGGCTATCTCAAAAAAACGTTCGACGATGCCTACCCGAACCATGCCAACGACTCTGTTACGCTGGCAACCCTCCGAAGCCTCGGTGCCGAACTCATACCGATGGAGTTACCCAATTTCCGCCGGGGGGTGTTCAGCTCGATTATCAGCGTAGAAGGGGCGGCTGGCTTTGACGAACTTACCCGCACCAATGCTGACGATCAGCTGGTTCGGCAGGGTAAAAATGGCTGGCCCAACACCTTCCGGTCGGCGCGGTTTGTGCCGGCTGTCGAGTATCTGCAAGCCAACCGGATTCGTACTAAACTGATTCAGGAGATGTATGAAACCCTTGGCAAAACCGGCGTTGATGTCTATATCTCGCCAAGCTTTGCCGGTGGCAATCTGTGGCTGACAAACTACACCGGCCATCCCTGCGTGGTGTTGCCCAATGGGTTCACGGCCAAAGGCCTGCCCACGAGCATTACGTTTATGGGCCAACTATTTGCCGAAGGGCGCGTGTTGGCCGTTGCCAAAGCCTATCAGGACGCAACCGGCTGGCACAAAAAACACCCGACGCTGTAAGGATGATTATGAATGATACAAGCCCGGAAATAGCCCGGATGCAGGTCGAAATTGTATTGAGATTTTTGCCGGAGACACGGCTCATGATGGCACTAAATATCATGCAGTGGGGTATTGACATGACACGGCAACGGTTAAAAGAATAATTCCCAACTTACACGCCGAAATAATTGACATTCGAGCAAATTAAAGCCTATTACGGACATGAATTTACTGACACGCAATTAGCCGATATTGAACAGCAACTTCACCGAATAACCTGATTTTTGTCTGCGCCATCTCTCACCTTACACACAAAAAAATGGCAATTATCTCCCGCAAAAAAACGCCCTACAACATCAGTGATGGATTGCGTACATATCTCAAAAAGTATGATCGGGAAGTGCCCCTTACCATCAATTACCGCGACCTGCGACGAGCCGATAATACCTTCGCTGTGATTGACCGAACCGGGCGCGATACGCTCTGGGAAACAATGGTCTATGCCCCATCTGAACTGACTGACATTCACCTGGCGCTGAAAACCATTTACGCGTATCTCAAATCGGAGGGTGATCTGAGCGTGATCCGGCACTTAGCCGTTGACCGCGTTGACCTCTGCACGTATGGAAACACGATGCCGTTTCGGGTCAGAATCGTGAACCGGGTGAATGACAATTTTGATTATTTCTACGTCAAAAACGCCGATGCGTCGCGGGTTTATGGCCTCGAATTAGAGGATATCCTGTCGCCAAATAACGTGAGTTACCTCACTTCCGGCCATACGCTAATCGAAGAACACATCGTCGGGATTCCGGGCGATGCATTTTTTGAGTACAAACTTGCCGACCCCGATCTGAACCCGATTCGGCTTTGCAAAGAGTTTGTGAAGTTTAATGAACGGTGTTTTGTGCGGCTCCTCGGCGATATGCACTCGTCTAATTTTGTGGTGGATATCACGCCCGATTTCGAGGAAGTCTATTACCGAATCAGGGCCATTGACTTTGACCAACAGTGCTACGAGGGCAAAAAATCAGTGTATATGCCGCAGTATTTCCGGCAAAACAACGCCCTCATCGAACTGGGAATCAGGTATATGACTCCCGAAAGCGTGACGCAGTATCAGGTGGAAGAACGCTCACAGATCGCCAGCCGGATTCGTATCGAACGCGCCCGGCTGACGGATTTGCTTGACCTGATGAAAGCCGAAACCTTAGCCCCGCCCGCCCACGTGATTCACCTCCGCGACGACCTCGCCCGGCACTACCGCACCGACCGCTTTGACGAATGCCGCACGATGGGCGAGTTGCTCGAAGAAAGCCTGCGACTGCTGATTGTAGCGCATTAGACCCCGGCAAAGCCCATTATCAGCCGGTCTTCGGGCGTGCGATACGCAATAATAATGTCGTGTTGCGGAACGCCCTGTTCCATGAGCATCACCGGAATAGAGTCTTCGGTGCCGTCTCGCTGCACCCAAAATTTACCGTCAATAATGTCCACCTGAACCAGTGGCCCGTAGATGCGGTCGTTCCGTTTCCAGCCCGCATTCACCACCAGATAACGGTCTTGTTCGGTGTCGAAAACGGTTTGAATCTCAATCTCCCCGTGAGCGAACGGGACAACGGTCAATTCGGTCAGAATTTCCCGGAGAAGCTGGCGATACTGTGTTAATCTATCCATTGCGTTATTCGTTGAGTTTGACTGTCAAAACAGATTATCTTGATTGAATCGTCTTCACTGAATAGGAATTCTACCCCGTCGCGCATAAATGTCTTTTGCCATAGCCCAATTTACATACTTCGCCGGTACTTGCCGCCAATGGCATAGAGCGCGTTTGACAACTGACCCAGGGTGCAGACCTTGGCCGCTTCCATCAGGCTCCCGAATATATTGCCGTTGCTAAGCGCTGTTTCCTGCAAAGCCGCCAACGCCGTTGTTGCCGCATTGCGGTTGCGTTCCTGAAACGCCCGGCACGAAGACACGGCGTAGCTCTTCTCGTCGTCGGTCGAGCGGATAACCTCGGCGGGGATACTCGTTGGCGAGCCAGCCGGGTCGAGAAACGTGTTTACGCCCATCAGCGGCAGGTCGCCGTTATGTTTAAGGGTTTCGTAATACATTGATTCTTCCTGAATTTGGGTGCGTTGATACATTCGTTCCATCGCGCCCAGCACCCCGCCCCGCTCGTCGAGCCGCAGAAATTCCTGATACACGGCTTCTTCCACCAGGTCGGTCAGGTCTTCAACTACAAATGAACCTTGCAACGGATTTTCGCTTTTGGTCAGGCCAAATTCGCGGTTGATGATAAGCTGAATCGCCATTGCCCGCCGGACGCTTTCTTCGGTTGGAGTCGTAATGGCTTCGTCGTAGGCGTTGGTATGCAGCGAGTTACAATTATCATAAACGGCCAGCAACGCCTGTAACGTAGTGCGGATGTCGTTGAACGAAATCTCCTGCGCGTGCAAACTCCGCCCCGATGTCTGAATGTGATACTTGAGTTTTTGGCTCCGTTCGCTGGCGTTGTAGTTGTTTTTCATGGCTTTGGCCCAGATGCGCCGGGCCACGCGGCCAATCACGGTTTATTGGGGATCCAGGCCGTTCGATAAAAATAACGACAGGTTCGGCGCGAAATCATCCACGTGCAAACCCCGGCTCAGGTAGTATTCGACAAACGTAAAGCCGTTGCTGAGGGTAAATGCCAGTTGCGAAATCGGGTTGGCTCCGGCCTCGGCAATGTGATAACCCGAAATGGAGACCGAATAAAAATTCTGCACTTTGTTTTGAGTGAAGTATTCCTGCACATCGCCCATGAGCCGGAGGGCAAACTCGGTCGAAAAAATGCAGGTGTTTTGCGCCTGATCTTCTTTCAGGATGTCGGCCTGCACCGTGCCGCGCACCTTTCGTAAGGTTTCTGCTTTGATTTGCGCATATACATCGGGCGGCACAACGGTATCGCCCGACGTGCCGAGCAGGGCCAGGCCAAGACCATTGTTGCCGTTGGGAAGTTCGGCGTTGTAACGCGGTTGGCTGGCATCGTTGTAGCGCGGGTGAGAACCCGCGATTTGACAACCTTCACGTTCAATTTCGGCGCGGGTTTCCACCCGCGTTACATATTTCTCACACTGCTGGTCAATGGCTGCGTTCAGGAAAAAAGCCAGCAGCATGGGCGCGGGGCCGTTGATGGTCATCGAAACCGACGTGGCCGGGTCGCAGAGGTCAAAGCCGCTATACAGTTTTTTGGCATCGTCGAGGGTGCAGACATTCACGCCGGCGTTACCCACTTTGCCAAAAATATCGGGCCGTAAGTCAGGGTCTTCGCCGTAGAGCGTGACCGAATCAAAGGCCGTTGACAGCCGTTTAGCGGGCTGATTCTGAGCTACATAATGGAACCGGCGGTTAGTGCGCTCCGGGCCGCCCTCGCCCGCAAACATCCGGGTCGGGTCTTCGCCTTCGCGTTTGAGCGGAAACACACCTGCCGTGTACGGAAATTCGCCCGGCACGTTTTCCGTCAGCAGCCAGCGCAGAATATCGCCCCAATCGTGGTATTTGGGCAAACTGACGCGGGGCATTTTCAGGTGCGACAGTGTTTCGGTGTAGAGCGGCTGCCGGATGAGTTTACCCCGCACCGTGTATTCGTAAAAGTCGGCGGTGTATCGTTTTTGCGTATCGGGCCAGGCCTCAATCACCGTTCGGCAGTCGCGGTGCAACCGGGCTTCATAATCGGCATAAAGTTTGTTAAGAACCGATTTAGTCCGCTCATCGTCAACGAGTTGCCGTGTTCCGTTAAGCTGATACAGTTGCCGGGCAAGCCTCGTTTGCTCCTGCACAAAATCTGCGTATCGCTGACTCTCCTCCACGATTTCGGCTAAGTAGCGGGTCCGGTTAGCCGGGATAATCGGAGCCGGTTTTGGTGATTCCTGACCCGGATGTTTGCCGTTTGTTGCGCCATTAATTTGCTGATTTTCAGTAGCTAATCCGCACGTCTGCACCATCAGGTCAAACAGCCGGTTCATGCCTTCATCATTAAACTGGGCGGCTATCGTCGGCACAACCGGCAGGTGATCGTCGGGCGCGTCCCAGGTGTTGTGGTTTCGGCGGTACTGCTTCCTGACATCGCGCAGGGCATCCAACGAGCCGCGCTTGTCGAACTTGTTGATGGCAACAACATCGGCAAAGTCGAGCATATCAATTTTCTCCAATTGCGAGGCCGCGCCATACTCTGCCGTCATCACATACAGGGTTTTGTCGGCGTGTTCGGTGATTTCGGTATCTGACTGCCCAATGCCCGACGATTCGATGATAATTAACTCAAAACCAGCCGCTTTGCAAATCGCCACCGCATCGCCCACGTGTCGGCTCAGGGCTAAGTTGGCCTGCCGCGTTGCCAGCGAGCGCATATAAATCCGGGGCGAATCAATGGCGTTCATCCGAATCCGGTCGCCGAGCAAGGCCCCACCCGTTTTTCGTTTTGAGGGATCAACTGACAAAATAGCGAGCGTTTTTTTGGGGAATTCCCGCCGAAACCGCAGCACTAATTCATCTACCAGTGATGATTTGCCGGCCCCGCCCGGCCCCGTAATGCCGAGAACGGGGGGCTGGTGGCCGGTAATTAGTGCCGGGCTGACGTTCGGCTGACGATAAATATCGGGATGGTTTTCAGCCAGCGTAATCAACCGGGCAATGCGCTGATAATCATCGGTTTTTGGTACGGTTTCCAGCCCTGGCAAGTCAAAATCGCATTGTTGCAGGAGGTCATTAATCATGCCCTGTAGGCCCATGGTGCGGCCATCGTCGGGCGAATAAATCCGGGTCATGCCGTAGCCGTGCAGCGTGTTGATTTCGTGAGGAAGAATCGTGCCGCCACCCCCGCCAAATAGTCGGATGTGGCCCGCGCCCCGGTCGTGCAGTAAGTCAATCATGTACCGAAAAAACTCCAGATGCCCGCCCTGATAACTCGTTACGGCGATGCCCTGCACATCTTCCTGAATGGCGCAATCAACAATCTCGGCCACCGACCGATTATGGCCGAGGTGAATTACTTCGGCCCCCGATGCCTGCATCAACCGGCGCATCAGGTTAATGGCTGCATCGTGGCCGTCGAACAGCGAACCCGCCGTAACGATGCGGATTTTATGGACTGGTTGATACGGAGTAGTAACGGAAGTGGTCATGGTGATATAAATATTTGTGTACTTTCCCCAGAAAACACACAACGAATGTAGCTCTCATTGTAGGGATTTTACTCAATTAGCACGGCAATGGTCTCGCGCCCGTCCATCGTGTCGAGCGTCAGCACGTACCGACCAGCCGGTAACGTGCTGACATTCAGCCAACGTCGTTGTAATCCCAGCGGTGCATTGGTTTCGGTCAGTTGTTTCACGGGTTGGCCGAGTGTATTGGTGAGCCGCAGCGTGATCGGCCCGGCCTGTGCCGTATAAAACGAGACGGTGAGTTGGTCGGTAGCCGGGTTTGGAAACACCCGAAAACCCGCCGGTTCGTCGGTTGCCAGCACCACAGCAATCAAGGTAGTGGCGGTTATAACGCTGACCGTTGCGTTTTTCAGTATTCGGTTGTTGGGGTCAACAGCAATGCCCGTCGGCTGACCCTTGGCGGGGAGGTCGAAAACCTGGTCGGGGCGGTCGTTGAAAAC
>JBBRUV010000224.1:0-8318 GCA_038247465.1 Cytophagales bacterium
AATTGAGAAACAGACATGAACGGCAAAATGGGGTTAATGAACAATCGAGTCAGGGCCAAAGGTAATCCCATTCATCACCGAAGTTGCCCGAATCCGTTAAAAAACAGCATCATTCAAGGTTTGCCAATGCACTGTGTAGTTCGCGTTCGGTTTTGGCATTGCCCTGCCGTTGTGCCAGCACAATGCCCCGTTCATACAGCATTATGGCTCGTGCATCATCACCCAGATCAGCGCAGAGTTGGGCCGCGTGGTAATACGTTGGCAGGTAATCAGGATGGTTGGCGAGGAGTTCGCCGAAATACCGCAGTGATTCGCTGGGGGCATCGTTCAGGTATTCTAAGGCTAAAGCGTAAACATTGAACGGGTCGTTGGGTTCTTCCTCTATAAAGCCAAGAAGTTGTTGGACACGGGTTGTATTCATCGGATTGGGAGAGAAAAATAGTATGCAAGCATACTGTTTTTGATAGCAGGTCGTAATTTAGCGCCAGAAAACCACGAAAAAATTATGAAAATCTTAGTGTGCGTCACATCCGTACCGGATACGACAACCAAAATTACCTTTACCGACAATAATACGAAGTTCAACAAGGCGGGCGTGACCTTTATCACCGGTCCGTATGACGACTACGCCCTGGCCCGCGCCGTTGAACTGAAGGAGAAACTCGGTGCCAGCGTCACCGTGCTGACCGTTGGCGAAGTCGATGCCGAACCCGTTATCCGCAAGTGCCTTGCCATCGGTGCCGACGATGCTATCCGGGTCAACGCCGAACCGATTGATGCTTATTTTGTGGCCGAACAGATTGCCGCCATCGCCAGCCAAAACAGCTACGACCTGATTTTGATGGGCCGCGAATCCATTGATTACAACGGCGGTCAGGTGCACGGTATCGTGGCCGAAATGCTCGGTATTCCGTCTATCTCGCCGGTGATGAAACTTGATATTGACGGCAACACGGCCAAAATGACCCGCGAAATTGAAGGCGGCAAAGAAAGCGTAGAGGCTCAGTTGCCGCTCGTGCTGGGTTGCCAGGAGCCGATTGCCGAGTGGAAAATCCCGAATATGCGCGGCATCATGACGGCCCGCACCAAGCCCCTGAAAATTGTGCAGCCATCTGGTACTAATTCGCTTACCGCCGTTGGCAGCTACGAACTGCCCGCCCCGCGCGGGGCCGTAAAAATGATTCCGGCAGATCAGGCCGAACTACTCATTCACTTGTTACGCACAGAAGCAAAAGTTATTTAGTCAATGAACAGTGAGCGGTAATCAATGAACAATAGATACTATTATTCAGCATGGTTATTGATTATTGCTCATTGTTCATTGCTCACTGTTAATTGTTCATTGAACTATGTCTGTTCTAATTTTCGCCGAACTCGATAACGGCACGCTCAAAAAATCATCGCAGGAAGCGATTTATTACGGCGCAAAAGTCGCCGAAATGCTTGGTACATCGGCAACGGCGGTGGTCATCGGCACCGCCGACGCGGGCGAACTCGCTACGGCGGGCCGGTTTGGAGCCGCTAACGTGCTCCACGCCACTGACCCAAAACTCAACGAAGCCAACGGCATGGCTTATGCCAGTGTGGTGGCCGCTGCCGCGCAGCAGGAAGGCGCGAAAGTAGTCGTGCTGGCAAAATCGTCGCTGGGCGATGCCATGGCGGCCCGGCTTGCGGGTAAACTTAAGGCGGGCCTGGCCCCGAACGTCATCGAACTGCCCGACCTCTCGAACGGCTTCCACGTAAAAACCAGTATCTACACCGGCAAAGCCTTCGCTAACAACGAGTTAAAAGCCGACGTAAAAATCTTAGCCATCAAGAAAAACACCATCGTTCCGCAGGAAACCGATGCAACGGCCCCGGTCGAAGTTTTCGCCCCGGCTTTAACCGACAGCGATTTTGCCCTGAACGTTCTCAGCAGCGAAAAAGCAACGGGCGACGTGCTGCGGCCCGAAGCGGATCTGGTTGTTTCGGCCGGACGCGGCTTGAAAGGCCCCGAAAACTGGGGAATCGTGGAAGATTTAGCAAAAGCCCTCCATGCGGCTACCGCCTGCTCAAAGCCCGTGTCTGACCTCGATTGGCGGCCCCACCACGAACACGTGGGTCAAACCGGCATCAAAGTCAGCCCTAATCTGTACATCGCGGCCGGGATTTCGGGTGCTATTCAGCATTTGGCGGGTGTAAACTCATCGAAGGTGATTGTGGTTATCAACAAAGACCCCGAAGCTCCGTTTTTCAAGTCAGCCGACTACGGCATCGTTGGCGATGTGTTTGAGGTGTTGCCGCGACTAACGAAGGCAGTGCAGGCGTTGTAAAGAGTTAACAGTCATACCTCGAAAATTACAGGTCAAAAATCGAACGTCGGTACTCTTGCGTCAGCCGAGTTTCGACCTGTAATTTTCGACTTTTGGCCAGCAATGACTTTTGACAGCAATGACTTTCGACTTTTCGTTAATTTTGCGCCGTGGATAAGATCAAATTAGAAATATTAGGCCTTTCGCCGAGCCAATCGCAGTCGGGTTCGTTTGCATTGGTGTTGGGCGAAGAATTTGGCAACCGTCGGCTGCCTATCATCATTGGTATGTTCGAGGCCCAGGCCATCGCCATCGAAATTGAAAAAATTGTGCCCAACCGCCCCATGACGCACGATCTGTTTAAGCAGTTTGCCGATAAGTTTCGCTTCACAGTGCGCGAAATCATGATTTCTGATCTGCGCGAGGGCATTTTCTTCGCCAAGATTGTCTGCTCCGACGGCGTTCGGGAAACTACCGTTGATGCCCGGCCATCCGATGCCATCGCCATTGGCATCCGGTTCAGCGTTCCGATTTATACCAACGAAGCCATTCTGTCAGAAGCCGGGATTACCACCAGCGGTAACGACGATGATGACGATGAAGACGAGCAGGAATTAGTCCGGTCGGCGGGTTCGCAAAAGCAACGGCCTTTCAGCGAGCAGATCAAGAACGCCACCACCGAAGACCTGCAAAAAATGCTCGACGAGGCTCTTGGCAACGAAGAATATGAGCGGGCTGCCCGCATCCGCGACGAGTTGAGCCACCGGAATTAGGTGTCTGCCGGGAGTGATAGAACCGCTTGGGCAACCCCACGAATGACGCAGATTTTTAAGATTATCGCAGATTCTATCCGTGTAAATCGTAAAAATCTGCGTCATTCGTGGGGCCGCCCAAGCGGTTCTATTATTCCAGTGATAGGGTTAATTGTATCCCTGTTCATCCTCGATAAAGCGTTTCCCCTCAACACGAATGTGCCGTATTCGCCGGTGATCTTAGCCGCCGATAGCACAATACTACACGCTTTTCTGAGTCGAGACGACAAATGGCGGCTCTACACCGACCTCCGCGAGATCACGCCTGAGCTACGCCGGTCCATCCTGCAAAAAGAAGACCGCTATTTTCAGTATCACCCTGGCATCAATCCCGTCGCGCTCATCCGGGCTACTATCCGCAACGTCACCACCGGGCGACGAACGTCCGGGGCTTCTACGATTACGATGCAGACCGTGCGGCTGCTCGAACCCCGGCCCCGCACGTACGCCAGCAAAGCCATCGAATTTGTGCGGGCGTTGCAGTTAGAAATACACTGTTCCAAAGACGAAATCCTGCAACTGTACCTCAACCTAATTCCCTACGGCAGCAACATCGAGGGGCTGAAATCGGCCGCGTGGCTGTATTTCGGGAAGCCCCCTACCCTACTCAGTTTAGCCGAAATCACGACGCTGACCATCATCCCGAACCGCCCGTCGAGTTTGCGGCTGGGCCAAAACAACGCCTACATTGTGCAGGAACGCAACCGTTTTCTGGAACGATACCGGCAGCGACACGCCTTCAGCAACACAACAATTGACGATGCCCTGGCCGAACCGCTAACGGCCCGCCGACGCACCGCCCCCGCTCTGGCTCCGCACGTCAGCCGCCGATTGCGGGCAGAAAACCCCGATTTAGCACTGATTTATTCGACGCTGAAGCCCCCCATCCAGGCAGCCACCGAGCAGTTGGTAAGCAACTACGTGAACCGGGTTCGGGCCGTCGGGATTCAGAATGCGGCAGTGGTTGTGGTTGATAATCAGACGTTAAACATCCTGGCGTATGTCGGCTCGGCCAATTTTGGTGACGTTCAGGATGGCGGGCAGGTTGACGGTGTTCGGGCGGTGCGGTCGCCGGGAAGTGCGCTGAAACCGTTGCTGTATGGGCTGGCGTTCGATGCCGGGCTGATTACACCCAAATCACGGCTCAATGACGTACCGACTAATTTCGGTGGCTACGAACCCGAAAATTATGATCGTCAGTTTAACGGGCCGGTCTCGGCGGAGTTCGCGCTGGCAAATTCACTCAATATCCCTGCCGTAAAATTGCTGCACGATATCGGGCCGTCGGCGTTGGTATCAGTATTAGAAAAAGCCGGGTTTGCGACCGTCAAGAAACAAAAAAAGTCGCTGGGCCTTTCGATGGTGCTGGGCGGCTGCGGGGTCACGCTCGAAGAAATGACCCGGCTCTATGCAGGACTGGCAAACGGCGGAAAAATTGGCGACCTGAACCTAACACCGCGCTCCGATGAGCAATCCGTGCTCCAACTGCTCTCGCCCGAAGCCACGTACTTAGTCACGAACACACTCCGGCAACTCGTTCGTCCCGATTTGCCCAACAATTTCGACAACAGTTACCACCTGCCGCGCATCGCCTGGAAAACCGGCACGAGCTACGGTCGGCGCGATGCCTGGAGCATTGGCTACAACCAACGATTTACGATTGGAGTCTGGATCGGCAACTTTTCGGGCGTGGGCGTTCCGGCACTGAGCGGAGCAAACACGGCCACACCGCTGCTGTTTCAGTTGTTTAATACCCTGGATTACAACGCGCCGAACGCCTGGTTTCGGCCCCCGACGGGCATTGCCAAACGGCGAATCTGCCCCGAATCGGGTGATGTGCCGGGCGAGTTTTGCACCGGACAAGCCATTGATTATCAGATCATGGGCGTATCATCGGCCCGGCGTTGCCAGCACCGGAAGGTAGTCTTTACCAACGTTGCCGCCACGCTGTCGTACTGCCCGCGTTGCCTGCCTAACGCCACCGGCGAGACCCCAAAACCCGGTCAGGAACAAAATACCATCCGCCGAACGTACCCCAATCTATCTCCCGAACTGATTGCCTACTACGCGAATCAGCCTATTCCCTACGAAAGAATACCGCCCCATAACCCGGCCTGCGAGCAGATTCCGGCAACGGGCGGGCCACTGATTATCAGCCCCAACAACGGGAGCGAGTATTTTGTGGATGCCCGCCAGCCGGCCGCATTGCCATTAGCTTGTCAGGCTGGCAACGACGCGCAGACCGTGTATTGGTATCTCAACGACCGGCTGTATCGCAAGGCCAAACCCGCCGGGAACGTATTTGTTACATTGCGACCGGGTCGCTACAAAATTTCCTGCGCCGACGACCGGGGCCGGAGTTCAGATGTGGTGATCACGGTGTTGTCGTTGTAATATCCCCGCTTTTACCCCAACCGACCCCTACCCTCTCGACCTCCTAAACAGGGGGCTTTATGATTGGGGATAGGAGAAAATATCGTGCTCCATCCGCGACTAAAAGCCCCCTGTTTGGGGGGTAGAGATCGGTCGGGGTAAATAGGTGCAATCCACCAACTCACTTCCCCCGGCATCGGTCGCTGCAATAAACCACGTTTTCCCAATCACGTTCCCATTTTTTGCGCCAGGCAAACGGACGGTTGCAGACGGGGCAGATTTTGGTGGGCAATTCTGATTTTTTCTGCATTTTTCCCATTCCTGAAAAACTACGGGTCTATCTGTAAGGTTCTACGAAGATGAAAAACGACAAATACGCCCATCTCACCGAAGCCGATACTGATCGGATTATCGAAATGGCCTGGGAAGATCGCACCCCGTTTGATGCGATAGAAGCGCAGTTTGGTCTGGCCGAACAAGACGTTATCGCGCTGATGCGTAGGGAGATGAAGCCGTCGTCGTGGCGGATGTGGCGGGCGCGGGTGCAGGGCCGCAGCACCAAACACGCGGCTCGTTCTGCCGCTGCCGACCACCCGTTTAAGTCGTCGGAACAGCGCACCATCACCGGCAATAAGATTAGTAAACGGTAAGTTCAGGTTTGGTCTTTGGACGGTTAGCCTTAATTTTGTGGGGTAAAAATTGATTTCAGGTGCAGAATATTCTTCATTTTTGTAAGAAAGCCCTATCTTTTTAGATTTTTATTTGGAAAGGTACTAATTTTGACACGTCTCAACAGTTCTACTTATTCCATTGCCCCATTATGTCAAACAAGCTCGACCAGATAGACCGTAAGGTGCTGGACATCCTTCAGGCGAACGCCAAGATTACCAACGCCCAGCTATCGAAAGAGATTGGCCTCTCGCCCGCACCAACGCTGGAGCGCGTCAAGAAACTCGAAACGTCAGGAATTATTCAAAGCTACCACGCCCAACTTGACCGGGAGCGCGTTGGTCTCGGCGTAACCACGTTTGTGATGGTGGCATTAGTCGGTCACAAAAAAGACGTGACGATGTCATTTGTTGACAAGGCCAATCACATTCCAGAAATCATTGAGTGTCACCACATTACCGGCTCCGGCGATTTTTTACTGAAGGTTATCTCGCAGGATATTGCCTCGTATCAGGCTCTGATGCTCGACGTGATTAACGAGATTGACGAAGTTGCCAGCACCCAGACGATGGTGATTATGTCAACCTTCAAAGAAAGTAAGGTACTGCCGATTCCCTGACCGGGTCGGCGTTGGTAGCCCCTGGAAGCCCCTGGTAGCCCCTGGAAGCCCCTGGAAGCCCACCAAACCCGCCGGTTGTGGGCTAATTTAGTTTGAAGGGGGCAATCATGGTAAATTCGGGGATGGTGATTTTCAGCAGTTTGCCGTCAATAATGCGCTCAACGGTGTAGGTGCCGGTCATTTTGCCCATGCTTGATTTAAGGTTGCAGCCCGACACGTATTCGTGGATTTCGCCGGGTTCCAGCACCGGCTGCAAGCCCACCACACCTTCGCCTTCGACCTCGCGGACGGTGCCGTTGGAGTCGAAAATTGTCCAGTGCCGCCGTAACAACTGAATGGTATAATCACTGCGATTTTCGATGGCAATTCGGTACGTAAACACATAATGTGCCTGCATCGGACTGGAATAATGTTGTTGATACTCCGTCCTGACGCTTACCTGAACGCCCTCCGTAACTGCCGTCATCATAACCCGTGATTGTTTAACAAATCTCAAACGAAAGTTAGGGCTATTGGTTTACATTCACAAGCACAAACGCTCAACACGCATGAAAGTCGTTATCGCCGAATCATGGCAGCCCCATCTGCAAGCCGAATTTGATACCCCCTACTTTAAAACCCTGGCCGAATTTATCCGTGCCGAATACACGCAGCAACAGGTTTATCCGCCGGGAAAACTGATTTTCAACGCGTTCGATCAGTGTAGTTTTGACGATACGCGGGTGATTATTCTCGGTCAGGACCCGTATCACGGCGCGGGACAGGCCAATGGACTGGCATTTTCGGTGAGCGAAGGCGTACCAAAACCACCGTCGCTGGTAAACGTCTTCAAAGAAATTCAGGATGATCTCGGCACAGCTATCCCCAAATCGGGCAACCTCGAACGCTGGGCAAAACAGGGTGTGTTGCTCCTCAACTCTACGCTCACGGTACGGGCGGGGCAGGCCGGTTCGCACCAGGGCAAAGGCTGGGAAACGTTTACGGATGCCGTTATCAGGCTAATTTCCAGCCAGAAACAACACGTGGTATTTATGCTCTGGGGCGCTTACGCCCAGAAAAAAGGAGCCGTGATTGATACCCAAAAGCACCTCGTGCTAACGGCCAAACACCCCTCGCCAATGGCGGCAAACTACGGCGGCTGGTTTGGCAACAAACATTTCAGCCAGGCCAATGAGTACCTTCTTGGGCAGGGGCTTCCCGAAATCGAGTGGTGATAGTATAGGCAATACGCCCTATATTCACCCACCAAAAACAAAAGCCGCCATCATAAACCCGTCAGAAAATGAATGCTTTTATTCGTAACATTGGACTGAGTGGGTTGATCTGGTTATCCCTTCTGCCGGTTTTCGCCGATTGTCCGCCGGGCAGTACCATTGCATTGGTGAAAAGAAATGAGCGCGACTGGCCCACCAGCTACAAAGACCTGAACAAGCGGCTGTCGATTCCATCGTTAAATCGCTATTTTTTTGTGGACAATATCAGCCGGGAGTGCATCACGCTGGCCGAATTACAGTTGCTGTCGGCTGAGGCAAATCGGGCTTTAGGCACCAGCCG
>JBBRUV010000225.1:0-8290 GCA_038247465.1 Cytophagales bacterium
TGCAATTTCGTTTTTTTAGAGTCTATCATCTTGGTATTGTATTGACGTTTCCAACACAAAAATACGCCAAGAACAGATAGGCTCTTTTTCTATGAAAAGGCCTTGAATGAACGAACCTCTGCCGCTTTCCCGCCCGTTTTTCACTGCGCTTGTAGCGGTTGGCGTTGCCCTCAACGCCCTCGGTCTGCTCTTTCCGATTCTCGAACCCGACGGAGCCTTGTATGCCACACTGGCCAAAACCATTGCCCAATCCAACGACTTTGTGAACCTCCGGTTGGATGGAGCCGATTGGCTCGACAAACCGCATTTCCCGTTCTGGATGGCGGCTCTGAGCATGAAGGTCTTCGGCATCAATTCAGTTGCCTACAAACTCCCCGCACTGTTGTTCTCGTTTCTGAGCGTCTGGTACACCTGGCAATTTGCCCGGCTCTGGTATTCCGAACTCGTGGCGCAGACTGCGGTACTGGTGCTGCTGACGGCCCTGCACGGCGTAATCTCGAACAACGACGTGCGGGCCGAACCGTATCTGACGGGCCAAATTATTGCCAGCGCGTTTCATTTTTTGCGAGCCAGTATTCCCCCCCGCCGACCCATCGGACTGCCCCTAAACAGGGGGAGAAGCGGCAGGAGTGACGTATGGCTCGGCGCGTTCTGGGCTGGCTGTGCGCTGATGACCAAAGGGCCATTTACGCTCGTGCCAATTGGAGCCGGACTGGTGGTCCATTTTTTGGTTACCGGAAACTGGCGTGAACTGCTCAAACCGCGTTGGTATGCCGCCGTTGCTCTCACATTGCTGTTTTCATCGCCCGAACTCTATGCGTTATACGTTCAGTTCGACGCGCACCCGGAGAAGGTAGTTTTTGGTAAAACGGGCGTGTCGGGGGTGCAGTTTTTTTACTGGGACAGTCAGTTCGGGCGGTTTTTCAACACCGGACCAATCAAAGGTTCGGGCGATAAGTTCTTCTTTTCGCATACGCTGCTTTGGGCTTTTGCGCCCTGGGCGTTGTTGTTGTATGCGGGTATCGGAAAGCAGTTGTCCGTTATCAGTAAGCAGTTATCGGTTATCGGTAAGCAGCCACAAACCACCAGCAGCCAGCCACTACCTGAATACGTCTCCCTCGCGGGCAGTGTGGCATCGGTGGTCTTGTTTTCGTTTTCGGCGTTTCAGTTGCCGCACTATACCAATATTGTGTTCCCATTTTTTGCCATCGTTACGGCGTGGTTTCTGGTGAATCTGTCCGAAAAAGCACAGCGCAGGTGGCTTATGGTTCAAACCATCCAGGTGATCTTATTGGGGGCATTCGTTGGTATGCTGATTTGGTTTTTCCGGCCTGAACCACTGCTCTGGGCTGTGGTTTGGGTCGTTTTTGCGGTTGTCGCTACGGTTTTCTGGTCGTTTCGGGGCGACACATTAACGCGACTAATCACCCGAACCGTTGGCGGGGCAGTGCTGGCTCTGGGTTTTTATAACTTGTTTCTGTATCCAAATCTGTTGCCGTATCAGGCCGGGGGCGAAGCGGCTTATTACCTAAACGCCCACCCCGAACTAACTGCGCAGGGCCAGAAAGCCGGGATGTACCGCGACTTTTCGCACACGTTTGAGTTTTACCTCGATCAGCCTTATCACTACTGGCGCAACCCCGACACCCTCCGCGCCGATGCCACCGCCCGACCCGCGCTGGTCTGGGCCTCGCCCGAACGGTTCGACACCCTCCGAACGATGGGTTTCCGGGTGAAGCCCATAAAAACGTTTGCGTATTATCACGTCACGCAGCTTACCGGGCCATTTATCAATTACCGAACGCGGGCCAGTCAAACCACGCCCTATGTGCTGGCTGAAGTGGCGGTTATTACTCACCGATAGATAAATTTTGCGGAGGCTTTTTGCGCAAAAGTTGAACAGTTGCACAGAAAAGGTAGTTTTGCTATCATGCCTGAAAGTTTCAGACAGTGTTTCAGTTTACTTCTCCAAATTTCTAAAACAAGATGATTTTTACTTCATTCATTAATAAAATTGCAGCCAGCGCACTGACCCTGGCAACCGCCGTTGTTCTGTTCACTTCTTGCAATAAAGATGAGCCAGAAACAAACACTGTTACCGATGTGGTACTGAAAAACAACGATTTCACCATTCTGCGGGCAGCTGTTACGCGGGCGGGGCTGGCCGATGCGCTTCGGGGGGGTACGATCACCGTGTTTGCTCCCAACGACGCGGCCTTCCGCGCTTCGGGCTTTCCCGATGTTGCCGCTATTAACGCAGTTAGTGTCAGCACACTCGCGGCCATTTTGCAATACCATGTGCTGAACACGCGGATACCGGCAGCCAATATCCCAACGGCTACCAACACCCCACAGCCCACTCTGCTTTCTACCAACGGAACCGTGTATATTACCAAAACGGCCACTGGCGTTTCGGTGAATGGATCCCGCGTAACCACCGCCGACGTGCCTGCCGACAACGGTGTTATTCACGTGATTGACCGCGTATTGTTTCCTCCTGCGGGCGACATTGTGCAGACGGCGATTGCTGAACCCCAGAACTTTAGCCTGCTCGTAGCGGCTGTAACACGGGCCGGTGCGGCCGTAGCGTCGGCACTGCAAAGCCCAACAGCCATCACGGTGTTTGCCCCTACCAATGCAGCGTTTATTTCGGCGGGTTTCAGTGCGTCGGCCATCAATGCCGCTACACCCGCAGCACTTACCCGCATCCTGACCTACCACGTCGTGAGCGGACGGGTGTTCTCGCCCTTACTGAGCAACGGACTCACACCGGCTACGCTGCTTGGCGCAACCAATACGGTTCGGATTAATCTGGGTGCGGGCGTAACCGTAACCGGCACGGGCAACGGAACCAATGCATCAAACGTGATTATTCGTGACGTTACGGCCACCAACGGGGTTGTTCACGTGATAGACCGGGTGTTGCTCCCCTAAAGGTTTTTGCGATACCTAAAAACGCCACATCCGGCCAGAGATTCTAGCCGGATGTGGCGTTTTTAGGTGGTATAGGCGAGTGAATTACTTGCCGTGCACCATCACCGGAATCGAAACCGTTACGTCATCCCAGGCAATAGCGATGCTGTTGTTGGCGGGCGTAATGGTCAGCTTTTCAACCGTAGCGGGCGTTTTGGCAGCAGGAACGCTGATTTTAGCAACATCGGCCCCTTTGATTTTGTCGTACTCATAAGAACCCCACTGGCCGAGTGTGCTGTTTAGAATGACGCTCCATTCTTTCTCACCGGGAATGGTGAACAAAGTATAGGTACCGGCTTTCACCATTTTACCGCCAACCATTACGTCGTTGGTGAAGGTCACTTCGGTGGCTTCGTTGGCCCCGGTGCGCCACACCTTGCCGTATTTCTCCATGCTTTTCGAGCTGGCACCGCCAAACACCATGCGGCCTTTTTTAGAGGGCTGGCCGTACTTCACAACAATGTTTTTGTTTGGGCTTTCTGCCGTGACACGCGGGCTGGCCGGTGGGTTCTGAGCAAAAACGAACGTGAGCGTCGAGAACAGAACGACGAGAAGAGCAATTGATTTTTTCATGGTTGTTTTAATGATTTACGCAGATTTGACTCGTTGCGTGGTGAAACGTTTAAAAAACGACGAAAGGTAACAGATATTTTTTTGGGCGGTAGTATTATTCAATCAACTCCCTGTATTTTTACCGAACCGTATGCACGCATAACAATTTTCTCTATGTCAACCTATTTTAGCAAACGCAACCTCCAATTCCTGCTCCACGAGCAATTCCGGGCCGAAGAACTCACGCAATACCCGCGCTTCTCGGCCCACGACCGCGAGACGTTCAACCAGGCGATTGAGGCCATGACCTACATCGCTGATACACTGGCTTTTCCGTATTTGAAAGAGGTGGACCGAAACCAACCCGAACTCATCAACGGGCAGGTGAAAGTGCATCCCAAGGTTCACGAGTACATCCGGGCGATGGGCGAAAATGGCCTCATCGGAACCGGGTTCTCGTTTGACGACGGCGGGCAGCAACTCCCCGAACTCGTTGGCTCGTGCCTTGGCTTCATCATTATGGCGGCAAACAATGGCATGATGTACACGGGCTTAACCTCCGGCGCGGCCAACCTCATCATCAACTTCGGTTCGCAGGAACTGAAGGATTTTTACGTGCCGAACCTGATGAATGGCAAATGGCAAGGCACAATGGCCCTGACCGAACCACAAGCCGGGTCGTCGCTGTCAGACGTGGTTACGTCGGCCAGCCCGCAAGCCGACGGCTCCTACAAGATCAAAGGCCAGAAAGTGTTTATCTCCGCCGGTGACCACGACGGTTGCGACAACATTATTCACCTGATGCTGGCCAAAATTGACGGTGCGCCCAAAGGCACAAAGGGTATTTCGCTTTTCGTCGTGCCCAAACACCGGCCTGATGGCAACGGCGAAGCGTCGCCCGGTGGTTTTGTGGATAACGACGTGCAATCAACCGGGGTGTACCATAAAATGGGGCAGAAGGGTGTGCCGGCCATGCACCTGACAATGGGCACCGACGACAATTGCGTGGGTTATATTGTGGGGCAGCCGCATCAGGGGTTGCCGTATATGTTTCAGATGATGAACGAAGCCCGGATTGGTGTCGGCATGACCGGCGCGGCCATTGCAACGGCGGCCTACCACGCGGCTCTGCAATACGCTAAAGAACGGCCCCAAAGCCGCCGACTTGGTGAGAAAAATCACCTCGACGCGCCCCAAACGCCAATTATCAATCACCCCGACGTGCGCCGGATGCTGTTGTTTCAAAAAGCCGTTGTTGAAGGATCGCTGTCGTTGCTGCTCGAAGTGTCGCGGTTGTATGACCTGAGCCACGTGCTGGAGGGGCAGGAGAAAGAAGATGCCTTCCTGATGCTCGATTTGTTGATGCCCGTTGCCAAAACCTACCCGTCGGAGATGGGTGTTCAGGCCACAAGCGCGGCTGTGCAAACCTTTGGTGGTTACGGCTTTACGGAGGATTTCCCGGTGGAGCAATACTACCGCGACATCCGTATCACTCCAATTTATGAAGGCACCACCGGCATTCAGGGGCAAGATTTGCTGGGCCGCAAATTTACCATGAAGGGCGGAAAGGCTCCACAGTTGCTCTTTGCCGAGATCAACAAAACCATTGCCGAAGCCAGTACTTACGACGAACTCCGGCCTTACGCTGACATGATGACGACCGAAATAGCGCGGGTGCAGGACGTATTTGCCGCCCTTGTACCGTTTGCCATGAACGGCGAAACCGAACGTTATTTGTCTGACGCAACGCTGTTTCTGGAGTTTTTCGGGAATGTCTGCATCGGCTGGCAGTGGCTCAAACAGGCTACGCTTGCCAAACAAACGCTGCTGACCCAAAACCCGCAGGGCGAAGAAGAAGCGTTTTACGAGGGGAAAATTCATACCATGAAATATTTCTTCCACTACGAAATTCCGAAAAACCTCGGCCTGGCGCATCGCCTGAAAGACACCGAAGTGCTGACGATTGTGAGTGAAAAAGTCTTCGCGTTGTAAAACGTCAACTGGTCTGATAGCAAACAGCCCGGCATCAGGAAATGCTGGGCTGTTTTGTTTCGATACCGACTGTCGCTGGGCTTTTCAGTACCTTTGGCGATAAGAAAAAGCATAAATCATGACATTAGGTAGCTTAGACAATGAAGTCATTTTCAAAAAAGCATTCACCGACAAAATCGTGTTTAAGGCCTTCGTGCGCGATATTCTGGGAATTGACATTGATATAGATAAAATCGAGACCGAAAAAAAGTTCGACCCGAAGATTGGCTATATAGACTTCGAACTTGACATTTTTGCGGAGACAGTTGATAAGAGAATTGTTATCGAAATTCAGCGCATTGAATACGACCATAACTTTGACCGTTTCCTGCATTATTTTTTAATGGTAATCGCAGAGCAACAAAAACGGTCAAGAGATTATGGTATCAATCAAACGGTTTATCTGATTGTAGTGCTTACCGCTCCATACTCAATTAGCGAAAAGAACGGACAGCCCATCAAAGACGAGGTATTATTGCTTAAACTGAACCCGAAAACGCTGGCCGGTGAAGAGCGCGATTTATACGGCCACCAGTTAGTCTGCCTGAATCCCAACCACCCCAACGGCGACACGCCCCCGGCTATTCGGGATTGGCTTACGCTGATCTACGAATCTATCCACAACCCGGAACAGGCTAATATTAACCGAAATAACGAAGGTATCAGCCGGGCGGCAGACCTGATTAGTTTTGAAAACCTGACTCCACAAGAACGCGCTCAAAGCAAAAACAAGGAAGCTGCCAAAATCACGATTGCCAAGATTGAAAATGACAAGGCCATTGAGATTGCAAAAAAGTTGTTGCAAGCCGGGCTGTCGGTTCAATTCGTAGCTGAAAGCACAGATTTGAGTCTCACGCTCATCGAACGTCTTAAACGTGATTTGGGGAATTAATTCTGTTCCTATTTCTTCAACATTTGCTTCACCAACCGTTTCAACTCGTCAATGTCGGCTTGTTGCTGCTGATTGGCTTTCTCCAACTGAATGCTGTAGAGCGTCAGTTCTTCGATCTTCTCTAACAGCGTGGCGTTGAGTTTGGCGATGTCCACCCCCTCCCGAACGACTTCGGCTGCCGACGGAACGCCCGGCAAATGCCCATGCTGCCCCACGAATGCCGCTACCGAGGCCAATGAGCGCAGTTGATAGGTGGGGGTAAATACATGGTCGCTCCATTCGTTGGCGTTATTGATGGTCAGGCGGTAGCGGGCCAACAGGGTTTCGCCGTTTTCGTCAACGGTCAAAAACTGGTCTGTTGCGCTGTTGCGAAGGTTAAGGTTTTGTAACGCGCTGAATTTGAGTTTGCCGCCCGGCCCGCGCATATTAATGATGCCTCGCACATCGAGTGGAAACTGCGGGGAGTCGGTACCGATGCCGACATTCAGGCTGGTGTTGGTGGGGTCTCCCAAAACAATGGCGTTGCTGACGGCAACACGGGCGTTGGCACCGATGGCGGCTGAATTGGTAACGCTAAGATTGCTTACATCAGCTTGAAAACCAACCATGGTGTTTTTACCACTTGATTGATTGTTTGCCCCTGCCTTGAATCCTAAAAAAGTGTTCTGTGAGCCGCTGATATTAGACTGCCCAGCCAAAAAACCAACAAAGGAGTTGAGATTGCCTGTGTTCCTAACACCTGCATCTGACCCCACAAAAGCATTACCGGAACCTATATCATTGAGTAAACCGGCAGAAGTCCCCAAGAATACATTGTCGCGGCCTGTTTTATTAAACTGACCGGCACTACGGCCTGCAAATGTGTTGCTATACCCCTCCGTATTGGACGAACCGGCACCGGAGCCTATGAAAGCATTATCGGCTCCAATCGTATTTGAACCGCCCGCCGAACGGCCTACAAACACGTTAGCAGAGCCGGTTGTGTTATAGAGTCCTGCTTCACGACCAAAAAAGGCATTGCCGTCACCAGTCTTGTTGGAGTAACCGGCAGAACTGCCAAAAAAGGCGTTATGGTTTCCAGTCGTATTTGAGAACCCTGAATAACTGCCAACAAACGCATTGTTGGTGGCTGTGGTATTAGACGCTCCGGTGAGTGTTCCGACAAATGTATTTTCGTTGCCTGCCGTGTTGTCCTTCCCCGTACCAATACCCAGAAAAGTATTATTCGCTCCTGTGTTCGATTGCCCGGTGCCAACACCCAGAAACATATTGTAAACCCCGGTAGTGTGCATAACCCGGATACCGTTGAAGTTGATTTGCTGGGCCATCAGATGTGCCGAGACCGAAATGAGTAAAAGAATGGTGAGTAGTAGTGCCTTTTTCATGGTTAATTGTTTTTGATATTGATAGTTGAATTGATGGTTGATAAATCAAGAATGCCGTTAATATTCAGTGATTTAGCTTCTGAGCCGTTGTTTAGTTGTACGGCATTGCCGCTATTGATTGTTACATCGTGAATGACGTTTGGCACCTGCCCGCAAACCCATGTATTTGCCATTGTCCAATTCCCCGAAGCCACTGATTGTACGCTACCATCGGCTGTGGTAATGGGTAAGGTTGCATAACTATCGCGAATGACCCCTCCCGGCAATGGCCCGAAGCCTCTGGCAAAATTGATACCAATAGTAGAGACTGAATGGCAATAAGTACTTCACTACAAATAGTCTGCATTATTTTGTACTTTCGCCTTCATGGGCCGAGTCAATACACCAGTTCTGAAAGAATCAGAACGAACAGAGTTAGAAACACTCTTTAAAAAAAGCGATAATCATAGCTTACGAA
>JBBRUV010000226.1:0-8252 GCA_038247465.1 Cytophagales bacterium
AACTATTTTCACAGCATTTATTTCCGGGAGCCGGGCGGAATCTTGTTTGAGATTGCCACAAACCCGCCGGGTTTTGCCATTGATGAGCCGCTTGCTGAACTGGGCAAAAATTTGAAATTGCCCGAATGGATTGAGCCGCGCCGGGCGCAGATTGAAGCGGGTTTGCCTGTGATAACAGTGAAATAAAGGTTTACGAAAAACCATGATACATAATTCCAACAATTTTCTTACCGTGGGACTCCCGCTCGAAAAAGCTAAAAAGGTCATGATTCTGGTTCATGGCCGGGGCGGTTCGGCGCAGGATATTCTGTCGCTCTGTCAGCATTTTAACGCTGATGGTTTTGCGTTTGTAGCCCCGCAAGCCACCGGCAACACCTGGTATCCGTATTCATTTATGGCTCCGATGTCTGAAAACGAGCCATATTTATCGTCGGCACTGACCGTGTTGGGCAGTCTTCACGGACGATTACAGGCAGATTTTAATGTTAAATCTACCCAAATTTATTGGTTGGGTTTTTCGCAGGGAGCCTGCCTAACGCTCGAATTTGTGGCACGAAATGCCACGACTTATGGTGGTGTCTTCGGGCTAAGTGGCGGCTTAATTGGCCCGCCAGAAACGCTCCGTGATTATGCAGGAGACCTGGCACAAACGCCCATTTTTCTTGGTTGCAGCGACCGTGATTCGCATATTCCGAAGGCCCGCGTTGAAGAATCAGCCGCTGTGTTTGACCGTCTCGGAGCCAACGTGACGATGAAACTTTACCCGAATTTTCCACATTCTATCAACGAAGACGAGTTGGTCGTTGTTAATTCGCTGATTGCCTAACAAAAATGGGTTTGTCGTTCGTGGTTTGTCGTTCGCAAAACCACGAACTGCAAACCACGAATAGTTTCTATATGAGCCAGTTTATGATTGAGTTCGACATCGCCGAGATGGACGACTACTTTATGCGCCGAATACCGGCGCAACGCTTGAAAATCAACGAATTGATGGAGCAGGGACGAATCTTATCATATTCGTTGTCTATTGACCGTTCCAAATTGTGGTGTATTATGAAAGCCGATTCGGAACTGGAGATTTACGAGGCTATTGCCGATTTTCCGCTCATCAAATACATGACTCCCGATATTACCGAGTTAATGTTTCATAACATGGTTGCTGCCCGGATTCCGTTATTTTCGCTGAATTAAATTGGGCAAACGAAGAGGTCCCGGAGTTGTACGCAAAGGACGCGGAGTTTTTAAACCACTACAATGAGACCGTTTCTGTTTATCATCTCGCTCCTGATTGGCTGGCTGTCATTTCCATCGTGTCAGACCGATTCTCGCCAAAAAAGCCATCAATTGTCTGGTTTTGAGCAAAATCACCAAGACCGGCAGAGTCAGGGCCAAGAGAAAAAACAGTACCGGAAGCGCCGAAACCAAGACCAGAGAAGCCAGTTTCAGGCTGATGAGCAGGGGCGGTTCCGCAATGATCAGCAAATGGTATCGTCGTCGGGGATTCCGGCGAAAGTTTACAGTCTCCTCGCTTATGTCCGGCAGAATAAACAGCCGAAAAATGGATACGTGGGTGGCCGGCGGTTTGGGAATTTTGAGAACCACCTGCCCCGCCAAGACATTTCGGGCCGACGAATTGCCTATCAGGAGTGGGACGTAAACGCCAAAAAACGGGGCCGCAACCGGGGAACCGAACGGCTCGTTACCGGCTCTGACGGTCGGGCCTGGTTCACCGCCGATCACTACAACACCTTTACCGAAATCAAATGAACTTCATCGTCGCATCTTCTGAAAATCAACTTGCCGACCGTTTCGCCGATTGGTTTGTGGCCCACATAGACGGGCAAAAAGCCAATACACTCCGGCAGTTTTATCAGGAAATGGCTGATGTCCTGGAAATCCCTGATTTCGGTTTCAACCTTGACGCACTTAATGACGCACTCAACGATTTGCAATGGCTTGACGATGAGCGAATTGTGCTGTATTTCACGAACACGACTGACCTCGTTGCCCGCGAACGTGACCCGGCTAAATTTGGCTCAGTGCTGAATATGCTCGATGCTACTGCCGAAGACTGGAAATGGGTGGAAGCCGACGAACTGACCGACTCCAAAGAATTGGTTATCGTGTTTCAGGATAGCTTGCGCATCCGGCAAGTACTTGAAAAAGAAGGGATTGGGTTTGAGGAAGTAGCCTAAAAAATTTTATTTATTGATAAATAGGTACATTTGGTAGCCGAAGACTCTGATATAGTGGCTAAACAGATAGCCCAACACGCCCATGTTCCGGTAGATTTTGTCAATGCTGAGATGTCAGATTTAATTCATCACAGTTGGCGAGAGTAAAGATGACCTCGTGAAATTTTTGAGCAAATGAATCTCATGGCATCAAATTACCTCTATTGACACAGAGTCGAGCATACACGTTGCAACGAGTCCTGATCCTACCGAACAAAACCCCGCGCCTTGCTGTTGCTTTTGTAACCGCCGAAGAACCCCTTCTGCGGTTTTTGGTGTTCATGGCGCGCACACAACCTGATTGATGAAACCAGCTGATTTACTCAAACTTTACACCGACGATTCGTTCATAAAACTGCTCGCCGAGCCGCTTACCCGCAAAACCGATGACTTGCTACGGCTTCAAATTAAGGGAATGCAGGGTAGCGTTGATGCAGTAGTGGCGGCAGCATTGTACCAACTTACGGGCGGTACGCACTTATTTATCCTGACCGAACGCGACGAGGCATCCTACTTTTTTAATGATCTGCAAAACCTGATTGGCGCAACCGGGAGCGGGGCCGAGGTGCTGCTGTTTCCGATGTCATACAAGAAACCGTATCAGTACGAAGAAGTCGAAAATGCCAACGTTCTGATGCGGGCCGAGGTGCTGAATAAACTTAACCCCGCGCCAAAAGCGGGGGTTTTGCTCGTAACCTACCCGGAGGCTTTGTCAGAAAAAGTCATTAACAAACGGTCGCTGACAGCCAACACGCTCACGGTACGGGTGGGCGAAAAACTCGACGTGAATTTTGTGGCCGAACTCTTGCAAAATTACGAGTTCGAGAAGGCCGATTTTGTCTATGAAGCCGGGCAGTTTTCGGTCCGAGGCGGCATTATTGACGTGTTTTCGTTTGCCAGCGAGTTTCCGTACCGGATTGACTTGTTTGATGATGAAGTTGAAAGCATCCGCACGTTTAACCCCGAAACACAACTTTCGACCGGCGATGCCGAGTTTGTAAACATCATTCCGAATATTCAAACTAAACTCACGCAGGAAATCCGGCAGCCATTTCTGGAATTTTTGCCCAAGACCGCAACCGTTTGGGCCAAAGACGTGGAATTCACGCTTGAGATGATCGAGACGTGTTTCGAGAAAGTTGAACAGAGTTTTGAGGCTACGGTGGGTAGCAAGGGTGGGGTGCAGGTTGTAATGGATCCGACGGATTTGTTCGAGACGCGCCGGTCGTTCCTGAATCAGTTGAAGGAAATGCGGACGGTGGAGTTTGGCCGAAAGGTCTATTTCAAGACCGAAAATAAACTGAGCTACCCATCGAAAATTCAGCCCTCGTTCAACAAAGACTTTAAGCGATTGGTGGATAATCTGGCCGAAAATCAGTCGAAAGGGTTTACAAACATCATTGCCGCCGAGTCGCAGAAGCAACTCGAACGGCTCCGCGTGATTTTTGAAGAACTTGACCCACAACTGAAATTTCAGCCGCTGAACATTGGTTTGCGTGAGGGTTTTACGGACGAAACGCTGAAAATTGTTCTTTTCACCGATCACCAAATCTTTGACCGCTATTTTAAATATAAGGTTCAGGACAAGTTCTCGAAATCGAAAGCCCTAACCCTGCGCGAACTCAAAACGCTGCAACCCGGCGATTTTGTGACGCACATTGATCACGGCATCGGGCGGTTTGCGGGGCTGGAACGGGTGCCGGTTGGCGACGGAGTGCAGGAAGCCATCCGGCTTATCTACCGCGACAATGATATTTTGCTCGTCAGTATTCACAGTCTGCACAAAATCGCAAAGTATAGCGGCAAAGAAGGCAGCCCGCCGTTGATGAGTAAACTGGGTTCGCAGGAGTGGGAGAACAAGAAATCGCGGGTTAGGAAGCAGGTTAAAGATATAGCCCGCGAGTTGATTGCGCTTTATGCCAAACGCCGGACATCGTCGGGATTTCAGTTCAGTCGGGATAGTTTTTTGCAGGTTGAGCTCGAATCATCGTTCATGTACGAAGACACGCCCGACCAAGCCAAAGCCACCAACGACGTGAAAGATGACATGGAACGCCCACACCCGATGGACAGACTCGTCTGTGGCGACGTAGGTTTCGGCAAAACTGAGATTGCGATTCGGGCCGCGTTTAAGGCCGTGACGGATGGCAAACAGGTGGCCGTTCTGGTGCCAACCACGATTCTGGCGATGCAGCACTTCCGAACCTTCAGCGAACGCATGAGCGATTTCCCGGTTAAGATTGACTATATCAACCGGTTTCGCACGGCGGCCCAAACCAAAGAAATCCTGAAAGAAGTATCATCAGGACATATAAATATCCTCATTGGTACGCACCGGATTGTGAATAAAGACATCAAATTCAAAGATTTAGGGCTGTTGGTGATTGACGAAGAGCAGAAATTCGGCGTGAAAACCAAAGACCGCCTGAAAGAAATGCGCGTTGAAGTGGACGTGTTGACCCTCACCGCCACGCCTATTCCGCGTACGTTGCACTTTTCGCTTATGGGTGCGCGGGATTTATCGGTCATTGCCACGCCCCCGCCTAACCGCCAACCCGTTACAACTGAGGTGCATAGTTTTAACGAAGCGTTGGTGCGTGATGCAATCAGCTACGAGATTCGGCGCGGGGGGCAGGTCTTTTTCGTACATAACCGTGTGACAGACATCGAGAGTATCGGCAGTTTGGTGATGCGGCTCGTGCCGGATGCCCGAATCGGCGTGGCGCACGGGCAAATGGAAGGCAATAAACTCGAAAAAGTAATGACGCGGTTTATCGAAGGTGATTTCGATGTATTGGTTTCGACCAATATCATCGAGTCGGGGCTGGATATTTCCAACGCGAACACCATCATTATTAACTCGGCGCAGAATTTTGGAATGTCAGACCTGCATCAGATGCGGGGTAGGGTAGGGCGGTCGAACCGGAAAGCGTTTTGCTATCTGCTCACACCCCCTCCGTCAACGCTTTCGACTGATGCCCGCAAACGGCTGCAAACCCTCGAAGACTTTTCTGATTTGGGCGAAGGCTTCAAAATCGCCATGCGCGACCTTGATATTCGGGGGGCGGGTAATTTGCTGGGAGCTGAACAAAGTGGATTCATTAACGATCTGGGTTTCGACACATACCATAAAATCTTGGACGAAACGGTGCAGGAACTCCGCGAGACCGAGTTTAAGGATATGTTTGAGACCAAGCCCGGCGACCTGAACCTGAGTTTGCCCGACACCGTGATTGAAACCGATTTGCCGGTTGTCATCCCTGAACGCTATGTGCAAAATATCTCGGAGCGGCTGGCGTTGTACACCCGCTTAGACGACATTAAAACCGAAGCAGAACTGGTAGCATTCGGGCAGGAGGTGCTGGATCGGTTTGGGCCGATGCCAACCGAAGTTGGGAATCTGATTAAGATGGTTAACGTGCGATGGAAAGCCGAGAAACTGCATTTGGAGAAGCTGACGCTCAAAAATAATATTCTCAAAGGCTACTTCGTTTCTAACGAGAACAATCGAGCCGTAGAAGCCTTCTTTAACTCTGATGGCTTTGGCAAGGTAATTGACTATCTCAAAAAAAACCCCCGGATATTCTCGCTCAAAGAAGCCAAAGGGAGACCGATTTTTACGCAGGAAAACGTGAATTCGGTAGAGGAGTTAGACCGAATTTTAACCGCATTAACGGAGTAGAACTAATTTTTTACAACCATACAGCAATGATTAAACCATCGGATTTACAACGGGCGGCCTGGGTGCTGCTGGCGGTAGTTGCCTTAGCGTCGTGTAAGTCGAAAAACCCGACGAGCGTGAAGCCCGGCAAAACGAGTACGGCGACGGGAATTGCCTACAACCAAAAAGACGGTTTCCAGGTGAAATCATTTAAAGGGCTAAACGGTGGGCCAAACTTAGTCTTTATCGAAGGAGGCCGGTTCACGATGGGTGCGCTGGAGGAAGACGTAATGAACTCACGCGATAACCGCGAACGAACGGTTTCTATTCAGTCGTTTTATATGGATGAAACCGAAATCGCCAACGTCCATTACCTCGAATATCTGGGAGCCATCCAGCGCGATTCGTCGGCGGAAGTTGTCAGTAAGGCACTGCCTGATACCACGGTTTGGGCGAGTCCGCTGTCATTTAATGACTCGTATGTAACGCAGTATCTGCGGTTTCCGGCTTTCCGGTATTATCCGGTGGTGGGCGTATCGTGGGAGCAAGCCAATGATTATGCGGCCTGGCGTACCAACGCCGTCAACAATGATTTGGCCCGCAAGGGTGGTAAACTTGGTGATGCAGGTGGTAAGAAGAAAAAAGGCTTCTCGTTGAAACGGAAATCGAAGAAAGATGAACCCGCACTTGCCGAAGCAACAACGCCGACAGGAGTAGCCCGGCCAAGCATCGAAAGCGGTTTGATTTTACCCGAATATCGGTTGCCAACCGAGGCAGAATGGGAATATGCAGCCAAGGCGCTCATCGGAACGCAATATTTAGACGAAAATCAGTCGAACCAGCGAATCTATCCTTGGGATGGTTCGTCGGTCAGGAACCCCAAGAAAGGGAAAAAGCAGGGCCAGATGCTGGCAAACTTCAAGCGGGCGCGGGGTGACTACGCCGGTATTGCCGGTCGCTCAAACGACAAAGCGATCATTACGGCGGAGATTTATAATTATCCCGCCAACGATTTTGGGCTGTATAATATGTCGGGAAATGTGAACGAGTGGGTCATGGACGTGTATCGTCCGCTGTCTTATCAGGATGTAAATGACCTGAATCCGGTTCGGCGGAATGGCTATCTTGACGAAGCCAAGAACTACAACAAGAAAGACAGCCAAACCATTATTGACGATAAACTGCGGGTATTTAAAGGCGGTTCGTGGAGCGATGTTGCTTACTGGCTAGCCCCCGGAACCCGCCGGTTCCTGGCGCAGGATTCGGCAACGGCCACCATTGGTTTCCGCTGTGCAATGATTAGCGTAGGCCGAAATCAGTAATACAAACAGTTTTAGTAAGAAGCCCGTGCCTAACATCAGGCACGGGCTTTGTGTTTTACCGCGTTGCTGCCAGCGTCAGCACACTCACTTCCCGGCATCCGGCTTTGAGCAATTCAATGGCACAGGCTTCAATGGTGGCTCCGGTTGTCATTACATCATCCACAATTATTATGTGTTTATCTTTCACATCGTCGGGTTTGGCAACGGCAAACACTGTTTTTACGTTTTGCCAGCGTTCCAAGCGGTTTCGGCGCGTTTGCGAACCCGCAAACTTTACCCGTACCAGCACATCAGTCCGGTGCAAAATGCCTAAACCGTCTGCCATTCCTTCGGCAATCCAGTCGGCCTGATTGTAGCCGCGTTGCCGTAGCCGACTTTCGTGCAATGGCACACCAATGAGCATATCGGCTTTTACAATAAGCTGATTCTCGGCAGCAAGTTGGTGACCGTACCAACGGGCAACGTCTCGCCCGGCTTCTTTTCGGCCATTGTATTTAATACGGTGAATAAGCCGTTGCACCGTTCCGCCTTTAGTAAAGTGCAGATACGAATAAGCTGCCGTGACGGGAATTTTTCCGGCAAACTTATTGCTCAAATCTTGCTGACCCGCTCGATGATGGCCAGTTTCGGGCAATGCAAATCGGCAATTCGTGCAAAGAACAAGTTCGCCCGATGCTATGATTTGCCCGCAACCGAGACAGGCCGACGGGAAAACTAATTCGATGAAGTCGGCAAATAGATTTTGTATGAACTGGCGCATAGCGGGCGTTTAGTAATTAAGTCGTTGTTCGTATCTTACCGGACTTCCCCGATGCAAATTAATAAGCTGATATCATGCAATTTAGAGGATAGATAATGACAACATACACAGACATACAAACCGGCTGGAATGGCCTGCTGGATTGGTTAGAAGCCACCGTTGGCAAACGCCCCGCCGACCTGAACGCGGTGCTGTTTTTGATCGGGATTCAGGAACTCGGCAAAGGCCCGCACCGATACACCAAAGAACAAAAACAAGACCTGTTGCACATTGCC
>JBBRUV010000227.1:0-8186 GCA_038247465.1 Cytophagales bacterium
TCTTGTAGGAGTCCGACACTTTCGACAGGCAACGAATGACGTACTGAGCCGACAGGCCGAACGCATCTTTCAGATTATAGTAGTGGACTTTTTGCAAAGCTACACTCTGAAAGACCTTATGCTCAAAGGCATATTCACTAACCAGATTACAGGCTTCATTCCCCCGTTCCAGTGTCAGCCGCAAAGCCAAAGCCTGTTCAGGGGTGGGCAATAGCCGTATCTGTGCCGTTAACTTCATGAGTCAAAGATACACAATATATCACGCATTTGAAAGAGAATGGCGCATTATTTGCTACGTAATTGGCTAACACACGGGCTTTTTGCCCCTCACGGGCGCAATACCGCAATTCCTCCCCGCTCTAAAGAGACGGAGCTTCCTTGCGGGGTTTTCGTGAAGGAAGATTTAGCCAAATTCGTCAACGTCTGGAACTGCCTGCCTTGGCATGCAATGCGCGGTAATCAGAAAAACTACGCCGTATTTATGACTGGCCTGAAAGCTAAGGAAATGCAGCCCACCAATATTTTCTTTGAAGACAGTATCGCCAAAGCCATTCTGTTCCGGTCAGCAGAAAACTTGTACGGACGCAAACCCAACGCTATCGGTGATCTGTGCTACGTAAGCGTCCCGTACGCGCGGCAAGCCATTAACGAGTGGGGCAAAACCACAGGGCAACTAACCTATCACCAGCGCGACACGACTTTGACTATTGCCGACAAAGTAAAGAAGGGCAAACATGGCTTCACTGATTTGGAACGTCAGGTCGGCCAGTTCATCCTTGACCTGATTACGGAGCAAGCTCCCGAACTGCTCGCCGGTATTGACGAAGAAATAGCAGAAGAAACGCCAGTCACCGTAGCCATTACGGCCACCGCCGAACCGTTGACGATTGATCTAATACAACGTGCCGTAGCGTGGGATAAAAAACGCAGGGTGCTGTCGCTGAAATACCATGTGTTGCTGAAAGAGATTGCCGAAGGTCGTAAACACTTGACCATCTATATGCACCCACTGGTCAATGATAAGATCAATATCCTCAAAAACCGTGGATTTGACCCAACGGAGTAAGCTTATCTTCGTCATAAATAATTCCCCCTTGCCGATGCAACCCCCACAGCAGTTCGTTGGCGCGGGCTTAGGCTGACGGCTTTAAACAGTCAGGGCTGCACCCCTTCATTGAAAAACACACTCAGCCCGTCTTTACCCGCCACGGCAATGTCGGGTTTCCCATCGGCGTTGAGGTCGGCAACGGCCAGATGAATACCCGTGCCTTTGGTTTGTCCGATGGCCCCGTAACAAATTACCTGCTTCACAAAATTTTCGCCGTTCCACTGGTAATAATACAGCCCGTAATCGTCGTGTGCACCGGGGTCGTTGTCGTTGTGGGCGCGGTAGCGTTTGCCGGTCAGGAGTTCGGGTTTTTTGTCGCCGTCTAAATCAACCCATTGCATTTCATGAAACTGAGAATGGTTGGGATCAATGGCGTGTTTTTTCCAGGCGCGGTTGGGGAGTTGCTCATACCAGTCGAGACCGTAACTGTGGCCCTGCCCGGCAATGAGGTCGGCGCGGCCATCGCCGTTTACGTCGGTCACGATAATGGGGATACTGGTGGTGCCGAGCTTAAAATCGGGGTGCCAGGCCCAGGGTTCGGTCAGGGGTTGGCGGGGTGCTTCGAGCCACCCATCGGGCAATACAAAATCGTTACGGCCATCGCTGTTTATGTCGCCAAACCCCAAGCCGTGTCCCTGTTTGCCGTCATAAATTTGGTGTTGCGTAAAGGTGCCGAGTGGTTTTCCGGCAGTATCGCGGTTGAGCCGGAAAAATTTGAACGGAAAACCGGGGTTGTTGGGCGCAAATTCGGGGTATCCGTCGCCATCAACATCCCAGGCGCGGGTGGTTTCTACGTTGCCGCAGGTTCCTACCGTGTGGTCGGGCCATTCGGGAAGAGCCGTGTGGTTGTTGGCCGGTAACTGCCCGAACGCCAGGGGGTTTTCGCGCCAGTGCAGACTGCCGCTCCACCAGCCACCCGTCACAAAATCGAGCTTGCCATCGCCGTTGACATCAACGGGCAGGGTCGAAAAATCATCGTAATATTCGCCCACCCGCTTCACCTCGCCGATGGGGTGTTTCCTGATAAACGCCGGGCCTTCGTACCAAAACGCGCCCGACACTAAATCGGGCTGCTGATCGCCGTTCACGTCAAATGCGCCCACCGACTCGTAGGTTTCGAGCGAAACGCGCTGCATCCTGAAATGAATGGGGGGCTGGGCACAGGCAGCCGACGAAATGAGCAGCAAAGCGAGGTAAAAAGGCATCATGGCATTTGTTGTTTTGGATTCTCCTGACAGAAGCCGCAAACGACAAAAACTAACCGTCCGGCAGCCACAAATTAATACGGCCTTTTTCCTTTGGCGCGGAGAGCAGTCATCAAATCAGTATCCTGCTCGTTTTTGAGTAACGCACCAAGGTACGGCGGCAGTTCGTTGAGCGCGTCGAGGTCGGTGAGGTCTTCGGCAGAAACCCCGGCCACAAGCAGCAACCGAATCCAATCCACGAGTTCGCTGGTCGAGGGCTTCTTTTTCAGGGCTTTCACGTCGCGGATACTATAAAACGTGGCGAGTGATTTTGCCAGTAGTTCCTGGGGCAGATTCGGGAAATGCACATCCACGATTTGTTGCATCGTGTCGCGGTCGGGAAAGCGGATGAAGTGAAAAAAGCACCGGCGCAAAAACGCGTCGGGCAGTTCTTTCTCGTTGTTCGAGGTGATAATCACCACCGGGCGTTGCCGGGCCACGATGGTTCGGCGGAGTTCGTAGCAGTAGAACTCCATCCGGTCGAGTTCCTGCAACAAATCATTCGGGAACTCGATGTCGGCCTTGTCAATTTCGTCAATCAGCAAAACGGCCTGCTCCGCGCTCTCGAATGCCTGCCAGAGTTTGCCTTTTTTGATGTAGGCTTCGATGTCGTCCACGTCGCCGGTCGGCCCGCGTCCGTCGCTCAGTTGCGAATCGCGAAGCCGGGCCACGGCATCGTATTCGTACAGCCCCTGATGGGCCGATGTGGTTGATTTCACGTGCCAGGTGAAGAGCGGCTTGCCCAGCGACTGCGCAATTTCGTAGGCCAGCAGGGTTTTGCCAGTGCCGGGTTCGCCCTTGATAAGCAGTGGTTTCTGGAGCGCGATGGCCGCATTTACCGCCGTAGCGAGTTCGCGGGTGGCAACGTAGGTTTGGGTTCCGGTGAAGGGTTTACTCATTCGTTTAAGGTTTGAGGTTTAACGGTTAAGGTTTAGCGAATGACGTTAACCGTTAAACCTCAACCGTTAAACGATTATTCTTCGCTCTCGTCGCTGGCAAACGAGTACAGTGTTTTGTCTAAATTGAGCGTACCGGCGTTAAAGCCTTTGATGAAGTTTTCGACTACTTCATCCGTAATTTCTTCTACGTTCAGGCACACATCAAGAGCAATGCCATAATCGGTATCAAGGTCAGTATCAACGTGTTCCTGCACTTTGACAGCCTCGGTTTCTTCGAGTTCCTCGATCAGTTCGGTCAGGGCTTCTTCGGCTTCTTCTTCGTCTTTTGGCGTGATCTTGTAGTTGGCAGGCCGAACTTCGGGAGGCAGATAGGTCGGGAAACTTTTCTGAATCTGCTCAACGGCCATCTCATACACCATGCTGCTGTGGTGCAGCCGCAGGGTATAAACCAGCGCATCGTAGATCACGTCGGTACCTTCGTATTTGCCCACAAACTGAATGTGTTCACATTCGCCTTCGGCCAACACGTCTAACTCGTCGTCTTCAACGTAAACGAACGACTGACCTTCTTGCTGACATTCGTCGCGCAGGGCCTGGATTTCTTCGGGATCGTACCCGTCATTTTTGTAATCTGCCATAATAGAACAAAGGTAAGGTGTTAAATTTCATTAAATCGCCGGGGTGGTTGCAATTTCGCGGTTACAAAAAACCGTTGTAACCATGAATGTAGTCATTGACTGGGGCAATTCGTCGGTAAAAGTAGGGTGGTTCAATGGAGAAACCTTGCACCAAACCGCTCATTTCGACACAATTGCTGATTTGCATAGTCACCTGGCCGGTCAGCCACCTGCCCACGTACTTGTGAGCAGTACCAGCCGTCCCGCCGACGACCTGCGGGCCGCGCTGACCGACTGGGGGCAGGCCGATTGGGGGCAGGCCGATTGGGTGCTGATGACTAATCAGTTACCGTTGCCCATCGGTAATGCCTACGATACACCACACACGCTGGGGATGGATCGGCTGGCGGCTGCGGTGGGAGCCACAACGCTGTTTGCGGGGCAGCCATGTCTGGTTTTAGACCTCGGCACGTGCGTTACGGCTGATTTTGTGGATGCCGAACCGACGTTCAGGGGTGGTTTGATTTCGCCGGGCGTACAAATGCGGTTCCGGGCTATGCACAATCAAACGGCCCGGCTACCGCTGATCGAAATGGCGGACTGGCAATCAGCCACAACCGGAATCTGGCCGCCTGAAACAGCCACGAGTACCCGGCTGGCGATGACGAGCGGGGTGCTGAACGGGATGTTGTTTGAGCTGAACGGGTTGATCGAAACATACCAACACCAACACCCGGCTCTGCGGGTACTGTTGTGCGGGGGTGATGCGCCGGTGTTTGAAAGCCGTTTGAAAGGGCCGATATTTGCAGTCCCGGAACTGGTGCTGCGGGGGTTGAATCGAATTTTAAATTATAATGTCAGATAAAAAAAGTATACGGTTACTGTGTTTAACTGTTTATGCAGGACTATCCGGTCTGCTTTTTTGCGGCTCTGCGCGGGCGCAGGGCTTAGGTAATTCGCCTTATTCGGGCTTAGGTATCGGCGAATCGTACGGGCAGGCCACCGTTACCAATCTGGGTATGGGCGGTGTGGGTATCAGTTACGCCAGTCCGTTTTACCTCAATCTGCAAAACCCCGCCCTGCTCGCTCGCCGAACGCGCTTCACGGTTTTTGAACTGGGCTTGTTGGGCCAATCAAAGCAATTGGGGCAGACCGTATCGGGCCGGGCGCAGTCCCAACAGTCGTCGGGCTTGAATCTCGGCTACTTAGCGTTGGCGTTTCCGATTTCACCGCGCTGGACAACCTCCATCAACCTCCGGCCTTATACCTACACCGACTATGCCACGAGCGGACTTCAGCAAGTGCCGGGAACGAACTTCACGGCCCAAAATAGTTATTCGGGCAAAGGTGGGGTCAATAAAGCCTCGTTTGCCAACGGTGTACGGCTGCTGAAAAACGTGTATGTGGGTGTTGAAGGCTCGTTTTTGTTTGGCAACGTCGTTAAAACCGCCGATGCCCGCGTTGTGGGCGGCACAGTCATCGGTACGAGCGAACCTGCTGATGTGGCGGTTTCGCGCACTGATCGTGTAAATTATACCGGACTGGTTTATAAACTTGGCGGTTCGTGGCGGCCTAAAATCACCGAAAAACTAACTGTCAACCTCGGTGCTACCTACGACCCGTCGGTACGGATCGGTGCAACCCGAACGGACGTGTATCAGCAGATTTCGCTGGATGGTTCACCGCTCTCAACGCCTGATACGGTCAGTAATCCGTCGGGCCTGACCACACTACCGCAGCAGTTACAGGTCGGCTTCACCGTTGAATACAACAACCGGCTGGTGGTCGGAATTGATGCCGGCACGCAGACCTGGAGCCAATTCAGAAGCGTAACGAATCAGACCGATAACCTGCGCGACAGCCGGTTTATAGCCGCCGGGCTTGAATACACGCCCAAGCCTACGTCTGTCCGGTACCGGGACTTGATTACGTACCGGCTTGGTTTTCAGGCGATTCAAACACCTTACACCGTGGCTGGAACCCGCATACGAGAAGCCAATGTCAGCCTTGGGTTTTCGTTGCCGCTCGGTGCCTACTACGTGAATCAGCTTAATCTGGCTCTGGTTGGCGGGCAGCGTGGCGTGTTGACGGGGGGGCAGTTGCAGGAACGATACCTGAAAATTGCCCTTGGCGTATCGCTCAACGACTGGTGGTTTAGAAAGCCGGTGCTGGATTAATGTATGATGTAGGTTGTATGATGTATTTTACAGAACGCGCCATAGACTTTCTAACACTGTTAAAGTTAAGGATAAACATATATCGTATATCATATATCCTATACCTATTCCTTTTCTCCTGCGAAGAACCCAAAACCACCAAAACGGTAAAGGCGTTTCAGGGGCCGATTGAAGAAATAGACGATGTGAAAATGCTCTATTCAGAGCGGGCTATCGTAAAGGTGAAGATGACAACGGCTCGCCAACTGCGCTTCACCAACGACGACCGGAAATACCCGCAGACGGTAAACGTCGTTTTTTATGGCCCAACAGGAGAAGAAGTAACTACGCTCCGCTCTGATTCGGGAAAATATAACCGGGCCACCGATCTATACACCGTGATGGGTAATGTGGTGGTCATCAATAAGATAAAGCAGGAAAAAATGACCACTGACCTGCTTAATTGGAACCCTAACACCAAAAAAATCTATACCGAAAAACCCGTAGCGGTTCTCAGCCGGTTGACTGGCGAACGCTTGACTGGTATTGGGTTAGATGCCACGCAGGATTTTTCGCAGTATTCGATGCGGAAACCAACCGGCGTTTTCAACGTGCAGGGAACACCTTTTTAACGTCGGCTACGCTGGTGAGCGTTTTTTCGTTACCCCACTGATGATAGATATAGGTCACGATTTCGGCAATTTCGAGGTCAGAGAGCTGCTTATTGGCGGGCATCGGGCGGTTATAGCGTTTACCGTTGACCACAATTGGCCCTTGCTGCCCGTAGCGAATGAGGTGAATCACGCTGTCTTTCTGGGCTAAATAATCAGACCCGGCAATGGGCGGATACAGTGCCTGTAAGCCTTTGCCATCGGTTTGGTGGCAGTTGGCGCAGTGAGTGCGGTAAAGCAAAATACCCTCGGTAATATATTTCTGGCGTTTTATCTCCTCGTCGGTCTGGCAGGAGAAATTTAAACACAGAGAACATAGCATGACCGCGCAGAGAACACAGAGCTTTTTGATCCTATTTCTCATCTACCAATTTCTTTATATCCACCATTAATTTATCAACTCCGTCAACGGTGGTGCCGTCATAAATTCCCCGGATGTGCTTTTGAGCGTCCACCAAAATGAATGCCCCGCTGTGAATCAGGCCGCCGGGAGCCGTTGAGTCGGCCTGAGCCGTAACCATGTAGCTTTTCTCACCAATCTCGTAAAGCGTATCGCGGTCGCCCGTCACAAACAGCCATTGCCGGTCTTTCACGCCGAGATTATCGGCAAATTCGCGTAGCACCGCCACCGAATCGCGGGCGGGGTCAATGGTGTGCGAGAGTAAAACCACGCGATTGTTGCCCCGAAACTCGTCATAGACCCGCTTCAATTGGGTTTTCATCTTGGGGCAGATGGTAGGGCAGGTTGTGAAGAAAAAATCGGCCACGTAAATTTTCCCATCCAGCGTATGGTTTGTAACTGTGTCGCCGTATTGACTGATAAACGCGAAATCACGAATCGTGTGATAGACCGAGTCGGTCACGGGCAGACCGTTTACGTTGCGGACTACGGCCTCACGGTTGCCCAAAATTGGCAGTTTATCCGTTGACTGACAAGCAGTTACAAGAAAAAATAAAATCATTGACAAGCCAATCGGTGTTTGATATGATACCAATTGCGTCGGAACTTTGTGTTCGTTCTTCATTCTTAGCTATTCACTCATCACTCCTTTAAATACGCTTTTGCGTCGGTCAGCGCGGTGTTGGTGCGTTGTTTTACGGCGGTCATGGTCTGTTTTTCCTGTTCGAGGTAGCGCAGGGCTTCGTTGGTGCCGATTTTTTCGAGCGTATCGCTGTTGTAGCCCTCCATCCAGGCATTCATCGAACTATCGGCTAAAGACAGTTGCCGCCGGATGCGGGCGATTTGCTCGCGCTCTTCGCCGAGTTGTACCTGACTCAGTGCGCCCGCACTTTTCATACTGTCTAACGCTGTTGAGCGGGCATCGAGTTGTTTCTGCAACGCCGGAAACGTTCTCATTGTGAGCGGCATTACCTCGTCGTGGATGGCGAAAACTTCCTTTTCTGCGGTTTTGACTGCCGTTTTATCAGTGCCACAGGCGAGTAATCCAACAAGGAGCGTGGCGGATAAGATGACTTGTTTTTTCATGGTAA
>JBBRUV010000228.1:0-8182 GCA_038247465.1 Cytophagales bacterium
GGCGCGGTCGAATACCTGCTCAATAGCTGGTCGGCAGAACGGTACGAAAAAGGATTGCCGATTGTGTTTCCCCGGCTATCGGAAGGAAATTATGTACACAACTACCAGGCATCGACCTACTGGGTCCGTAACGCACGGTATGTGCGGCTGAAAAACATCGAGCTTGGCTACAACGTCCCCAAACCGCTGCTGGCCCGGATTGGCCTGAGTGCGACGCGGCTGTTTGTGAACGCCAACAACCTCTACACCTGGAGTTCGGTGTTTGACGGTGTCGATCCAGAACAGCCAACCGGCATCGTCAACGAAGAACCGTATCCACTCACCCGCACCATCAACGCGGGGCTTAACCTCAAATTCTGAACGCTATATGAAACTGATAATCAGGACTATTTTCTGCGGCCTTCTGTGCCTGATCGCGTCGTCCTGCGACAAGAATCTGAACGAATTCTTGGATAAAGCACCGGGCGTCGATGTCAACGAAAACACCATTTTTTCGTCAAGAGTGCAGTTGGAGACCTACATCACCGGCACCTACCGGATCGGGATTCACTCGATTTTTACCTACAACGACGCGGCCCTGATTCCGACCGCCCGGACGTTTACCATCAATGCAGCCGCCACGGACGAGGCCGAAGCCGAGGCAACGTTTTTTCATACCGAAGCCTGGAACGATGCCAACCTGACCACATCGGGTGGATTGGTGGCCTCGGAGGACTATCGGTATTTCATCCGCTGGACGGCCATTCGGAACTGCAATATCATTCTGGAACGCCTGAACGACGTGCCGGGGCTGGACGAGCCGTACAAAAATCAGGTGACGGGCGAGGTTAAATTTATCCGCGCCCTGAATTATTCCGAGATGCTCAAACGCTACGGCGGGGTTCCTATCGTGGACAAGCGATTAGACCCGACCGAAGCCCCCAACGTGAAGCGAAGTTCGGTGGAAGAGATCGTGAATTTCATCGTCAAAGACTGCGACGAGGCCGTTTCGCTACTGCCCGCCACCTACACGTCGAACTTCCGGGGCCGGGCTACCAAAACGGCCGCCCAGATGCTCAAAGCCCGCACCCTGCTGATTGCCGCAAGTCCGCTGTTCAACACCGCCACGCCGTATCTGTCGCTGGGCGAAAACAACAAGCTGATCTGTTATGGCACGGCCGACAACAGCCGCTGGCAGAAAGCCGCCGATGCTGCCAAAGCCGCCATTGACCTGGCGCCGGCGGGCGGGTTTTCGCTCATCACGGACAAAGGCGTGGACAAAAACTACAAATTTGTCTGGGAACAGGGCGACAACGCCGAAATCGTACTGGCCGAAAAAGTGTATGGTGCAAGGGCGCGCCAGCAGTTTCCCTGGTACGGCACGACCCCGTCGACCATTTCGGGAGCCTGGGGCGGGGTGACGGTGCTGCACAATTTCGTGCGGAAATACGAAAAGAAAGACGGTACGCCCCAGACCTGGGATTTGACGGCGGGCGGCAACGATCTGAACAGAAAATATTCGGAACTCGACCCCCGTTTTGCCCAGACCGTCGGCCATAACGGCTCCTTCTGGAACCGCGATTTTCCGGTGCTGGAAACGTTTCAGGGCGGGCGCAATGCGAATGGCTGCTGGGGAGGGGCGTGGATGAAAAAACTGATTCCCGATGTGCTGTCCACCATCGCCAGTGCCGTGCCGAATGCCATTGTTTTCCGGCTGGCCGAAGCGCACCTGAGTTATGCCGAAGCCCTCAACGAAGCGCAGGGGCCGGTGCAGGCCGCGCATGATGCGGTGAACCTGATCCGGCAACGGTCGGGGATGCCCAAATTGCCGACTACATTGACCAAAGAGCAGTTCAGGGCGCGGGTTCATAACGAGCGGGCCATTGAACTGGCCTTTGAAGAACAGCGGTTGTGGGATATTCGTCGGTGGATGATTGCCGAAGAAGACGGCGTGATGCGCGGACCGATGTACGGGTTGAGAATCTTCAGAATTACGGGCAGCACCGAGTTTCGGTATGAGCCTTACGTGAAAGAAGTCCGCACGTTTCTGCCCAAAATGTATTTGCATCCGTTTCAGAACACCGAAGTATTCAAAGGCTATCTGGTCCAGAATCCGGGCTGGTAACTTACCCCATCGAACTATTATGAACATTAAAAACTACCATTCATTGGGCGTGTTGCTGCTGCTGGGAATCGGGGGCAATCCGACCGCAAAGGCACAGGGCATTGGCAAAGATTCATCGGTACAGGTGATGCCGATGAGCCGGCAATCGTACCAGACACCGATTGGCTACGGTACGCAACCGGCCTGGAAAATCAGCAGCGCGCTGTCCACCGTGAGCGGGGCCGACTTGCAAAAAAATTTCACCGCCAACCTCGCCAGCGCGTTCTATGGTCGGCTGCCGGGGCTAACCGTGTTGCAAAACAGCGGGGAACCCGGTGCCGATTCGCCCGGACTCATCGGGCGGGGGATCAATACCTTCGGGCCGGGCCGCAATCTGCTGGTCATGGTTGATGGCTACGAGAGTAGTTATGAGCAGCTTACGCCCGACGAAATCGAATCGGTTTCGCTGTTAAAAGATGCGTCGGCAACGGCAATTTATGGCCTTCGGGGAGCCAACGGCGTGTTACTGATTACGACCAAACGCGGCACAGCCAGCCCGTTGATTGTGAATTTCAGTACGCAGCAGGGCTTTCACACGGCCTACCGCTCACCGCAGTTTCTGGGTTCGTTTGACTACGCCAATCTTTACAACGAAGGGCTGAAAAACGACGGGAAAGCCCCGCTCTACACCCCGGCTGATCTGGCCGCTTACCAGGATGGCAGCGATCCGTTTTTTCATCCCGATGTGAATTGGTACGACGCAGTGCTGAAGAAAACCGCCCCGATTTCCAATTACAACCTCAATTTTCGGGGCGGAAACAGCAGCGTTCGCTACTTCGTGTTGCTGAACGCGATTCAAAGCAACGGCCTGTATAAAAACGCGGGCGACATGAACGACGAGAGCATCAACTCGCGGTACTCGCGGTTCAACTTCCGGTCGAACGTGGACATCAACCTGACCAAACGGCTGTCGGCCTCGCTGACGCTGGGCGGCTCGGTGGAGGACAAAGCCAACCCGGCAGGCATCACTACGGGCGGCATTTTCAACTCTCTGGCGACGCTGCCGCCCAACGCCTTCCCGATTTATAACAAGAACGGCAGTTTCGGCGGCACCAGTGCGTTGAGCAACCCGCTGGCCAACCTACTCCAAACGGGTTCGTACACGACCAATGGCCGGACGCTGCAATCAACCCTGCGGCTGACCGAGCAACTGGATTTTCTCGCTCAGGGGCTGAGTGCGTCGGTAGCCGTATCGTTCAACAATTTTTTTCGGAGCTACTCCAACAAGACCAAACAGTACGAACGGTTTTCGACCACCAAAGGCATCGCGGGCGACACGGTCTATACCCGCTTCGGCCAGAACACATCATTGGTGGGTAACGAATCTGAGTCCGATCAGTACCGGAACGTGGTGTTTCAGGGGTTTTTGAATTACGACCGGACGTTTGGCAAACCGAACGCGGCCCGGCACGACGTTTCAGCGGTATTGATGTATAACTCAGACAGTTATACCAACACCGACAACTCGACGACGGCTATTCAAAGTCTGCCCTACAAACACGTTGGTGTCGGCGGGCGCGTCACCTACGCCAACAGCAGCAAGTATATCGGCGAGTTTTCGTTCGGCTACATGGGGTCCGAAGCCTTTCCGAAGAGTCGGCGGTACGGCTTTTTCCCGGCGGCATCGGTCGGCTGGATTGCATCCAACGAAGGATTTTTAAAGGACAATACAACCATTACCTACCTCAAGCTGCGCGGCTCTTACGGCTTAGTCGGAAACGATCAGATCGGCGGTTCGCGGTTTATGTTTGAGCAACGCTACCCCTACGGCGCGTCCTATTTTCTGGGGACGACCAACGCCCAGGTATTTGGTCTGGCCGAAGGCGCGGCTGCCAGCACCGACCTGCGTTGGGAGAGCGAAAAAAAGCTGAACATCGGTGTTGAACTGACCCTTGCGAAGCGATTGGACATCAGCCTGGACATATTCAGCCATAACCGCTACGATATTCTGGCCGCGCCCAATCGTACTGTTCCTCAGTACATTGGCGTAACGTTACCGTTGCTGAATCAGGGTAAAGTGCGTAACAACGGCTTTGAAGCTACGATTCGGTATGGCAGCAAATCAACGGCTCAGTTGCAATATTCGGTAGAGGCCAGCGGTTGGTATGCCCAAAACGAGATTGTTGACAACGCCGAAGCCATTCGGTTGTACGATTATCAATATACGACGGGGCGGCCCATCGGTCAGCCGTTCGGTCTGGAAGCCCTGGGCCTATTCCGGGATCAGGCAGAGATTGCGGCCAGTCCGCGCCAAATTTTTACGCCGGTGCAACCCGGCGACATCAAATACAAAGACCAGAACGGCGACGGAATCATTGACCAGAACGACTCGGCTCCGATTGGCAAAACCGGTGTTCCGACGCTCACTGTTAGCCTGCATCCCCGGCTTCAGTATCGTGGGTTTGATCTGGACCTGCTGTTTCAGGGCGTGACGGGGACAACGGCTTACTTCGGCGGCAGTTATTTCCACGCCTTCCAGAACAACGGCAAAGCAAGCCCCATTGCCCTGGATCGCTGGACGACCGAAACCGCAGCCACCGCGACCTACCCGCGCCTGTCGGCCTCGAACAACCTGAACAACTATCGCTTTTCGAGCTTTTGGCAGCGCGACGGCAGTTTTGTCAAGCTGCGCAGCCTGGAACTGGGCTACACCCTGCCCACGCAACTCGTTGAAAAAGTAAGACTGACCACTGCCCGCGTTTTTGTCAACGGCACCAACCTGTTCTCGTTAGACCGGATGGAGGGTTATATCGACCCTGAAGTGGGCAGTGGGTATCCGGCCCTGCGGACGGTTAGCGCGGGCATCAGACTCCAGTTTTAATCCAGCCTCTAACAAGACAAGACATGAAACGTATTTTTTACATTGTGGCGATGGCCGCTGCTGCCGGGCTGAGTAGCTGCGAAGACCTGGAACGGGAACTCGTCACTGACATTACCCAACAGCAGGTCAATACTTCATACACATTTACGCTGAACCGGATCACGTCGCTGTACACCGATATTCCGGCGGGCTATCTGCAGATTGACGGGGCCATGACCGCATCGGCCACCGATGAAGCAGAGCATACGCTGGAAACCTCGAACGTCCAGAAATTCAACAACGGCTCCTGGAATGCGATTGATAACCCCGAAAACTTGTGGGCCAATTTTTACCGGGGTATTCGGAAAGCCAACCAATTTCTGGCCGAGTCGGACCGCGTCGATTTGGATCAGTTTAAACTTGATCCTACGCCTTCGGCCCAGACTGTGTATCTGACCCGACTGGCCGAAATAAAGCGGTGGAAATACGAAGCGCGGTTTCTGCGGGCCTATTTCTATTTCGAATTGGTAAAACGGTACGGGGGCGTGCCAATCCTGACAAAAATCTATTCGGTAGATGATAATTTTGCGGATGTGAAGCGCAATACTCTGGCTCAGTGTATGCAGTATATCACGGCAGAATGTGACTCGGCAGCCGGCAATTTGCCTGTCACCTACGTGGCTACCGATCTGGGCCGGGCCACGCGGGGTGCTGCGCTGTCGCTCAAAAGCCGGGTGTTGCTTTATGCGGCCAGTGATTTGTTCAACACAACCGCCTGGGCTGGCGGATACGCCAATCCTGAACTGATTGCCCTCACCGGCGACCGGCAAGCGCGGTGGAAAGCAGCCGCCGACGCTGCCAAAGCCGTGATTGATCTGGCCGGAACAGGCTACGTACTCAATACCAATTACCGCAACCTGTTCATTACCAACAGCTACACCCTGCCGGAAGTGATTTTTACCCGGCGAAACGCGGCTGATAACACGTTTGAGCGGGCCAATTACCCCATCGGCTACGACCTCGGCAACAGCGGCACCACGCCCTCGCAGAACCTGGTAGATGCCCACGAGATGGCTAACGGTACCAGGTTCGACTGGAACAATCCGGTTCATGCTGCTGCGCCTTACGCTAACCGCGACCCCCGGCTGGGGCTGAACATCATCCTGAACAACACGCCCTACAAAGGCCGGAACGTAGAAAGCTTCACGGGCGGGCGCGATGGTAAAGGAATCGTAAACGCTACGAAAACAGGGTATTATCTCAAAAAACACGCCAACGAGAACCTGAACCTTCTCTTGGGTAATACCAGCGTAAAATCGTGGAATCTGTTTCGGCTGGCCGAAATTTTCCTGAACTACGCCGAAGCCCTCAACGAAGCCACGCCCGGTGTTGCCGACATCAAAACGTTTGTAGACAGGGTGCGGACCCGCACGGGAGTTGCCCTACCCGCGCTGCCCGCCGGGCTGTCACAGGCCGAAATGCGGGAGCGCATCCGCAACGAACGCCGGATTGAACTGGCCTTTGAGGATCATCGGGGCTGGGACGTTCGCCGGTGGCAGCAGGGACCGCAGTTCTTAGGTGCACCGCTGATGGGTGTTGACATCGTCCGCAACGCTGACGGGACCTTCAAATACACACCCGTTGAGGTGGAAAAGCGCGTTTTCGAGCCTAAAATGTACCTCTATCCCATTCCGCAGGGTGAGTTGAATGCGTCGAAAGGGCTGGTGCAAAATCCGGGTTGGTAAGTCAGGCTGACCGTTGCCGGTCGTTCATCCATTAATCGTATAACCAAATGGTTTCTTTTGTTAATACTACCAAAATCACATTGATGTTCAGCAGCTTATGTCTGTTGCTGGCTTCGTGCCAATACGAAGAACTGGCCGAAGCCGACTATCCGCAGCAGGTTCTGTATATGCCGGCGGCTAAAAACGGTCTGTTCACCATCACCAGTTTGCCCACTGCCGGTGCGTATAAATTCACCGTTAATCTGACCGACAAAAAGCTGATTATCCCGCTCAGTGTGTTCCGGGGCGGGGTGTCGGCAGACGGCGATTTGCCCGTCACGGTGGCCGCCAACGCCGATACGATCAGCAAACTCATCACGGCCAAAACGCTGATCGGCACAATCGCCTTACCCGCCGATAAATTTGTGTTGCCGGGCAATGTCACAATTGAAAACGGCAAAACATCGGCCCCGTTCGATCTGCGGATTGATCTGGACTATCTGCGGGCGAATCCGGGTCAGAAATTGGCTATCGGAGTGGGCATCGCCAGCGCACAGGCAACGGTGAATCCGTTGCTCAAAACCACGGTCATCTCGCTCGATCCGGCTATTTTAAAGCCCGTTCCCGCCTTCACCACCAAAGCGGATGCGACGCTGACCCGTAAAATCACGTTTACGAATGCCTCGCTGAATGCTACGAGTTATTCCTGGGATTTCGGTGATGGGTCGGCGGTTCTAACTGATGCCGCGCCGGTTTACACCTACACCAAAGCCGGTACGTTCACCGTAACGCTTACGGCCACCGGCATAACGGGCAGTGCCGATGCCGTAAAGAGATCAACGGCGGTAGTGGTGCCATAATACGCTGGTTTATAGATAGTTAATTACATAGAACATCATAGATTTAATCAGAAACGCTTCTCCACCTGTTTGGGGAAGCACTTTCTTTTACCACCGCTTAACATAGCTCAATTCGCAACCCGCAGGATTCGCCAAATCCGGGTGTGACCCGACTGGTTGTCCGGCTGGCATCACCAGCCAATACGACGGTTAGGCTGAACGTACAGATTAATCCAGGGGGCCGGGTGGCCAGCCAGAAGAACTGAAAACCAATGAAAAAATATTTGTTATCCGGTGCTTACTATCTCACTACGTGGCTGTTGGTGAGCGTGGGGTCCACGGTTATTGCCCAAAAAATTGATACATCAGCCAATCGGGCCAAAACGGACTTCTCTATATCCTTACCCCGGATTGGTACAGTAAAGCCCCGCAGCACAACCGAGATCGCATCGTCGAACTGGCTGCTCGGTTGCGAAACGCTCGACCGTGATTTTACCGATTATGATCAGTACAAAACCTATATCGTTCCCCTCGGCATCAAACGGCTGAGAATGCAGGCGGGTTGGGATAAAACCGAAAAGGTAAAGGGCGTTTATGACTGGGCCTGGCTCGATCACATCATCGACGATGCCCACAGCCGGGGCCTGAAACCGTGGCTCCAGACATCCTACGGCAA
>JBBRUV010000229.1:0-8133 GCA_038247465.1 Cytophagales bacterium
TTCTGTAATTATCTGTGGTTGAATCAGGCATACTTCTTTGATCATTCATGTAAGAAAAATGGTTGTTAACCCTCTCTTCGGTATAACGATCCCAAGCTGCAAAAACCATCAAGTGCGATGACTGCTCAATTGCTGGTTGATTCATGGCAATAGGGAGTATCTTTCTCTTCAGCTCTTTATTGCTAATCAAAATAATATGAAAAGGTTGCAAGCCCGATGAAGTTGGACAAAGCAATGTCGCGTTGATTATAGCGTTATTTTTTTCTTCGGGAACAATGCCATCTGTCATTACTTTCGTGGCATAACGCCAATTTAATAGTTCTGTCAGGTTCATGGCTTGCGATTTTTAATTAGTTATTTAACTTTTGTTTTATCAGACTTTTTTTACGCCAGGCTGTTGTTATTCAGACGGCCCGAAGGTGTTGGTTCACCTCAGCCAGTTGCTTTTCCTGATCGGCAATTCGGTGTTCGATCCGTTCGTTTTTCTTCTGATCCCGATTGGCGGCAATGCCAGCTTGCCAGTCGGTCAGCTTTTTCCGCTCGCTACTCAGCCAGGTTTCGTACCGTTGCTTTTGGTGGCTTATCGGCGTCTTCAACCGCTCACCTGTCTGGTCCCGTTTCGCTTTCAGCTCATCCACGTTGGTCTTCCAATCCGCCCTGGCTGCGTTGACACTATGCTTTAGGTAGGTTTCGTCCTGTGAAATTTCCTTGTCCAGTTCGGCCTCCGCCCGGCGGTCAGCACCCAGAAGTTCCAGATCCGTGTCGAGCCGGGTTACCTGCGCGCCAAATGGTTGCAGGGCGGTATTGACAGATAGCCGGGAGTCTTCCCACAGGTGGGAGACCAACGTCGTTTTGCCGATTGGGATACGCTGGGCAAATCGGTCAAGGTAACGGTCCATTTCATCCGATTCCAGTACATCCTCCGTCATGCCAACGAGCGCCCCCATCGAGCCACCCACTAAAGCCCCAACAGGGCCAGTCAACAGGCCTACTAATCCACCAATCAATCCACCACCAATTGTGCTGCGGCCAACCGTTTCTCGCTCTGCTGATTTCACGATTGCTCTGCCATTGCTGCCCTTACCGATTATGTAGGTTTCTCCTAAGGATATCTCCGAGGTCGCATCCAGATGGATTAAGGCTTGCTGGCCGCAAGTAGCATCTGCTTCGCTGGCGAAGACGGCCTATCGGTGTCGTTTTTCTTAAACGAACTGCCGTAGCTAACCTCAATTTCTTCGGCCACAGCCTTCACTCCGTTCACGCGTTTAGCCGCATTTTCGGCCTCCACTTCTTTGGCGTAGCTGTCCACCTTTCCCGACAGGGTAACGAGACCGTCTTTGGCCGTAACACCAATTTGGGCTGCGTTCAGCAACGGTTCCTAATTAATCGCTTTTTGCACATCTGCCTGTAATGTTTCATTCGTTTTCATAATCGTTTGTGTTGGTTTTAGACTGGGTTGATGATGGCTTAATCCGACCATCGGCGGTATTCAGAACAAGAGCGGAAGCCCGCCGTTCAGTCACTTTTTGCCGTGCATTGTGGCGTGGGCTTTGGCGGCTGATGTGGCGTGTTCGTCGGCGTGGGCATCGCGGGCATGGGCTAGCGTTGCGTGATGCGCGGCCTTTTCGTGGCTACCGGCTTCGGCGTGTTTAGCGGCCTCGGTGTGATGTTTAGCGGCCTCGGTGTGATGCGTAGCGGCTTTTGTGTGATGATCGGCGATTTCGGATGCCATTGTTTTTGTGGTTTTGCCGGACATTGTTGTTCTGCCCGACAAAGGTGCGGGTTCGCATCTTAGACAGCTATGACTATAGATAGGCAGGGATATGATAGTTGTCATGTAAAATCCTGATTGGCAAGGGCAATTCGGTCATTAGACGGGCATGACAACCGGATTGCTAATAACCCATTATTTATTATGTCATCAACTGACCGATGTCATAGTAATGCACCTGGGAGGCCCGTAGTTTTGCCGTGTTACCAACCAGACGGGCGAGCAGGCAGCGCATTATTTAGAGTCTATCAATGCGCTGGACAAGGAAATATTTCACGAACACGAGGAAGCTGCCGATTGGGCCAATATCGGTATGTACCTGACGGGTGGGTTGTCGCTGCTGACCTTATTCTGGCAACGGGCAAAGCAACTGACATTTCTTCCTGTTCTAATCCTGATAATTGCGCTCATCACCTTCGGACCGATGGCCAATGCTGGCCGGTTGGGTGGGCTGATTATGCACAAGGAGTTGCGTTCAGAAAGCCCCAATAAAATCAGCCAGTAAGTACCGAAGAATGATATCCTTATTCGTTGGTACTTACCGGCTGATGCAAGTAGAACTCACGTTTAAATGCTGATCTAATGAAGCTTATCAATGCTCAACAGGCACTCCAATCCTTGATCGGGGGAGCAACCGTTCAAACAGTGTATGGAGAGCCGATTCCGGCCTTTCAAAAAACGATTATCCCGGTTGCGACCGTTAAAATGGGATTTGGCGGAGGTTACGGCGAAGGCCATGGCACTTCAGGCAAACCGCCAACCAACGTATTTGCTAACGGGCAGGGCACGGGGGGCGGCATGGGCGGTGGCCTGATGATTGAGCCAATCGGTATCATCGAAATTACAGCCAAACACACCCGATACCGCCCGTTGGGAGTTGGCCGATACGTTGGCCTGGGGCTGGCACTTGGCTGGATTTTGGGCAGAATAGCAACGCACCGAAGTAAGAAACGCTAACGCTGGTGTGAGCGACGGCGGGGCGTTTTTTGCTGCCGTCGCCAAAGTTTATACCCTTCAATCCAGACAACACCGGCCAGCGATGCGCCAACGCACCAGCCCAGTTCGGCACCCGTCAGCGGAACGAACTGGGCAAATTGCCGAACGGCGGGAATAACCAACGCCAGGGCAGGTACCACAACCGCCAACGCCACCATGCCCCACAGCACCCGGTTGGGTCGCCGAAACGTGGTCAGCACCGACTCGCGGTCGGAGCGGCTGGCTAATGTGAGCCAGACATTGCTGAACACCAGCGTCATAAAGGTCATGGTTCGGACCCGATCCAAGGGGTATCCCGCTTGCATGGTGTAGTAGTAAATGCCCAGCGTTGCCAGCGAGATGGCCAGCCCCAGAACCACCCGGAAGCCCAGTTGGCCCGCCGTAAAAAACGTGTCGGTCAGTCGGCGGGGGCGTTGGTGCATCAGGTTTTTTTCGGCGGGTTCGTTCTCGAAGGCAATCGAGCAGGTCGGCCCCATCACTAACTCGAAAAAAATGATGTGGATCGGGCTAAACAGGTTGATGTATTTCCAGCCGAACAGCAACGGAATGGTCACAGTCAGGATAATCGGGATGTGAATGGCCACGATATAACCAACGGCCCGTTTCAGGTTCTGATAAATCCGCCGACCCTGGGCAATGGCTTTCACCATGCCGCCGAGATCGTCGTTGACCAATACCAGCGAAGCCGCTTGCTTGGCCAGTTCGGTGCCGCGTTTGCCCATTGCCACACCGACATGGGCGGCTTTCAGGGCCGGGCCGTCGTTTACGCCGTCGCCGGTCATGGCCACCACTTCGCCAGCCGCTTTTAAGGCCCGTACCACGCGGAGTTTAGCATCGGGAAACATCCGGGCAAACACATTCACCGCCCCAATTTTATCGGCTAATTCCTTGTCCGACAGGCCCATAACCTCCTCGCCCGTGAGCAGTTGGTCGGCGTTGGGAATATCAACCTGTTTGGCAATGGCGCGGGCCGTTTCGGGCGAATCGCCGGTAATCATCTTGACGGTGATCCCCGCCCGCCCGAATTTGTGGATGACGGTTTTGGCGTTGTGTTTCGGCGGATTTTCGAGCGCGACCAGCCCCTGAAACGACCACTCGAAATCGTCCTGCCCGGCGGGATAATCGGTTCCTGTCCAGTTGCTGCCGGCCACGCCCAGCACCCGGTAGCCCTGCGTGGCCAGGTCGGTGGCCTGCCGAAGCACCTCGGCGGCTTCGTTTTTGGGCAACCGGCAAACCCGAACAATGCGTTCGGCGGCTCCCTTTGCAGCAACCCGCAGGGGGCTGGTGCCGGTTGCATAGACGTGGGTCATCATGGGCGGAATGCCCGCCAGCGGATACTCGTGTTCGATGGGTTTGGGCGTGGTTTCAGCCGGGAAAGCCCGTTCGTAAGCCACCACAATGGCCTGTTCCATCGAATCAAAGGGCTTTGTTTCAGAAGCCAACCGGGCGCAGGCCAGCACGGCCTGCGCCGATGCTGATAGGGTATCGGTCAGGCCTACTACGGTTTTGGTGGTGCCGTCATACAGTTTGACCAGCGCCATACCATCCTGCGTGATGGTGCCGGTTTTGTCGGTGCAGATCACGGTGGCCGAGCCGAGACTTTCGACGGTTTGGGGCTGTTTGGTCAGCACCCCGAACTTCACCATCCGGGCGGCTCCGAGGGCCATAAAACTGCTGAACGCCACCGGAATTTCTTCGGGCAGAACGGCCATCGCAATGGTCAGGCCCAGCAGCAGCGAAGTCAGCCATTCGCCGGTATGCGCGAAGTTGATTGCCCACACCAGCACAAACGCCCCGAAGCCAACTAAGGCCATGCGGAGTACAAACTGGTTCATTTGCCGCTGCAACGGGGTTTTCTCGACCTCGACATCCTGCAACGACCGCCCCAGTTTGCCCAATTCGGTGGCAGCACCAACGGCGGTGAGCTGCACGTAGGCGCTGCCCGATGCCAGCAACGTACCAGCAAAAAAACGGTCGGTATCGGGATTGGTTTTGGCCACCGACACCGATTCGCCGGTCAGCACCGCTTCATCAACCGAGCAGTCGTTGGCTTGCAGCAATTGCCCATCGGCGGGCACGGTTTGGCCTTCGGTGAGCCAGACCGTATCGCCGACTACCACTTCCTCCACCGCTACCGTCGTGAGTTTTCCGTTTCGCAGCACCGAGACGGTGGGTTGGGTCAGTTGCTGCAAAGCTTGCAGGGCGCGGTTGCTGCGGACGGACTGAAACACCGAAATCCCCGCGACAACAATCATGGCTACGCCCAGCACGATGCCTTCCTGCCATTCGCCCAGCACCACATACAGCAAACTGGCCGCAGCCAGCAGCAAAAACATCGGCTCCAGCACGATTTCCCGGACTAATTTCCAGCTCCGGCCCGATGCAGCACTGGCGGTCTGGTTCGGGCCTGACTGTTGCCGGGCGGCTTCGGCCTGCGCGTCCGACAGTCCGGTAAGTGGTTGGGTAGTTGCCTGGGCTGTCATAGTCGCATAATCAAAACGGCTGGCGGGCAAGGCCAACGGCAACCAACAGAGCGGCATCGGTGGCGGAGCTTAAGTCGGTTGGAACGATAATCGTTTTCATCTGATGCGTTACGTTAAGTGGTTCTAATCACGCCACAAAGCAACCTGCCGAATACCCGCAAACCAATGACAACGGACAGGTCTCCTCCTGATATCCGTCATGTTTTGCTTACTTTTTATAAAAACTCCGTACCGAGGGCAGCAGGGCAAAAAAGATAATCACCACCGCGAAAAACATATAAAACGTGTGCAGCCAACTCACCGACTGAATGAACACTATCTGAATCTGAATCCAGGTAATAAGCGAGAAAGCGGAGTAAATGTGAATTTAGGTTTAGGCTGCCCCGATTATCAGCGCAGTAATACCCGTAATTTTCAGTAGTTTTTTTATGACGTTGAGTTGTGTTTTAAATTCACTCACAACGGCACAAACCTACGACCATGCACCCGGCTAACCATGACGATGGACAGGCGAAAATGTGATGGATATCATGTGAAATCCTGATTTACAACCTGTAACCGGGGTCATGCTCCGGCCTGGTTATGCTTAGAAACCGATACCTGGCAAACGCAGGTTTTTTCGGAGGTGGTCACCGGGTTTTTTTATAAAAATCTATGAACGGGTAGTGATCGTCAAAATCAAGAAAATTGGCTCTTAATTCGCGAATATTTAACACGATTAGGGGTCTGTTTAATCAAAAAAGATTACACCAAAGCAGACCTGCACTTCATTCTTACGATACAAACATCAGAATTAGACTTCGTGATGTTCTTGAGAAGAAATCTCTGTATTTTCCGGAAAGTTACGTTCTAAAATTCCGTTGAGTATTTTTTCGGTTAGTGGCTTAGAATTAAAGCCGATAATGTTAGGAAATTGTTCGGCTTTTTGCTTGTCTGACGGATTTTCTGATGTAGTAAGCATTACAATACCTACTTTTGCTTTTTGGTCTGCTCTCAATTCCTTGTAGGCTTCCATAAATTCCCATCCGCTCATTTTTGGCATGTTGATGTCCAAAAATATAATGTCAGGATAGGTTTGGTTTTCTTTTTTAAGAAAATCTAAGGCATCTTCGCCATTTAAAGCAATTTCAATATGCTCCGTTACTTTCATTCCGTTAATAACGAACCGATGAAAATAGTTATCATCATCATCGTCATCTATCAACATGATGCAATTTAGTTTTTTCTTCATCCTGGTATTGTTTTAGGAATAGTGAAATAAAATGTACTTCCGTTTTCGAGTTCTGATTCAACCCAAATTTTTCCTTCGTGCAATTCGATAATCTTTTTTACGTGTGCCAGACCTATGCCCGTGCCGATATATTCCGCTTTGGTGTGCAGCCGCTGAAAAATTACAAAAAGTTTATCATAATACTTTTTGTCTATTCCGATTCCGTTATCTCTTACTATAAAAAACCATTCATTATGTCTCACTTCTGCGGAAATATAGATAATCGGATGCACATCTTTTTTTCTGAATTTCACAGCATTACTGATAAGGTTTTGAAAAAGAGATTTTATCGCTGAAAGATATCCGATTATAACCGGCAATTGTTCTGAATGTATGATTGCGCTGCTTTCTTTAACAGGTTCGTTCATATCATTTAATACGTCCTTTAATAACAGATTGCAATCTATTACTATTTTATTTTTATCATTTCCTATTCTTGAATACTCTAATAGGTCTCTGATGAGTGATTGCATACGAAAGGTTGCCCCGCTAATAGTAGTCAGATACCGATCGGCATCGTTATCCAACTCCCCCTGGTATCGTTTCTGAAATAAACCTATATAATTAGAAATGGTTCTTAACGGTTCCTGCATGTCGTGTGAAGCGATGAATGCAAATTGCTCCATTTCTTTATTGGACCTTGTGAGTTTGATATTCATTTTTTCAGCAATTACTTTTTCTGCACTGTAATCTTCCAGAATATTCATTAAAGCTTTTTGTGTATCTTCGGCTATTCTTTTTTCCTCTGAATAATCATCTAAAATATTCAGCACGGCTTTTTGCGTATTTCCCAATACACGTTTCTCATCTTCTGCATCTTCCAGAATGTTAAGAATGGCCCGCTGAGTTTCCTCAAGGGATTTTAATTGGACTCCTATTTCATTGATATTTTCCATAATCAATTGTTTTCATCTTTTGTAATATCAAGTTTTCCTCTTAATTCTTCGTTTTCTTTTTTCAGTTCTATCATTTTTAACTCTCGGCCAACCGTTAATTTTCTGAATCGTTCCAATTCTACTAATCGCTCTAATTCTTTTTCGCGTTCTGCCACATCCCTTTCCAACTTTTTTTGGGCTGTAACATCTCTGGCAACGATCACAACTCCCAGCACATTTCCTCTATCATCTTTATAAACCGATCCATTAAACAATACATCGGTAAGTTTGCCATCTTTATGGCGAAGTGTAAGCGGAGAATCGGCTACGGAACCTTTTGCGAACACTTCCTGATAAACTTCCCGTGCCTTTTGTGGCTCGGTAAAATGATCAAAAAAGTCGGTGCCGGTGAGTTCCTTTCGGCTCAAACCTGTGATTTTAACGGTTGCCTGATTCATGTCGGTGATCTTGCCTTCGGTGCTGATCGTAACCAATGGGTCACGACTGGCTTCAATAAGACTCAACGAATATTTGGACAGTAGTTTTTGGGCTGTAACGTCCCTGGCAGCAGCAAACACGCCCAACACATTGCCTTTGTCATCTTTATAAACTGAAGCGTTGTATAATACATCCGTTAATTTTCCGTCTTTATGTCGAATAGTAAGCGGAAAGTCTGAAAAAGATGATTTTTCAAAAACCTTTTTATATCCATCTCGGGCTTTTTCGGGTTCAGTAAAA
>JBBRUV010000230.1:0-8075 GCA_038247465.1 Cytophagales bacterium
CGATCAATTGGGCGTTTTGGAAAAAGAGTTCAGTACGAAGCAATTGCTGGATGGCAACCGGGGAGGTGCCGAGACCGCCGTTGCCGAGCCACCGCGTCGCCGGGATGACGACCAGATCGTTCCTTCCCTGCGCGATAAATTCGGGCGGTCTATTGCCGCCGACGCACCGAAGCCTTCTGCCCCTACGCCTGATGTGAAGCCAGCCGCCCAACCCGTTTCTACGCCATCTGCTCCGCCGGTTGGCCCTAAGATTCTGGGTAAAATTGACCTAACTGCCAAACCGGGAACAATATCGTTTAACCCGGCAACGGGCAGAAGCGAGCCAGTTCAGCCGGTAGCAAAGGCTCCCGCGCCAGTTATTCCGCCTTCGGCCCCGGTTGTCGAAAAAACTGTTGCGCCCACTGTTGCGCCGGTTGTCAACACGCCAGTTGCTGTTAAGTCAGTTGCGCCAGTTGCTGTTAATCCAGTTGCGCCAGTTGCTGTTAAGCCAGTTGCGCCAGTGGTGAATGCCGAACCGACACCGAAGCCAGTGATACCGGCTCCGCAGCCCGTTGCCGTTTCTCCTGCTCAAAAACCAGCCCCAGCGGTTCAACCCGTTGCGCCTTTGCCTGCGTCGGTAGCAGTAGTGGCTCCGGTAAGTGTGCCGAGACCAGTTGACGTTAGTAAACTGGAAGTGCAATCAGTGGTGCCAAATCAACCTGCTACCATAGCGAAGTCTGACAATCCTTCCTTGCCTGTTCGTTCGGCGGCAGAGCAGCCGTCGCGCCCTGCGCAGCAGACCCGCTCAGGCAATGCACTGGAAAACCGTTCTGAGCGACCACGTGATACCCGTCCGTCAGAACCGAACCGGGGAGCGTCTGCGCCGAAAAATAGCCGACCAGTTGCCGAGTCAAAACCAGCAGAGTCGGCTCAGCCAGCAGCAAAAATACCCGAACCACCCGCGCAACCCGCTCCCGAACCCGAAACGATTCGGGCAACGGGTAGCCATCAATTGCAGGGATTAAACGTGATCGGGAAAGTTGACCTGAGCCAGTTTAACCGGCCACCAAGTAACAACTCACGCGGCCCCGGCGACAAACGGCAACGCATTCGCGGTGGTCGAAATGGAGCCGTTGGTGGTACGAATCAACCGAATCAGCAGGGCGGTGCTAGCGTCCGTAATGACCGGGGGCCGAATGGCCCGTCTGACCGGCCCGCCGGTGACCGCGGCCCGCGCCCCGACCGGCCAATTGGCGACCGTCCTCCGGGAGATCGCAGCACAACTGATCGCCCAGCTGGAGACCGGAATCAGCAAGGAAACCGACCTCCCGGAGATCGTGGCCCACGCCCGGATCGTCCAGCGGGAGACCGCAGTGCGACTGAGCGGCCCGTAGGAGACCGCAGCCAACAAGGCAGCGGTACAAACCTCCGAAGCGACCGCCCACCGGGAGACCGGAATCAGCCGGGAAACCGACCGCCTGGAACTGGTGATCGCGGCCCGCGCACAGACCGCCCGGCGGGAGACCGCAATACGACTGACCGGCCCGCCACTGACCGCCCGGCAGGAGACCGCAGCCCATCAGACCGTCCGGCAGGTGGCAACACAGGCAGCCCGCCAGCACCTGGTACTGGTTATCAGGGTGGTAATAATCGGAGTGGTGGTAGCGGCTACCAGGGTGGTAACAACAACCGGGGTGGTGCTGGAGGAGGCAATAACCGGGGTGGTTCTGGAAATGCCAACCGGGGTGGCACGGGGAATAACACCCGGCGCGAAGCACCAACCGCGTCAGACGTTAAAAAGTCTATTCAGGCAACAAACGACCGGATGCGCGGTAATCAGCCCAACCGGGGTGCCGACCGACGCAAAGACCGCCGAAATCAGCGCGTAGAAGACCGTCGGTTGATGAGTGAACAGGAGGAACTGGAAGCTAAAACGCTGAAAGTGACCGAGTTCATCTCGGCTAACGACCTCGCTACGTTCATGGAAGTATCGGTGAATGAAGTGATTGCAACCTGCATGAGTCTGGGTATGTTCGTCTCGATCAACCAACGACTCGACGCAGAAGCAATTACGGTGATTGCCGATGAGTTTGGGTTTGATGTGCAGTTTGTATCTGCCGAAGATGAAACCGAAGCGGCTATTGAAGACACGACCGACACACCTGAAAGTTTGCAGGATCGCGCTCCGATTGTGACCATCATGGGCCACGTTGACCACGGTAAAACATCGTTGCTCGATTACATTCGCCGGGCAAAAGTAGCGGCTGGCGAAGCCGGTGGTATCACCCAACACATTGGTGCATACGGCGTTACAACTCAAGATGGCCGCAAAGTAACGTTCTTAGACACGCCGGGCCACGAAGCATTTACGGCCATGCGGGCGCGGGGAGCTAAAGTTACCGACGTAGTTATCATTGTGATTGCGGCTGACGACAGCGTGATGCCGCAAACCCGCGAGGCTATCAACCACGCGCAGGTGGCCGGTGTCCCAATTGTGTTCGCCTTCTCGAAGGTGGATAAAAACGGAGCCAATACCGAGAAGATCCGGGAAGAACTCGCCAATATGAACCTCCTGGTCGAAGACTGGGGCGGCAAATATCAGGCGCAGGAAATCTCGTCGAAATCAGGACTTGGCATTGACGATCTGCTCGAAAAAGTACTGCTCGAAGCTGAACTGTTGGAGTTGAAGGCTAACCCGAATCGCCGGGCAATGGGTACAGTTATCGAAGCCGAACTCGATAAAGGCCGGGGTTATGTAACGACTGTACTGGTCGAAAACGGAACCCTGAAACAGGGCGATATCATGCTTGTTGGCGCACACTACGGGCGTATTCGGGCCATGACCGACGACCGGGGCAACCGCATCAAAGAAGCAGGGCCAGCTACGCCGGTTCAGATTCTGGGATTGCCGGGCGCACCACAGGCGGGCGACAAGTTCAATATTATGGAGACTGACCGCGAAGCCCGCGAGATTGCCAACAAACGCGAGCAACTCCTGCGCGAGCAGACGCTGCGGACCCGTCGGCATATTACGCTCGAAGAAATTGGTCGGCGGAAAGCCATTGGCACATTTAAAGAATTGAACGTGATTGTGAAAGGTGACGTGGACGGCTCGGTTGAAGCCTTGTCTGACTCGTTGCTGAAACTGTCAACGCCGGAAGTACAGGTCAACATCATCCACAAAGGCGTGGGGCAAATTTCGGAGGCTGATGTAATGCTGGCTTCTGCGTCTGACGCGATTGTGGTGGGCTTCCAGGTGCGGCCTTCGCCCAACGCCCGCCGACAGGCTGATCAGGAGCAGATCGAAATTCGGATGTATTCGATTATCTACGATGCCATCAATGAAATCCGTGATGCAATGGAAGGCTTGTTAGCCCCATCGTTCGAGGAAACCGTGACGGGTAATATTGAAGTACGTGATGTGTTCAAGATTACGAAAGTCGGTACGGTGGCGGGTTGCTACGTGACAGACGGTTTCGTGAAACGGAACAACAAAATCCGTATTATCCGCGACTTTATTGTGGTGCATACCGGCGAGATTGACGCGCTCAAACGTTTCAAAGACGACGTGGCGGAGGTGAAGTTTGGCTACGAATGCGGTCTGAGTATCAAGAACTTCAACGATATTCAGGTTGGCGACGTAATCGAAAGTTTCGAGATCAAAGAGGTGAAACGGACGCTGTAAATGCAGTGACTCCTGGCAAAACAGCCAGAGTAAGTAATATAAACGCTCCCGTTGGTTCAATACTGGCGGGAGCGTTTTGATTTTTGTGCTTTTGACTACTGCCAATTTCTTGTACTTTTCCTGAAAGATAAGCGACCATGACAACCCTCGAATAGCCCGTCATTACCAGTCTCGACCAACTCGACCCGTCGGGCATCTATTCATACGCCGATTATCTGCTGTGGCAATTTCAGGAGCGCGTTGAGCTGTTCGAAGGGCAGTTTTTCCCAGTGGCCGCGCCAAGCCGGATGCACCAACGGTATTCAAAGCGATTGCTTGTAGTGATTGATGCCTGCCTCACGGGCAAATCCTGCGAACTGTACCCGGCTCCGTTTGACGTTCGGTTGCCCGATAGGAAGCGAAAACCAAAGTTCGACGGGGATATTTATACCGTTGTTCAACCGGCCTTATGCGTTGTTTGTGATGCCGAAAAATTAGACGGCCGGGGCTGCTTAGGCGCACCCGATTTGATTGTCGAGATTCTGTCACCGGGCGATACGAAGAAGGAGATGAGTAATAAATTTCGGCTCTATGAAGAAGCGGGCGTTCGGGAATATTGGGTGATGGAGCCGCAAGATAAGTTTGTGCTGATTTATGTCCTGCGCGATGATGAGTTTGTTGGTCTTCGTCCCGTTACCGAAGATCAACCCCTGACCAGCACCATATTGCCGGGCTTGACGATTGATTTGACCACCATTTTTGCCGATTGAACGGTTGTGTTTACCGCATCGAAGTAGTTCAAAGTCTATTCTCCATTACAGACTACTTAAAACCCCATCGTCTCCGCACTCAGTTTTGCCAACTCGCCAATAATACGCTCGGCATCGGGTGTGGTAGTGCCTTCTACAAATACCGACAGCAAAAACGGTTTCGGCGCATACACAATACCGACATCACCCCGGATGTAATTGAGGGTGCCGGTTTTGTGGGCCACGAGCATTGTTTTGGGTAGTAGTCGCGGAATCGTTGTGGTGTCTTCATTGGCTTTCAGAATCCCGATCATTTCATCGCACAGGGCGGGCGTAACGATGCGTTTTTCATAAATCAGCCGGATTAACTGGCTCATTTCCCGCGTGGTCACGTAGTTCTGCCGGCCCTGCTTCACCGCCAGTGTATCCATCATTTCTCGGTTTAAGCGGCTCTGGGTCAGGCCCAACGAAGTTATCCGGGCGTTAATGTTGTCCATGCCCAACTCCCGAATCAGGATGTTGGTGGCGGTATTGTCGCTGATGGTCATCATCAACGTAATCAAGTCGCGGTAGCTGATTCGACTGCGGTGCGGGTAGGTGTTGAGTACGCCGGTGCCGCCTGCTTTTTCGGAATTGGTCAGGATATGGATTTCGTCGGGGTTGAGCCGCCCGTCCTGCACCCACGTCATTGCTTCGATCATAATGGGCAGTTTAATTACACTCGCCGACGGCACCCGCGCATCGGCCCGGTAGAAAACGTGGCGGGAGGTGTCGGTCAGCGATTCAAGCGCGAGGCTGACCGTGATGCCCGTTGGCAACCGTTGCAGATACCGCGTGAGGGTATCGGCAGGTGAGGTTTGGGCGGTGGTGAGGAGGGGGAGCAGCAGAAGGAGTGCGATTTTGAGCATGATGCAAAGAAACGCCAATAAGCTTCACAATATCACAACAGTGCGGTCTCATTGGGGTAACAGCCAGGTTTTACTTTTGATGAACTAACTGGGTCTTCGATGAAACTAACGCTACTTGCTTTTTTCGCCTGCTTTCTCGTTGGCCACGCCAACGCCCAAATTGCCCGAACAGACGCGGCCCAGTCCAGCATTAGTCGGTCAAAACCCAATTATAAACTCCTGACCGGCAGCGGGTTCGTTCAGGCTAAAAACTATTATCTGCTGACGTTATTGCAGGAACTTCGCCCGGCCCGGCTGCTCCTCGAACGCGACGAATCCCTGAATCAACTTCGCAAAACGAAGCGGGATTCAATCAGCAATGCCCCGGCAAACTGCGCTGCCGACCGTTTTTGCTACACCCGCCGGATGAAATTTACTGACGATGAAATCGCGGTTGTTTCCCAGCGGCTGAACGAACTCTACAAACCCGATAACGGCTTAGGTAAACTCGTATCCGAACACCTGATTCCGAGTGGTTGCTATGCGCTGTTTCAAAAACTACCGCCTGCGGAAATGCTCGTGAAAGCCTGGGAACAGGATGCACGGGGCATCAACTTCGCTATCGGGGTCTATGCCGACGGACAAAAACCCCGCTATCCGAATATTGATTCGATCAGCTACAACGTCAATAATCGGGCGTATAGTGGCTTCCTGAAAACGGCTACCGAAACCATTGCCGCCGAAATCAAGAACCAAAACCTGTTTTTTGACCCCTCGCTAACGGCGGCCCTGCGATTCATCGAAGCCAACGACCGCGAACAGGCCGCCGACTACGAGCCGATGGCCGAAACCGTGAACCGCCCCACGCTTGACCGCATCAAGAAACTGAACTGGCCCGACCATACATACACGGTGTTGCTCGTGCTGGGTTCCGGCCCATCAGAACCGGGCGTGGCCATTAGTGGCGAGGCCATGATGCGCTTGCGGATGGCGGCTACGCAGTTCCGGGCCGGGCTGGCTCCGATTATGGTGGTGTCGGGCGGGAAAGTGCATCCCATCAGAACCAAATTCTGCGAAGCGGTGGAGATGAAACGCTACCTGACCGAAAAACTGGGTATCCCCGCCGACGCGATTTTGATTGACCCCCACGCCCGGCACACCACCACCAATATCCGCAACACGGCCCGGATGATGATTCGTTACGGCATCCCGACCGATAAACCGGCGGTGATATCGTCGGCATCGAGCCACATTGCCAGCGTGATGAGCGATGGCTTCGACAGACGCTGCCTGAATGAGCTGAAACTGATACCTCTCCGCAAGGGCAACCGCCTGACGGCCACCGAAGCCGAGTTTTATGCCCTGCCCGACGCGCTGCACATTAACCCAACGGAACCGATGGATCCTTAACAGTTTGTGGTTTGTGGTTTGTGGTTTTGCTCGCGCATCCGTAACTACGAACGGCACAGGCTGCCCTGCATAAACTACGAACTACAAACCACCAACCCACCAACCACAAAAGACTTGTTTGTATTTACCCGCCCCACTGCCGTATTTTGCAACAACAAACGCGCAACCATGAACTTCCCCGCAGAACTCCAGTACACCGCCGACCACGAATGGATTCGGTACGAAGCCGACGGAACGGCCACCATCGGTATCACCGATTTTGCCCAGCATGAACTCGGTGATATTGTTTATGTGGACATCAATACGGTGGGGCAAACGCTGGCAAAAGGCGACGTATTTGGATCGGTTGAGGCCGTAAAAACGGTATCAGACTTGTTTCTGCCTGTTGATGGCGAGGTGCTGGAAGTAAACACGGGCATCGAAAAAGCTCCCGAATTGCTTAATACCGACCCTTACGACGCGGGCTGGATTGTGAAAATCAAACCCGCCGAAACCACCCAGGCCGATGAACTGTTGTCGAGCGAGGTGTATCAGGCATTGATTGGTCAGTAACGATTTGATTCCGAATTGATAAGGCTCCGACCAGGGGCCTTTTTTGTAGATTCTTATGCAACTCCTGTTTCATTCGGCTTTTATTGTTGACCCGCAATCGCCCCACAACGGGCAACGGCTCGATGTTTTTGTGGATAATGGCGTGATTCGGCAGATTGGCGTGGGATTACCTGTTTCCGAAAACGTTCGCGTTATCGAGGGAGACAACCTGCATCTGTCACCGGGCTGGTTTGATTTGCGGGCCTCGGCGGGCGACCCCGGCACCGAACACCGCGAAGACCTGACGAGTCTGGCACGGGCCGCTGCCGCCGGTGGGTTTACCGATGTGGCTTTGCTGCCCAATACGCATCCCACCGTTGACGACAAAGGAACGCTGGGCTATATTCGGCGCGGAGCCGGGGGTCAACCCGTTCATATTCACCCGATTGCGGCCATCACCAAAGGCACAAAAGGGCAGGACTTTGCGGAAATGATTGACCTGCACCATGCCGGGGCGGTCGCTTTTTCGGATGGAATCCACTCGCTCACTAACCCCGATTTACTGCTTAAAACGTTACAATACCTGCAACCCCTCGGTGCGTTGCTAATGAACCGCGCCGAAGAGCCGATGCTTTCGCGGTTTGGGCAGATGCATGAAGGCGTTCAAAGCACGCTGCTGGGGTTGAAGGGCCTGCCCGCACTGGCCGAAGAAATTGCCATCGAGCGTGATTTGCAGATTCTGGATTATGTGTTTCCGGTAGCGCGGGGGGGAACCCCCGCTGTGGGGGATGTAAAGCGGGGTTGAACCCCCCCGACGGCGTCCGCGCGCCAATTTTAAAACCACACCACGGCCCG
>JBBRUV010000231.1:0-8056 GCA_038247465.1 Cytophagales bacterium
GTGAGGGCCGAAAAAGGACGAACCGAAGCGGAGTTGCGGCATTTGAAAGCGCAGATCGACCCGCATTTTCTGTTCAACAACCTCAACGTGCTGGGGTCGCTCATCGAGCGAAATCCCGAACAGGCGAGCGCGTATCTGCACTGGTTTTCGGCCCTGTATCGGTATCTGATTCGCCACAAAGACGACGATGTGGTGCCGCTGGCCGATGAACTGGCCTTTGTCTGGGATTATCAGTATCTGATTGGGCAACGGTTCGGGCGGGCCTACGTGTTTATCGAAAAACTGACCGTGAGCGATTCACTGACCGTTTTTGTGCCGCCCGGCAGCATTCAAACGCTGCTGGAAAATGCGGTGAAACACAATCAGGGCGACGAACAAAATCCGCTCCTTATCGAACTGATTATCAGCGATAAAAGCGTCATCGTCCGCAACGACCTGCGCCCCAAACTAACCCCCGCCGACTCGACCGGCACGGGCCTCGATAACCTCCGCAAGCGTTACAAACTCCTCTCCGACCAGCGGGTAATCGTACAACAGGATGCGGCTGAATTTGTGGTGACGCTGCCCGTCTTAAAATCACTAAATCATACTCAACCACTGATACGGCAGTCTGCTCACTGATGGCTGCTCGTGGCTCACTGATCCCCGTTATAACGATCACCATCATTGAAGACGAACTCCTGGCAGCCCGGCATTTGCTCGATCTGGTGCAGGCACTCATGCCCCACGCCACCCTGCACGGCCCGCTGCCAAGCGTTCGGGAAGCTGTGGCCTATTTCAGTACTAACCCCGCGCCCGATCTGGTTTTTTCGGACATCGAATTGCTCGATGGGAATGTGTTTGCCCTGTTCGACCGGGTTGCCGTTAACTGTCCTGTCATTTTCACCACTGCCTACGATCAGTTTTTGCTCAAAGCGTTTCAGGGCAACGGCATTGCCTACTTACTGAAGCCCTTCGATAAGGGGCAGGTTGACGGGGCCATCCAAAAATACGAAGGTCTCAAGGCTCGTTTGGGCCGTTCAGCCGGGCAGGTGGGGTTATCAGCGGCAGTGATTCAACAACTTCGCGAATCTATTCAGCCCGCACAGGCTACCTATCGACAGCGGTTTACGGTTAAGCTGCGCCAGGGAATTGTGCTGCTCAATGCCGACGACATTGTGTGCCTGCAAACCGACGAGAGCATCGTGTTTGCGTACGATCTTACGGGGCGAAAACACCCACTCAACGGCACATTAACGGAGGTGGAAAACCAGCTAAATCCGGCCCATTTTTTCCGCATCAACCGCAGCGACGTTGTCAATATCCAGCACATCGAGCGCATTGAACCGTACATGGGCGACCGGCTTGCCGTTCGGCTTCGGGGCCAACCGAACGCGCTTATTACCAGCACAACACGCACCCCCGAACTGCGCCGTTGGCTGGAGGCATAACCGTAGTTTACACGTTCATCAGCGATTCTCGACGGCGCATTTTGCCCGCCGGAATGCCGAACATCATCTTGAACCGGCGGCAGAAATAAGCGGTGTCTTTGTAGCCTACTTCCGAGCCGATGGCCCGGATACTTTTTTTGCTGGTGCGAAGCAACCCAACGGCGGCCTCCATACGCTGATACTCAATGTAATCTTGCGGGTTGATGCCGGTGAGCATCTTGAAATATTGCCCTACATAATCTTCTGACACGTTGGCTACGTTGGCAAGCACTTTGTTGGAGAGATCGCCACCGAGGTTGTCTTTGATGTAGGCAAAAATATCAATCAGGCGCGGGTCTTTGAAGTAGGTACTGTTGGTCACCAACTGCTCTACGAACAGGTGATTTTTCAGGATGTACCGAATGATTTCGATGACGATTTCTTCGGTTTTTATCTTAATCACACGACCCTTGCCGGCTAAGTCGGTCAGGTCTTCGTACAGAATCTGGTAAATGGCATCGGCCAGCCTCGTGTCTGACTTGATGATGAACGGCGGCACATCAAGCGAGTTGAAGAAATTCACCGAGTCGAACACCTTGGCCTCGAACGATACCAACCCGAATGAATTAGGTAACGTGCCAATCTGCAACGGACTTCGGCTCGACTCCCAGTAGCTCTCGCGGTGGGTCATAAACTCCTCGTTCGAGACAACTTTGGGGTTGGCTCCTTCGCCGTAGGTCACGGTGACGTGTTTACCACCGGGAATAAACAGCATATCGCCCTTGTCAACTTCCTGTTCGTCGTCACCAAATTTCACGGTGCCATTGTAGAGAATCGTGATCGAGTTCTCAACGTCGTAGAAATTCTTGATCGTTATCGGCTGCAAAATCCGAATAGTTCGGGCTTTGATGAACTTCACGCCCAACGATTCGATAATCTTGTTATAGTCTTCCATCTTGCGAAAAGGTTTTACACGGTTGGTGTGTTGGGTGCGAATTTGCACAAAACTAATAAATTGGACAAAACTAATACAATAAAAATAGTTTCACTGATAAAAAAAAAGAGTGCGTCTCCTTGCCGGAAACGCACTCTGTACTCACTAAAAATAGACTTTTACCGGGAAACGGCTCAGCGAATCAATTCGCGGGCGATGACTAATTTCTGGATTTCGGACGTACCCTCGTATATCTGGGTAATCTTGGCATCGCGCATCAGTCGCTCAACATGAAACTCTTTCACGTAGCCGTAGCCGCCGTGAATCTGCACGGCTTCGGTGGTGGCCCACATCGCCACGTCAGACGCAAAGAGTTTTGCCATTGCTGCTGCCTGCACATAGTCTTTGTGTTCATCTTTGAGCCGGGCAGCCTTGTAAACCAGCAATCGGGCCGCTTCGATCTTCGTTGCCATCTCCGCTAATTTAAACTGAATCGCCTGATGCTCGAAGATTTGCTTGCCAAACGCCTTGCGCTCCTGACTGTATTTGAGCGACATTTCAAACGCGCCGGCTGCAATGCCCAACGCCTGAGCCGCAATGCCAATACGCCCACCGTTAAGCGTACTCATGGCAAACTTGAACCCGAATCCATTATCACCAATGCGGTTTTCTTTCGGCACCATCACGTCGGTAAACAGCAGCGAATGGGTATCCGAGGCCCGAATACCCATTTTGTCTTCTTTCTTGCCGACCACAAAACCGGGTGCGCCTTTCTCGACAATCAGGCAATTGATGCCTTTGTGTTTTTTGGCTACATCAGTTTGGGCAATCACTAAGCAAATACCTGATGAGCCACCGTTGGTAATCCAGTTTTTGGTGCCATTCACGCGGTAATAATCGCCCATGTCTTCGGCGGTGGTTTGCTGGGATGTGGCATCCGAACCGGCTTCGGGTTCTGACAGGCAAAACGCGCCAATAGTTTGGCCCGTTGCCAGCCGGGTCAGGTATTTCTGTTTTTGTTCTTCGGTGCCATGAGCCTCTAACCCATAGCAAACCAATGAGTTATTGACCGACATAATAACCGAGGCCGAGGCATCAACCTTCGAGATTTCTTCCATTGCCAGCACGTAGCTCACCGTATCCATGCCGCCACCGCCGTATTCGGGCGAGACCATCATGCCCATAAAGCCCAATTCGCCCATTTTACGGACTTGGTCGGCGGGGAATTTGGCTTCGTTATCACGCTCAACAATGCCGGGCAGGAGTTCGGTGTGGGCAAAATCGCGGGCCGCTTCCTGAACGGCGCGGTGCTCCTCGCTGAGGTTAAAATCTAAGCCTTGCAGGGCATACGATTCGGTTATCATAGTATTGGTTGTTTTAGTCTGTGATTGTAGCAGTAAAATTAATGAGGATTGGCTAAAACCGTATGCAAGCATACCATCAAAACAAACTGCCCTGCACCACTTTCGATTGCAAAACCGGCTCCGGCAGGTTCAGGCCGCAATGTTGGTTGAGTTGTTGCACCCAGTATTTAATGAGTTCGGGGGCGGTGTCGTTGGTGTCGCCCCCGCCGTGAATAAACAGATACGCCGTTTGCAAACCCCGGTCAAACCAGTTCCTGAGTTTCTGAATCCATTCGTCGGTGCGGGTGTAGTCGGTTTCGTGGCCTTCATTAGCAATGAAGCGCAGCGTCAGCACGGGGCTGCTCAGGCCCAAATGCAGCACATCGCGCCGACCGACCACGTCGCTCACCACCGTATGCCGGTGCCGGGCGTGGAGTTTTTCGAGCGTTTGGGCAAACGTGGCGGGCCGAAACCAATTGGCATGACGAAATTCAACGGCAACGGCCAACTCGTCGGGCAGGGCGTTGAGGTAGTTTTCTAAAATCGGCCAACGGTCCGGCCCGAAGGTGGGCGGCAGTTGCAGAAACGACATACCCAGAAACTCCTCCAATCCCAGAATGGCGTTTACAAACTCGTTGGTCAGCAACTCGGTAGCGACTAATTGCCGTTCGTGGCTGATGGCCTGCGGAAACTTAGGGCAATACACAAAGCCGGGCCGGGCGACCGGATTAGCGGCTTCGGTGCGCCACTTGGCAATCATGGCCGGAGTCGGAATCTGGTAATGCGTCAGGTTCAGCTCGATGGTATTGAACTGACGGACGTATTGATGCAGGAAATCCTTGTCTTTTGTACCCGTTGGATAGAGCGTACCAACGTATTTTTTATTGGCCCAGACCGGCCCGCCGATAAACACCTGCGGTTTGGTGGTTGGCGTGGTTTCGGCCCAGATACGGGCATTGAAAGCGTGGCCCGGCGGCAGTGCCAGATTCACGGCGTTGAGGTTATGCGCTTTCCCGAATTCCATAGTCTTGTTTAACCGCGAAGACACAAAGGTTTAACGCAAAAGGCGCAAAGATTTCACTTTATCTGTGGCAAAAACATCTTTGCGTCTTTGCGGTAAAGATTTCACCCCACTTCCAGCAAATACGCTTTGATAAACCCGTCAATATCACCGTCCAGCACGGCTTCGGTATTAGAGGTCTGGAAGCCCGTGCGGTGGTCTTTCACGCGTCGGTCGTCAAGCACGTAACTCCTGATTTGCGACCCCCACTCGATTTTCTTTTTACTGGCTTCGATTTCGGCGCGGGCCGCATTGCGCTTCTCGACCTCGATCTGATACAGCTTCGATTTCAGTAACCGCATCGCTACTTCTTTGTTCATCAACTGACTACGCTCTTGCTGGCACTCTATAATCAGGCCCGACGGCGCGTGTTTGAGCCGCACGGCAGTTTCTACTTTGTTCACGTTTTGGCCCCCGGCCCCGCCCGACCGGAATGTATCCCAGCTAATATCTGCCGGGTTCACGTCAATTTCTATCGTGTTGTCAATCAGCGGATAGGCATACACCGACGAGAACGATGTGTGCCGCCGGGCGTTAGAATCGAATGGAGAAATGCGGACGAGCCGATGCACACCGTTTTCTGACTTCAGGAATCCGTAGGCCAGCGGCCCGTCAATTTCGATGGTAACGGATTTGATACCCGCCGTATCACCTTCCTGATAATCAACCTGTTTCACGCCGTAGCCGTGTTTTTCGGCCCAGCGCATATACATCCGGTAGAGCATCTCGGCCCAGTCCTGACTTTCGGTGCCGCCCGCGCCGGAGTTGATTTCAAGAACCGCCGAGAGTTGGTCTTCTTCGTTACTCAACATTTTTTTGAGTTCGAGGTCGTCTAACATGGCGCGGACTTTAACAGCTTCGGCATCTACTTCTTCTTCGGTTACGTCGCCGGCCTGATAAAACTCAAACAGCGTGTCGAGGTCATCGAATTGGGATTTGAGCGCATTGAAGCCGCCGACCCAGCCTTTCAGGGTGCGGACTTGTTTCATAACACCCTCGGCGCGGTCGGCATCGGTCCAGAATTCGGGCTGGAAGGTTTGCTGTTCGAGGTCGCCGAGTTGTTCGGTTTTCTGGTCGTAATTCAAATAGCCTTTCAGAGCCTCAATGCGGCCCCGGAGGTCGTCTAACTGATCGGAAGTCATTGTACTGTGTTGTAAGCCACAAAGATACAACAAAGCGGGGGGCGGGTTATGTTTCGGGCCGGGCCTGACTGAGTGCACAGGCCGGTTTACCCACCAGATAGCGCTGTCAGCAAGTCGGCAACCCGGAGCCGGCAGCCGCAACAGACAGTATCTATCTACTTAATTGCCAGCACCTTGAACTCGGTTCGGCGGTTACGCTGGTGTTCACCCTCGGTGCAAATCACACCGTCAATACAGTTGTTGAGCAGCAGCGTTTCGCCATAGCCGTTGGCAATGATGCGCTTGCGGCTGATGCCTTTGGAGACTAAATACGTGGCTACCGACCGGGCGCGGGCCGAAGACAGCGATTTGTTGTAGGTAGCGTCGCCCCGGCTGTCGGTATGCGACCGAATCTCGATCACCAGCGACGGATACCGGCGCATCGTCACCACTAATTTGTCTAATTCGCGGGCGGCATCGGCCCGGATGGATGTCTTGTCGAGGTCGTAATAAATATTATCCAAGGCCACCACATCCCCCACGCTCAACATCCGCAAATCGGCGGCAACGGCTTTGGGGATTGATTTTTTGGGCAGCTTCTTAATCTTGCTTGTGTTGGTGCCGTATTTCTCCTTGGATGCAATCAGGGTGTAATCACAGCCTTCTACCAAGTCAAACACGTAGGTTCCGTCGGGGCCGGTAGTGGTGGTGCTGACCTGACCGTTGCACTCGTTTTTGAGCCGCACCAACACGCCTTCAATCGGCTGTTTGTCGCGCTGACTCATCACCCGGCCCCGCACCTGCGAGCGGGTCAGGTTCTGGGCCGGTTCCCAGCCCGACGACGCTTGTGGTACGTCAATGGTGTCAATCAGCATGGTGGGTTTCATCAGGCCCATTTCCAATCGGCTGGGCCGGTCGTCGGTCAGGCCACGCGTGGTAAAGCCAATCGTACTTGCCACGTAACCATCGCGCGAGGCCCTGAAGGTGAACTCGTTATCGCCCGACAAACACAGCCGTAACAGGCCGCTTCTGTCGGTGATGAGCAATTGGTCAGACTGGCCTTCGCCTTTGGCCCGGATATCAACCGTTGCGCTGTCTAAGGGTGAGTCAGTATCGGCATCATAGAGCCGGATGGTTAAATCGCGGCAGGCGTAGAGCGAACTCTCCCGGATAAATCGGTAAATATCGTCGCTGCCGTTGCGTCGGTTGCTGCTCAGGTAGCCCGACTGCCGTTGCCCGTCGGTGATCAAACCAAAATCGTCTTTGTCAGAGTTGATGGGTGCGCCAAGGGTCTCCACAGATTGCGCCACCACCCCACTGCCAGTAAGCGTGGCAAAGAAAATATCCAGCCCGCCCAGCCCACCGCGTCCGTCCGACGCGAAGTACAGATTCCCGGCTTCGTCGGCAAACGGAAAGAGTTCGTTGCCTTTTGAGTTGACGGTCGGGCCGAGGTTCTGGGGTTGGCTCCAGTTGCCATTGTTGTATCGGCTGACGTAAATATCGGTGCCACCAAACCCGCCCGGCATATCCGACGCGAAGTACAGCAACGTATTGGCTTTGTTGAGCGCGGGGTGGCCCACCGAAAATTCATCGCTGTTAAAGGGCAGTTCTTCAATGTTGGCCCAGGCTCCGTTTTGCTGTTCGGCGGTGTAGAGTTTGAGCTTGTTCACGCCTTCGGCAGATTTTTTGGCGCGACCTTCGTTGAAGTTGTTGCGGGTAAAAATAATCCGCGAGCCATCGCTATAAAACGTAGCCGGGCCTTCGTGGTAGCGCGTGTTGAGGGTCTTGCTGAATCGTTGGGCCGGGTTCTGCAGTTTAGTCTCGTAGCCCAAACCCTCCGTAACCCGGATTCCGCCTTCAAAACTGCCGAGCGTGCGCGAATCGTTGGCCGTTGGCTGGGTATAAACATCCCGCCCGACACGGTTGCGTTGCGGGCCGGTAGCGGTCGTTTTGGTACTGGGGGCTTTGCTGGCCGAGCCGTCGGCATTGATAATTTCAGCGGCTTTCAGGTCGGTACGGCTTGGCACGTAAAACAAGTCGAGGTAGCCGGAGCCGCCCCCGCTGCCGGTGGCTTCTATGGATGAACCACCCTTACTGCCCGACACATACACCAGTCCGTCTTTGAAATACACGGGGCTGAACTCCTCATTTTTACTGTTGAGCGTGAGGTATTCGAGCCGGTACTGCAC
>JBBRUV010000232.1:0-7988 GCA_038247465.1 Cytophagales bacterium
ACGTTGGATAAGCAACGGCTCACGGCAAGGATGCTGGTGGCGCGGTGATTCGGTTCATTTGCCCCCGCATTAATGCGGGGGCAAATGAACCGAATCACCGCGCCACCAGCATCCTTGCCGTGAGCCGTTGCTTATCCAACGTTTCGACCGAGACAAAATAAGTCCCCATCGGCAATTCCCGAACGCTGATGCCCAACCCGGTTGGGCTGAGAACGCTCACTGGCACCGACAGTCGGCGACCCGTTGCATCGGCCACATTCACGGCTGACACACCCGCGCTGAACGCATCGGCTTCAAGCATCACGTCGTCAACGGCGGGGTTCGGGAACAGCCGCAACGCCATCGGCTGCGGTTCATTAGCCAGAATAAGTTGCTGGAAAATCAGCGATTTATCGAACGCTTTGCCCAGCACACCATCTACAACGGTTGATTTTTCGCCGAGAAAATCGCTCAGGAAAGCGGCATAGACTTGACGGTAGTCCGTCTGGATTTTGATGTTGTTATTGTCGAGGTCTTTCAAATCAGGGTTTTTGCCGATAACCTGGCGTTTCACGGCGTTACCAAACGCAAACAACGGAGCAGCCGCGCCGTGGTCGGTGCCGTAGCTGGCGTTGGAGATCGCCCGGCGGCCAAATTCCGAGAACGTCATACCAGCCACGCGGTCGTCAATGCCCATCAGTTTCAGGTCGTCCATAAACGATTTGATTCCGTCAGAAACCTGTTTCATCAGATTAGCGTGCTGCCCAATGGTGGTGTCGGTGACGTTTACCTGATTGGCGTGGGTATCAAACCCGCCGATGGAGACGTAATACACCTTTGTGCGGAGACCGCCATGAATGAGCCGCGCCACAATCTTGAGCTGGTCGGCAAGGGTGTTTCCGGTGGGGTAGGTGGCCAGATTTTTGCCTTTGCCAGCCGCCGTTTTCAACTGTCCGGCATACTGCACCGATGATATTTGCTGCTGCCGGATAAACGCAATTTGTTTGCCCGCCGGGGTGCTTGTGTTTACGGTTGTATCAATGGCAACCCTATCGCCCACCAATTGCGCGAATGTGTCCGGGTTTTGAATGGCAATCGCCATTGACTGCGCCGGGCCGAGCAACGACGTTGACGGAATATAACTGATCTGTACGGCCAGTGGGTCGGGCATATCAGTGGTCGGGTATTTATCGGGATAGCCCGGATATTCCTGATCCAGATACCGCCCGGCCCAGCCCGTTGTCAGGGTCTGATTCGAGTTTGCACCCGTAAACCAGATGTCATTGGCACGGAAGTGCGAGAAGTTCGGAGCCGGATACGACACGCTGTGTACAATACTCAACTTGCCCTCGTTGTAGAGCGATTGCAGGCCGGTCATACTGGTGTGCAGCCCGGTAGTAAGGTTATTGTTGAGTTTCAGTACTTTAGCTTCGGGCAGGGCAATGTTGCTCCGCAGGGTGTTGTACTGACTCATCTGATCGAGCGGGATCACCATGTTCAGGCCATCGTTGCCGCCACTGAGTTGCACCAGTACCAGTACCCGGTCGTTGAGATCGGCGAGTTTAGCGAGGGCTTCGAGCATTGGCGATTGCTGCCCGTAGGCTCGTGCGCCGTATCCGCCCAGAAATACCGGTAGCAGCCCGGCAGCCGTATGTTGTAGAAAATTGCGACGATTCATGTTTTTAACACATTTGATACTCGGCCATACGGAACAGATACAGGAAAAGCGCGTCTAATTTCATGGTTACGGCAGTTTTTTTGGCAGTACTTTGGTTCGCCAAAAACCCGGTCCATTCGTCGGTCCATTCGTAGCGGGGGAGGCCCGGAATCAGCACGTTGTCAATCAAAAAATCTTTTTGCACCCTGGTAAGTGGCACGGCAAAGAAATTGGCCGTTAGATCATCCATGAGTTTAACCGGATCGGCGGGGGTGGGCAAAGCCCGCACAATTGCCAGTGAATCGGGGCCGTATTTAACATTGTTGACCCGGATACTGCCTTTGCCAAACAGATCGGTAAAATAAGCGCGGAGTGCCAGTGTATTCGCGCTGATCCATTTCTGGTAAAACCCGGTGTCATAATAAGCGGGCCAGCCAAATACGCTTGGCTGGTCTAAGACTTCCTGCGTTTGCTCGCGGGCACGGCCCATCAAAAAATTGCCTGCGTTATTAAAGTTCACCGGGTCTTTTATTGGGTCGGGCAGGGCAATCTCAAACTGCCGGAACGCTCCCACAATCAACTGCAATGGTGATTTGATGATGGCCCCCATCAGGCCGGTGTCGTAAAAATGCTGGCTGGTGAGAAATGCGGTCAGCACGGGTTTTAACTCAAACTTACTGTCAATAAATACCTGGGCCAACGGCCCGATGAAGTTAGTTTCAACATCGGTGGTGATTGTATCGTTGATAAACCAGCGATACAGTTTGCGGCAAATAAACCGGGCGGTTTCGTTCTGTTTCAGAATCATATCTACCATATCGGCCAATTCGGCGTCGCCAGCGGTTGTCCCGGTGCGGCCCTTAATGACGGTGTTGCCGTAAGCTGCCGAGAATTTTTTGTCGGCTGTGTCGTGCCGGCTGGCCGTAAACGTAGTTGTGATGTCGGCGGTTGTGATGTTGCGATAGCCGGTTTGGTTCCAGCCGGTCAGGATACGGGCCGACGCTTTCACGTCGTCTTCGGTGTAGTTTCCGCCCCGGCCAATGGTAAACAACTCCTGCAATTCGCGGCCATAGTTCTCGTTGGGCGAGTTTACCACGTTCTGATTCCCGTTGAGATACAGCAACATAGCCGGGTCTTTGGTCATCTCGATTACAAACGTGCGGAAGTTGCCAAAGGCGTTTTTGCGAAGGGTTGTGTACTGGCGGTGAATAAACCGGGCATCTCCTACCGTTGCCAGTGTTGAAACAAAGTGATTCTGCCAAAACAGGGTCATGCTCTCCCGCAACGACACACCTTCGCGCACCATCTGACCGATATACCAGTTTTTGAGGTAGCTGCGCCAGAGACCGTCAAGCGCGTTATCGAAGGGGATATCCACAAACGTTTTACCCGTTGTTGGGTTCAGCGGAGCGTCGGGAGCGGGTGTCTCGGCCATTAATCGGCCCACAGCAACGGCGGGCGTGATGCCAGTGAACGCTTTAATCTGCGCGGGCGACGGCCCGAAGGTGGTACGGCGAAGCAGGTGTCCGGCCTGCGAAGCTGTGAGCGGCTGGGTAACAGGGGTTATCAGTGCCATGATGAATACGAACGGGAAGCGGAGTGTGCCGACCTCAGATGAAACCGGCTTTGATTAAACCTACAGCGAAGATACGCCAACGGTTGCGCGGCCTGTGTTAAATTTAGGTGAAGGAAACAGCCAGTAGCTATCTTGCAGCAACTCTACAAAAAGCCGCTGGTATGCTCACCGACTTTAACCTCGACCGATTGCCCAAAGACCTGCAAAACCAGTTTCGGGAATTATATGACACAGACGTGGCTGATGAACGGCCCGGTTTATCGCTGAACGCTGTTCATCAGGGTGATTGCCGGGACAAACTGTCTCTGATTTCGCTAAATTCGGTAGCGGTAAGCGTTTGGTCTCCACCGTATTACGTCGGAAAAAACTACGAAAAAGACTGGACTTACGAAGAATGGCAATCGTTGTTGCGTGATGCTATTAACCTCCATTTCCCAATCATCAAACCGGGTGGTTTTCTGGTCATTAACATTGCCGATATTCTTTGCTTTAAAGATGAAGCCATGCCGAGGATTCAGGCCGATGTGGTGAAACGAAAAAAGATTGACCTGTCGCGCGAAGCGATTTTGCAGGCGTTAGCCGAAAACCCGGCCATGAACCGCAACGAGCTGGCGAAATACTTTGGGTGCAGCGAGCAAACCGTTGACCGCCGATTGAACGGCAACAACATTCGGGGGGGTAAAACCGAAGCCCAGACACGGGTAAAAATTGTGGGCGGCTTGCTCGAAGAATGGGCATTGGCCGCTGGTTTTTATCCATATGATCGGCGTGTTTGGGTCAAAGATGCGGCCTGGGAAAACTCGCGCTGGGCCAGTTTGTCTTACAAAGCCGTTGATGAGTTTGAATACATTTATATCTTCTGGAAACCCGGCATCACCCGCCATGACCGCGACCGACTCACGCCCGATGAGTGGAAAAACTGGGGGTCACGGGCCGTGTGGAACTTCCCGTCTGTTCGGGCCAATAACGACCATGAAGCCAAGTTTCCACTCGAACTGCCAACGCGCATTATCCGGCTCTTATCTGACCCCGGCGATACAGTGCTGGATTGTTTTATGGGAAGTGGCACAACAGCTATTGCCGCCATCATGGAAAGACGGAACTACCTCGGTATTGAACTCGACCCAACCTACGTGACCCTGGCAAATCACCGGATTCACGAAGAAACAGGCCTCTTTGGGCAGTTATACAACCATGCTAATTGACCCCGACCTACTGGCAGAAAATCCCGAACGGATTGAAGCCATCGAAAAAGCCACGCTTCGGCTCGTTACGCAGGCCGTTTTCGATTATCGCCGACAAGCTCAGATTATCTTCGCCAATGAGACCGATAAAGTAGCCGATATTGGCGAAGATATTACCCGCGAAGCCCTCGACCGAATGGGCGTTTCTCGGATTGACCAGCGGCTATTCGGCAAGGTTGACTACAAGCGAGCCAAGTATCTGTTTCTGCCCGACTTTGCAATCCGCCAAGCATTATTTGTTGACTCAAAGGCAGAAACGACAAGCGGGCAAGGCACGGCCACGCTCCAAATCACGCAGCTTTCAATGCGCGTCCGGTAAATCAGAACCGGGCAGGAAGTTGACGAACCGGGCCGCTTGCCGAGCACTATTAGAATTGGCGAGAATACGTTTTTGAGTACGACGGTGTTCGTAAAATACAACTACACCGAAGACAAACTGGGCAATCAGAAAACGTTACAGAGCATTACCGTTGCTGCACTGCCGAGTGGTTTGTTACAAGACCGTTACAACCCAACGGCTACCAATACGATTTTTATTGCCGGACGAAACGCCCCAACCCTCGGCGAAGAGTTTCGTACTCGGCTCAGTTTCAATCTCCTGAAACAAAAAACTGGCTGGCGGGTGCAGAAATTTCTGGCTTCAGACTCGCAACTCGTCTGGACTGACTAACTCACTCATTTTACTAACCGACCCACTTATAATAACCGCCCAAACCGTTGTTGATGCTTTGTTGGCAATGGCCCGGCCAGAACGGGTTGCGCGAATTACCCGCCCCGGTTGTTGTCGTTCCTGATTCTTCTGGGCTACGGGCCACCTACGCCTATTGCTACTTTTACTATCGTGGGAATAATACACTACAATCTTTTTATTTGGTTCTTGAAGGATTTATACGGGAACTACCCTAATTCGAGTAAAACTCTTCGCCTACGGTTCTCGAAATTATGAAATCCAAAAGAACGACGGATGACTCCTCTGATAGCGTTATTGAGACCTTCAACTAAACCATTTGAAAGTTGATCTTGAAAAAAATTCAGAACTTTATCCTTCCAATTGATGAGTATTTTAAGAAATACTTGCATCGGTTTATTGTCAATTTTACTCGCATTTATTGCCATAAGCGTTTGGCACATGGCCAACACCTCGGCTTCGCTCATTTCAGAGCTAAACATCTCCAGCAAAATCAGCATACCTCAGAAGACAGTCGTTGGGAAGCAACCATAGCGGGGTACGATTTATTTATTCGCGAAACTAACAAAAACACACATGGATTGATCCATTTGGGAACATCAAAATGTATTCTTATCCCTGTAGCAGAATGCCTTCAATACCTGTCTCTCTCTTCATGCGTGTCTTCACCTTACGGGGCTCTGTTTAATTTTATAGGCGGCACTTGCAAAAATGTACTGCCGAAATCACCAGATTACAACCTCGAACTGATCTGTTCTGCCGACTGACGCAGTTTGTCCAGCACCTCCGTCGCTTTGGCCGGGGTATGCCGGTATTGGGGCAGATAAACGCTTATACTACCCACCACTTCTTCGCCCCGACGAACAGCCACCGCGTAGCCAACAAAATGCCGACTGCTTTCCTGAAAAGCGTAACCCTGTTGCCGAATGAGTTGTACCTGGCAATAAAAGCCGGGTTCAGTAGTGGCTTCGGGCCACAGGTCGTCGGTGGGCAGGCCATATCGGGATTTAAACTTGACCAGTTCGGTGTCGTTCATCATGCCAACCAGGAGTCTCCCTGATGCCGAGTCATAGACGTGTTTTTCGTCAGCGGTACTTACCTGCAGGGAATGGTCGCAGAGTTCGCGGTGGATAATCAGCCGCTGGTCGCCGTTCAGAACGGCTAACAGACAACTTTCGTTGAGTGCCAGCATCAGACTCGCCATGAGGGGGCGGGCCGCTTCCAGCACATCCTTTCGGTAGGCATTATTACCCGTCAGCCAGTAGGCCTGTGCGCCAAGGCAATACCCTTTCCTGGCTCCTACCTGATCTAAGTATCGGCGGTCAACCATGGTTTTCATGATGTTGGCACACGTACCCAGATTCAAGCCAACTGCATTGGCCACTTCTGTCAATGATTTAGGGCGGTCGCTGGAGATGGCAATAAACTCCAGAATGTCAAAGGCTCTGTGAATAACTTGTATCATGTCATAATTTTATATAGTAAAACTGTATATTACTTGAATAGAAACAACACGTGAAGCAACTTATTTTTGCGACAATATTGCAAAATACCTGAAAATCAACGGTTTAGCATAATATAAATATGGCAAACCATCAGAATAGAATAACTATTTACAGATTTTTTAAAAAAATAAAGATAAAATATTTGGAGAAATAAAAAATACCACGGGTTGTTCAGCCAATAATGATAAATATTTTATAATGTTGAATTTAACTCTTAGGCTAATGCGAAAATTCTTCAATAAACTGGTTGGGTGTCTGGCACTACTGGTGTGTCCCCTGAGTGTATTGTACGGGCAAGCACTATCTGTTTCGGGGCGGGTAACGGCCACCGACGACCGCGCGCCCCTGCCCGGCGTAAACGTTTCGGTCGATGGGACAACCACCGGCACTACTACTGGAGCCGATGGCGCGTATCGGCTCAATCTGCCTTCAGCCAACGCTACGGTCGTCTTCTCGTATATCGGTTATGTTACGCAACGGATAGCTGCAGGTGGCCGTACGCAGCTTGATGTTACGCTCGAAACCGACAACAAATCGCTGAATGAGGTAGTCGTGGTGGGCTACGGCACCGTCCGCAAGAGCGACCTGACAGGGTCATTGGCCTCTGTAAAAGCCAAAGAAATCAACGCGTTTCCGGCTTCCAACGTCTTACAGGCCCTATCGGGTCGCGCACCGGGCGTGCAGGTAACACAGAATACAGGAGCGCCGGGTGGCGCGGTAAGTGTTCGTATCAGGGGCACCAACTCGGTGCAGGGCGGTAACGAACCGTTGTACGTTATCGACGGATTTCCAACATCCGGCAGCAACCCGACGGTACTAAACAACTCCGACGTTGAGAGCATCGAGATTCTGAAAGATGCCTCAGCTACGGCTATCTACGGGTCACGAGGTGCCAACGGGGTGGTGCTGATAACGACCAAAAGCGGAAAAGCAGGTAAAATGCAGGTGGATTATGAGGGGAGTTACAGTACGCAGTCGCTGCGGAAGAAACTCGACCTGATGAACGCCAAAGAGTACGCCCAGTTCTACAATGAACAGGCCGTCAATGATAAAGTAGCCCCCTACTTTACTCAGGCTCAAATTGATGGCTTCGGAAACAGCTACGACTGGCAGAATCTGGTGTTTCAGAAAGCACCTATGCAAACCCACAACCTGACCATGAGTGGCGGCAACGACAAAACCCGCTTCTCGCTGGGTGGCAGCGTTTTCAGCCAGGATGGCATCATCAAAGGCAGCAACTACAAGCGGTACTCGCTGCGGGCCAATGTCAATACCGATATCAGCAAACTCTTCAGCGTACAATACGGAGCAACGCTGACCAATGTCAACACCAGTCAGC
>JBBRUV010000233.1:0-7961 GCA_038247465.1 Cytophagales bacterium
ACTTGGGACGCGGGTTTCCTGCCGCGTTACTTGGGTCCCGGGTTTCCACCCGCGTAACTTTGGTCTGTGGTTTCCAGCAGCGTTACTTGGGTCGCGGGTTTCTGCCTGCGTTACTTACGCAAACGTATTCAGCATGACCGGCATGACCAGCATCAGGATATCCTCGTTTTCGTCTTTATCGGCAGGAACAACCAGTCCGGCACGGTTCGGGGCCGACATCTGCACCGAAATCATTTTCGCGCTCAGGTTGCCCAGCATTTCGGCCAACAGTTTGGCGTTGAAGCCGATTTCCATATCATCACCTTCGTAATCGCAGAGGAGTTTTTCGTTGGCCTCGTTCGAGTAATCCAAATCTTCGGCAGAAATCGTGAGCGTGTTGGCTTTCAGGGCCAGCCGAATCTGATGCGTGGTGCGGTTGGCGTAAATCATAATCCGCTTCAAGGAGTTCAGCAGGTCAGAGCGGCCAATGGTCAGCACGTTGGGATTATTGGCCGGAATCGCATTTTCGTAATCCGGGAAACGCTCGTCAATCAACCGGCAGATGAGTTGGGTAGGGCCAAACGTAAACGACGCGTTCGACTGGCTGAACTCGGCCCGTACCGGCACGTTGTCGGGCAGCGACGTTTTCAGCAACTGCAACGCCTTCCGGGGGATAATCAGCGTGCTGCTGACCGACGACTGAATGTCGAGCCGTTTATAGCGAATCAGGCGGTGGCCGTCGGTAGCAACAAACGTAGCCTGATCGTCGGCAAGTTGCAGGTAAACCCCCGTCATGGCCGGGCGCAGGTCGTCGGTGCTGGTGGCAAAAACGGTGTTGTTAATAGCCGAAGCCAGCGCGGTCGAACTAAATTCTACTGACAGGCTTTTGTTGACCGTTGGCAACTTCGGGAAATCAATCGGGTTTTCACCGGAGAGTTTAAACCGCCCGTTATCGGTCATCATCTGCGTACCAAACGTCTCAGTATCAATGTTGAAGGTAATAGGTTGTTCGGGCAAACTCCGCAACGTATCTAAGAGCAGTTTGGCCGGAATCGCAATCGCGCCCTTGTCTGCCGATTCGACCGGAATCGAGGTCGTCATTGTGGTTTGCAGGTCAGAGGCCGTAACGGTTAGGGTGCCTTCGTCTAAGCGAAACAGAAAATTTTCTAAAATCGGAACGATAGGATTAGTAGCTACCACGCCGTTGATATTCGACAAGTTTTTCAGCAGAACGGCGGAGGAGACGATAAACTTCATAGAATCTGTGTTTAGGCGATCCGCCAAAGCGTTCGCGTGGGTGTATTTGAACAAAAATACGGTTTTTTCAGACGTAGAGACGCATATTTGCGTCTCTTGTCCCCCATAATTACAAGAGACGCAAATATGCGTCTCTACAACCCAAACCGCCTACGCCGAACCACCTGCCAACTAACTCCCACAATTCCGACCAACGCCAGCGGCCCCAGCAGGTTGAGCAATTGCCAGCCGGTGCGCTCCTGCGCGAGCCTGATTTTGTCTAATGGCCGCAACGTAATTAGCCGGGTGCGGGCTGTGATGAGTCCGTCGGGATCAACCAAATAATCAATGGCATTCAGGACAAAATCTTTGTTGGCAAACGTTTGGCGGGTATAACGGTCGAAACCAAGCGGATAGGGAGTCTGCGTTTTGTAATTCACATCGTTGACCGGCAGATCGCCATCGGCGCAAACCAACACCCGCGAGGCCACGCCCCCGGACCGAAAGCCGACACTGCGCGGGTCGCCGGAAAGAATCCGGTTGGTGAATAGCGACCGAAACCGCCCTTCGAGTAGGCAACCCACGAGTTTAACGCCACCAGTATAGGTCTGCGGGTCGGGTTGTTGGCGGGCTTCGTTGTAGGCCACCACCGCCGGAGCCGCGAGCAGTTTGGTGTAGGGTGAGGTGAGCAGGAGCGGGGTTTTCAGAATCGGTTGGCCGCCCGCGCCCGTTGCCGCAACGGTATCAAGCGTACTGGCAAACCGGAGCCAAACGGCATCCAAATTTTTGGTGATGGAATTTTTACCCGTTCCAAACGAATTAACAACCGGGTAAAACCGCCAGGGAACCAGTTGGATGTTGGGTTTGTCGCCTAAGTTGCCTACGTTCAGCGGAATCACGTTGCACAACAAATCTTTGAGCACGTTGCGGTTGATCCGAACGCCCCACCGGAAAAACAGATCGTCTAAACCCACGTTGAGCGGCTGGGCAAACGTACCTTCGCTGCCCACGCTGTCCACTTTAACGCCATCCACGAAAAACAACGCTCGCCCGCCATTCACCACAAACTGATCGAGTTTGAAGACGTCATCTTCCGAAAACGGCTTGTCGGGCTTGGCAATCAGCAGGGCATCAACCGCAATTGGCCCCGGCCTGGCTAAATCCACAAAAAACAGGTCATAATTCTCCTGCATCGAGGCCAGCAAATCGGCGAAGCGCGAGGGCGGCACGTCGGTATGCCCAAATACCAGCCCCACCCGCCGACGCTGCCCGACGGGTTGCGTAAGCCGCCGGATTGCTGCAGCCACCTGATATTCAACTCCTTCGTATGATTGGTTCAATTGTTCTTCGGGCGTAGCGGCTTTGTTGCCCTTCAACAGCAACACGGCAGTATCTTTACCTTTGTAGGAAACTACCGCACCCGGAACCACTAATTTTTCGGTGCGTTTGCCGCCTTGAGTATCCACCACATTTGACGGTAACAGTCCTTTTTGGGCCAGCGTTTCCAGCAGTTTAGTTTTTGCATCGGGCGCAATTCCTGCGTCAACATCCACAAATCGGTAGGTGACGCGATTGCCCGCAATAGCCTTGAACTCGTCGAGCGTTTCGCGCACGGCGTTTTCTAAGCGTTTGAAGCCGGGCGGCAAATCGCCGGTGAGGTACACCGTTACGTGAACATCATCATCAAGCGTGGTGAGTAATTTCCGAGTTGCGTCAGACAGGGTAAAGCGTTTTTCGGCGGTCAGATCGAGCCGGAAAAACACGAACGCCGACAGCACGTTCAGTAGCACCAGAGTCAACAGCACAAGTCCGGTGCGGATGAGGGTAGTTTTCATTGGTTTAGCTGTTTTGTTTTTTGTCATACCGACGATAGGAGGAATGACAAAAAACACTTTTTAAACCGCCGAACCAGCCGCGCCGATAGCCCCGGCCATATCGCCAAACTGTGCGATTTTGATGGGCGTGGCGTGGCCGCCGGGTCGCCATTCGTAGAGGCCCATAAACTCGGCCAAGGGTAGCATCAGGTCATCTTCGGCCTGCGTGATGCCGCCACCCAGCACCACCAATTCGGGCGAAAGGGTGTTAATGAGCGAACATAACCCAATGGCTAATTTCCTGACTGAATCTAACCAGAGCCACTGCGCGAAGTAATCGCCCTGTTTGTGGGCTTCGAGGAGCTGATACGTACTCGTAAACCGCCCCAGCGACCGCCGTTCGATAGTAGCGTTGCCGATGGCATCTTCTAAACTGCCGGGCAAGCCCATAATATCGGGTTCGCCGAGGGCATCAACGGTGATGTGGCCCACGTGACCGGCTTTCTGATACAACCCTTGATACAACTGTCCGTTGAGCAAAATCCCCCCGCCAACGCCCGTACCGAGGGTCAGCATCAGCACGTTTTTGTAGCCCTTTGCCACGCCAAACCGGGTTTCGGCTAACAGCGCGGCATGGGCATCGTTGATAACCCGGACGGGCATATTCAGGAAATGCCCCCACTGAAACCCCTCCAGGCCGGGCAACCGAACGGGCATAAACGCAATGAACTGATTGGTTTCGTTGGGCAATCCCGGAGCCGACAAGCCCACGTAATTTACCGCCGACGGTGCGGCTACTTTAAGGTCGGCAACGGTTTCGGCAACGGCTTGTTTCCAATTTTTGTCGCCGTTGGTCGGGTGATACAACTGCTTGATAATCTCGCCCGACTGAGCGTCCATCAGCACGCCCTTAATCCAGGTGCCGCCGAGGTCAATACCGATTACGTTCATTTGTATTGTCCTTCTGTTACGTCCCAGCCGCCGTCAACGCTCAAAATCTGGCCGGTGGTAAACAACGATTGATCCGACATAAAATATATAGCGGCTCCGTCGAGGTCGTCAGGCTGCCCGATTCGCCCGCCGTCGAGCGGTTGTTTTGTTTTCACGAAGGCCATAATCTCCTCGTCGTTGGCGGCCCGCTGCGCCATTGGCGTTTCGACAAGAGAAGGTAAAATCGCGTTGATACGAATGTTGTCGGGTGCATAATAGGCTGCTGTTGAGCGGGTAAAGCCAATCACGGCGGCTTTGGCGGCAGCATAAGCGTGGGTCACAAAATACTTTGGCGATGGCGAATACCCCAGCACCGACCCCATGTTCAGGATAACGCCCCCGTTGCCCTGCTCTCGAAAAGCGCGGACAGCCGCCTGATTGGAGAGCATGAGTGAGGTTAAGTTCAGGTTCAGCGTGGCGTTCCAGCCGTCGAGCGTCAGTTCATGCAACGGGCCATCGCCCATGCGCCGACCACTGCCCCCGGCCACGTGATACAGCCCGTCGAACCCGCCAAAGATGTTCTGGCAGAGCGTGATGGCTTTGGCCGCCGTTTGCGGGTCAGACGCATCGCCCGACATGGCCAGGCCGTTGCCGTCGAGTTGGGTTTCGGCAGCCGCGCAACTGTCGGGGTTGCGGCCCACCACTACCACCCGTGCGCCTTCGTTCACAAAAGCCAATGCCGCCGACAGGCCCATGCCCGTTGTGCCGCCAATAAGTACGATTCGTTTGTCAGAGAGCCAGTTCACAGAGAGATTGGTTTATATGGAGATGCACAAAGATACACTGCATCGGCGCATCGGCTGACCGGGAGGTTTACAGAGATTGATAATGCCGGTGGATGGGTGGGCGTTTTATGCAGGCACTTTGTGTCGGCGAACCAAGCCTATCTATGACGTTGTTACGGGAAATAGGAATATATTCGCTCAAAATAACTTTTGTAAATTATGGAAACGATAACCAAACCCATGACACCCATCGAAAAGTTGCGCCGGTTGGTGGCCGTAAAGAAAGAAGCCGAACGTGATGCCAAATGGCGGTACAAAAACGATCCTGAATACCGGGCAGTGTTTGAAAAATTAAGACAGGAAAATGCAGCCCAACCAACCAATCCTTAGTTATCCGTTCCGCTTTGTGGGTGGAGAGCATCATAGATATGCCTTCACCACAAAAGATGATGTCGGTTACGAAATCCGGTTTGTCCCTTCGGCGTATATGTTTGAGGAGCATCTTGACGTGTATATTGATGCCTTTGAGATGATTATTCTGGTGGCAGATAACCCCAACGGCCCACGCATACCGGCAGATCAACGAACGGCCCCAACGATTCGGGCCATTTTTTATGACTTCTTCCAGAATTATGAACGGGTCGTTATTTTTATCTGCGACAGTGCTGATGGAAGACACGAAGCCCGCGCCCGGAAATTTACGAATTGGTACTACACTGATATTCAGGTACGCTTTTTCAAATTCGATGCCCGCGTTGTTGATGGCGATGGGTCTATTTTGATTTCTATTATTTTGCACAGTAGCCATACGCACTTCGACGACGTGGTAAGCGTGATAAAAACCCTCCACAACAAGGAAAAGTAAGTTTACCCGCTCTAAAATTACATAACCCAATGCGCTTTCAACAACAACTCACGGCTGGCCTGTGTCTGCTGACCGTTACGCTGGCTTTGGCCCAACCCGCGCCAAAAACTACCAAACCGGCAACTATCAAACCGGCAACAAACCCTGCCGCGCTGACGACCCCGATTCCGTTTGACCCCGACGTGAAAGTGGGCAAACTGCCTAACGGCCTGACCTACTACATTCGCAAAAACGCTGAACCCAAAAACCGCGCCGAACTCCGGTTGGTGGTCAAGGCCGGGTCGGTGCTGGAGAATGACAATCAGCAGGGACTCGCGCACTTTATGGAACACATGCAGTTTAACGGCACCAAAAACTTCCCCAAAAACGAGTTGGTGAGCTTTCTGCAATCGGCGGGGGTGCGGTTCGGGGCCGATCTGAACGCCTACACCAGTTTCGACGAAACGGTGTATCAGCTGCCCATCCCGACGGATTCGGCGCGGCTGCTCGAACGGTCGTTCCAGATTCTGGAAGATTGGGCGCACAACGCAACCTTAGACAGCGCCGAAATCAACAAAGAACGGGGCGTGGTGCTGGAAGAATGGCGGCTCGGACGCGGAGCGCAACAGCGGATGCGCGATAAATTTCTGCCCCTGATTTTGAATAACTCGCAGTATGCCAACCGATTGCCAATTGGAAAGGAGGACTTGCTGCGAACGTTTAAACCCGATGTACTGACCCAATTTTACCGCGACTGGTATCGGCCCGATTTGATGGCGGTGATGGCCGTTGGTGATTTCGATATGGCGCAAACCGAAGCCATGATCCGCGAAAAGTTTGGCCGGATTCCTGCCGTTGCCAACGCCAAACCCCGAAATCGCTACACGATTGCGCCCCACAAAGACACCAAAGTGGTGATTGTGACTGATAATGAGCAGCCCAACACGGTGATTCAGGTGATTTATAAACGCCCCGAAATCGTGCAAACCACCCTCGGTGATCTCCGCGCCGACCTCGCCCGGAGTTTATTCAACGCCATGCTCGGCAACCGGATTCAGGAACTGACCCAACGCGCCGACCCGCCGTTTGTGTTTGGCTTTGGTAATTACAGCAGCTTTCTGGGCGATTTAGATGCGTTTACGTCGGTTGCGCTCGCGAAAGATGGCAACGTCGAAAAAGCGATTCGGGCTTTGCTCGACGAAAACAGCCGCGTGAAACAGTTTGGCTTTACAACCACCGAACTCGCCCGCGCCAAGCAGGAACTCATCACCGGCATTGAGCAGGCCTACCGCGAACGCGATAAAACGAAGTCGGTCAATTTCGTGAATCAGTACGTGCAGTATTTCCTGAAAGGCGAACCCTCGACCGGGATTTCATTCTATTCTGATTTCGCCCACGCCCAACTGCCCGGCATCGAATTAGCCGATGTAAATGGCTTGGTGAATCAGTTTTTCAGCAATGAAAACCGTGCCGTGATTATCCTCGCGCCCGAAAAAGACAAAGACAAGCTCCCCACTGCCGAGCAGGTTTTAGGCTATGTGGATAACACCGGCAAAGGTCTCACGGCCTACGTGGATCAGGTTTCGACCAAGCCGTTGCTGGCGAAGGAACCAATAGCCGGGCCGGTGGTCAGCGCCAAAAAAATTGCCGACATCGGCGTGACGGAGTGGAAACTCAAAAACGGCGCGACCGTGATTTTGAAACCCACGACGTTTAAGAACGACGAGATTCTATTTTCGGCCAGTAGCAAAGGCGGCACGAGTCGCTACGGTTTGGCTGATTTTATGTCGGCCCGGTTTGCTTCGACTATTGCTACAATCGGCGGCACGGGCGAATACAGTCAGGTGCAATTGGGTAAGTTTTTGGCCGGTAAAACCCTGAGCGTGAGTCCGTTTGTGAGCGAACTCACCGAAGGTATTGGCGGCAATACGGCCCCGAAAGACCTCGAAACGGCCCTGCAACTGCTGAACAGCTATTTTACGCAGCCCCGCAAAGATGCCGATGTGGTGAAAGGCTTTTTGTCGAATCAGCGCAGTTTTGTGCAGAATCAGATTACCACGCCCACGCCCCAAAAGGTGTTTCAGGATACGATTGCCGTAACGCTCGGAGCCAACAACCCGCGTCGGCAACCGCTAAAGCCGGAAGATTTTGATAACGTGAATACCGACCGCGCTCTGGCTATTTACCGCGAACGGTTTGCCAACGCCGGGGATTTTACGTTCTATTTCGTCGGTAATTTTGATGAAGCCAAGCTGAAACCGCTTCTCGAAAAATACATCGGCGGACTGCCGGGCGGTGGTGTTGCAGAAACATTTACTGATTTGGGGATTCGGATTCCGGCGGGGCCGATCACCAAAACGGTCTACAAAGGCG
>JBBRUV010000234.1:0-7953 GCA_038247465.1 Cytophagales bacterium
CAATGATGAGAATGGTGCAGTACGGATTGCTGATGTTGGTAGCAACGTGGTATTCGACGCGCCCGCCCTGCACCATACCCGACGACGAGACGATGATGCACGGCTCGCCGTAATTGGAGATGGCTTTGCTGGCCTTACTGGTTTCGAGATACTGGAAATTTTCGAAGTCGAACAGAGCCTCATTTTCGTCGAAAAACTCGTTGGCTTCCCTATTCAGCAGCTTGATATTTTTCAGGTAAACCTTCGTGCTTTCGTAGGCTAATGGGCTGTCGGAGAAGACTTTAATAGGCTCAAAGCCCCGCTCGGTGTAGAGCCGGTTGAGGGTGTATAGCAACGCCTGGGTGCGGCCCACGCTGAACGACGGCACAATCAAACGCCCCGGAATGTCAATGCAGGTGCGTTGAATAACATCGGCCAGGGCATCTTCGGGACTCATCTGGTCTTCGTGAAGGCGGTTGCCGTAGGTGCTTTCGCAGATCAGGTAATCAACGGACGGCACTGGCGCGGGGTCAACTAAGAGCGGGTAGCCGGGCCGACCAATATCACCCGAAAAGCAGATACTTTTTTTCTCGCCGTTTTCCACAACGTTAATCACAATGTGGGCCGCACCCAGCAGGTGGCCCGCCGGAATAAACGTAACGTCCACATCGTCAGCCACTTTAAAACGACGGTTGAAGCCAATGGAGACCACGTTGCTCATTGTTTCGCGGACTTGCTTGTCGAGAAACAGGTCTTTCTGCAACTGGGGCTGTTTGTCTTTAACGCGCTTTTTTTTGCTGGCGTTGCTGTCGTTGAGCCGTTTCTGATTCAGCGATGCGGCATCTTTCAGCAGCAGTTCGGTCAGTGATGACGTTGGCTCGGTGCAAAGAATCTGACCTTCGTAGCCCTCGCGGTAGAGGTTGGGCAGGTTGCCGGAGTGATCCACGTGGGCGTGGGTCAGTAGCACAAGATTAATACTGGAAGCCTCAAAGGGGAACACTCCAGTGCTTGGTGAGATGGGGGGCGGAGTCGGGTTTTGGGCGTTGGGTCGTTCCAGATCCGAACCACAGTCAATCAGAATGCGGTAATCGTCCTCCGTTTCCAGCAGGTACATACTGCCCGTAACTTGCCGGGCTGCCCCCAGAAAAGATAATTTCATGCGTACAGCTTATGCGTCGTAATTGTTTATCAATAGCATCAATCGGAAAGGGTAAGACGAAGGGTGGGGGCGGAAATTCCGTTACTTTTGCAATATTACAAAGAACGCGCCTAACCGCCTAACCCCCGTGACTTCTCGTTTTTCGCCCCTTCGCCCCCATCTGCGTACCTTTTTGCCCGCTTATCTGCTGATACCATGCGGGTTTGCCTTGTCGGGATTTGCAACGCCAGACCAGCCACCAGCCACTAATCACCAGCCACCAACCACTGATTCTACCACCACCCAGCGCGTTTTGGCCTTTCTGGATCAGTTGCAGCAAAGCCCACTCGTGCGGCACGGCACCGTTGGTGTGAGCGTTCGGCGGGTTAAAGACGGTGAGATTATCCTCGGCTATAACAACCGTCAGAGCCTGCAAACGGCTTCGACCATGAAATTAGTGTCAACCGCCACGGCCCTTCTGGCTCTCGGCCCGAATTTCACCTATACCACCACGCTGGAACACGACGGCACATTAGATAACGGTGTTTTAGAAGGCAACCTGTTTGTGCGCGGTAGTGGCGATCCGTCGCTCGGCACGGCGCGGTATTCGGGATACGCTGACACGCCCACGCTGCTACAGGAGTGGAGCGATGCTGCCAAACAAGCCCGTATCCGCGAGATTCGGGGGGCAGTTGTCGGTGATGGCTCGGTATTCAGCGACCTCAGCACCCCCGATACGTGGCCCTTTGGCGATCTCGGCAATTACTACGGAGCCAGCCCCGCCGGGCTAAACATCAACGAAAACCTGTACCAACTTTTCTACCAGCCTGGCAAAACCGTTGGTTCGGCGGCTGCCGTGATTCGCACTAACCCGGCTACGCCTTATCTTACCTTCGACAACCGTGTGACGACCGATGCTGCCGGAACCGGCGATCAATCAACGGTTTATGGCGCACCTTACCAGACTATGCAATGGCTGCGGGGCAAAATTCCGACGGGTAAAACGGAGTTCAGTATAGATGCCACCCTGCCCGACCCGGCCTATCACGTGGCCTTCGCCCTGGCCGAACAACTCCGGCAAGATAGCGTATCACAAAGCAGTTTGCCGCTGGCATTTCGGCCCGGACTGCCGTTGCCCGTTGCTAACAAAAAGCGGGTTGTGCTGCACAAACACCAGTCCCCCCCATTATCAGAACTCATTCAGCAGGCTAATTTCGAGAGTATCAACCTGTACGCCGAAGCCCTGCTGCGAACAGCCGCTTTCAGACTAAATCCCAACGCTACCGATAACGGCCTCGCCATTGACACCATGACCGATTTCTGGCGCAAAAAAGGGGTGAATACAGATGGTTTCCGGCCTAAAGACGGCAGCGGCCTGTCCAGTACCGGAGCTATGACAACCGACAATCTGACCGGAATTCTGAGCGCGGTGGGCCGTGAGAAAACGTTTCCGGTGTTTTATGAAAGCATCCCCGTTGCGGGCGAATCAGGAACGGTCAGGAATCTGGGCCGGGGAACCATCATCGCCGGGAACGTGCGGGCCAAGAGTGGTACGCTGACCGGCGTTCGGGCCTATGCCGGGTACTTTACGGCCACAAACGGCGAACTGATGTGCTTTTCGATGATGGTGAACCGCTACACTACCGGCCCCGGACAGGTGCGGGTTGTTACCGCGCAGTTAGAGCGGTTGCTGGTGCTGCTGGTGGGGATGTGAGGCTACTCCGCCACCGAATGGCTATGCACCGTTACCACCCGGAACCAGTATTGGCCGATGGCTTTGGCAACTTCGCTGAGTTGCTGAAACGTGGGGGGCTTGGTAATGAAGCTGTTGGCTCCGTTAAAATAAGACTGCTCCACGTCTTCGGCGGCATCGGAAGTCGAGAGAATAATGGTTGGGATGTGGCGTAGCGTATCGCTTTCCTTGATTTCGCGCAGGGCCGTCCGGCCATCTTTGCGGGGCATATTCAGGTCCAGCAAAATCAGTTCGGGCAGCGTGTGTTCGGCCCCGACGTACCGCCCAGCGTAGGTCAGGTAGTTAATCAGGTCTTCGCCATCGTCAACAAACGAAACCTGACTTGCTGGGAAATGCTGGGTAAAAGCCTCACGGGTCAGAAAACGGTCATCCTCCTCGTCGTCGGCCAGCAAAACGTGTACGGATTTTGTCGGAAACAGCTCATTCATCAGACAATACTGGTTATTTTTCGGGTAAGATCACCGTAAACGTTGCCCCCTGCCCGGGCTGGCTATGGGCGGTAATAGCTCCTTTGTGGAAAACCGCAATACGTGTGCAGATCGCTAAACCGATACCCGTGCCTTCGTAAGTGGTTTTTCCGTGTAAACGTTGAAACAGGTCAAAGATATGCGTGGCAACGCCCGCAGACTACGGGGGATTTTGGGCAGGGCCACCCGGTAAGATTTCTTCTAACTGACCTACTACCTGGTAGCTATGCCGAATCCGTTCACTATCAGTGCTATACTGATTGTAGCTATAAAACGACAGCGCAAATCCCCCCGTAATCAGCAACATTGCCACCACAAAGCTTAGGGCAATGCGTTTGCTGAACGGCGAAGGCAGATACGGCAACAGTCGTTTCACGAATCGTTTACTGGTTAGTTAAGATGGCAGATCAGTGGTGGTTTTCGGCGGAATGACAAAAACCACTTCTTTACAGTGTCTCTACCATCAAATTGTGGTTGGTATAGATGCAGAGATCGGCGGCAATGTGCAAACTTTCGCGCACCATCTCTTCGGCGGTCAGGTGCGGGGCGTGTTTTTTCAGGGCAACGGCGGCAGACTGGGCAAAGGTGCCACCAGAGCCAATGGCGGCCACGTCCTGATCGGGTTCCAGCACATCGCCGGTGCCGGAAATCACCAACAGGTCATCTTTTGAGGCCACAATCATCATGGCTTCGAGCCGGCGCAGGTAGCGGTCGGTGCGCCAGTCTTTGGCGAGTTCGATGGCGGCCCGTTTCAGGTTGCCGCCGTAGGTATTGAGCTTTTCCTCAAAGCGTTCGATGAGTGTGAAGGCATCGGCAGTCGAACCGGCAAACCCGGCCAGAATGGTGCCGTTGGCAAGCCGCCGAATCTTGCGGACGTTACTTTTGGCAACCGTGTTGCCGGCAGTAGCCTGTCCGTCGGCTCCGAGAGCAATTTGCCCGTTATGCCGGATGCCGACAACGGTTGTAGCGTGAATGGTCATACAAGCATTTTCATTGGTTCTTCCAGAAATCCCTTAACCGTTTGCAGGAAGGCGGCTCCGGTGGCTCCGTCAACCACGCGGTGATCGCAGGAGAGCGTTACCTTCATTACGTTGGTGGGCCGGGCGGTGCCGTCCACAAACTTCACGCTTTCTTTAATCGCGCCAACGGCCATAATACAGGCATCGGGCGGGTTGATGATAGCCGTAAACTCTTCGATACCAAACATGCCGAGGTTCGAGATCGAAAACGTGCTGCCTTCCCAGTCTTTGGGTTGGAGTTTTTTCTCTTTGGCCTTACCCGCCATCGTTTTCACTTCGCCGGCAATGGTCGAAAGCGTTTTCTGGTCGGCATTGCGAACCACCGGCACCAGCAATCCCTCGTCAACGGCTACGGCCACGCCGATATTGACGTAGTTGTATTTCCTGATTTTGTCGCCCAACCACGACGCATTCACATTCGGGTGCTGTTTGAGGGCTAAGGCCGAAGCTTTGATTACGAAATCATTAAATGAGATTTTGGCCGGGGCGATGGCGTTTACCTGTCCGCGTAACGCCATGGCGTTATCCATGTTGATCTCGATGGTCAGGTAAAAATGCGGAGCCGAGAACATACTCTCGCTGAGTCGGCGGGCAATCGTTTTCCGCATCTGGCTCAGCGGAATATCTTCATAATCGCCGGTTGTGGCCTGGGCCGGTGCCGGTTGCGGAGCTGGTGCAGAAACGGTTTCTTTTGGCGTTTCGGCAACTGGCGCAGGTTGCGGAGCCGGTGCGGGTGCCGGTACGGGTTTGGCAACTGGCGCAACTGATTGAGCAGCAACCGATTTTGCCACATCGCCCGGCAAAGCGTTGCCCGGCTTGAATGATTCAACGTCGGCTTTCACGATACGACCTTCTGGCCCCGTGCCGTGAACCTGCGTCAGATTAATGCCTTTTTGATCGGCAATGGCTTTGGCAAGGGGCGATGCTTTTACGCGGCCATCGTCGGTGACTGGTGGCTGGTGGCTGGTGGCTGGTTCAGCAGGAGTTTCAGTCCCGGTTGCCGGTACGTCGGCGGGTGCCGCTGCCGACGATGATGAGCCATCGAGCAATACTTTAAAATTCGCCCCCTTCTCGCCAATCACCGCCAACACGGCATCAATCGCAACGGATTCGCCTTCTTTTACGCCAATGTAAAGCAGTGTGCCTTCTTCGTAGGCTTCTAAATCCATGGTTGCTTTGTCAGTTTCGACTTCGGCCAGCACATCACCCGATTTCACGGTATCGCCTTCTTTTTTGTGCCACGCCACAATGGTGCCTTCGGTCATGGTGTCGCTCATTTTCGGCATCCTGATCACGGTGGCCGGTTGGCCGCTGCCATTCCCGTTTTGGGCCGGGGCCGCTGAAACAGCGTTGGCATCAGGCAAGTTGGTGGCGGTGTCTTCGGCTTTGGCACCTGCCGGAGTCGGTGCTTCGGCGGGCCGGGGTGCAGGGGCATCCTGAACCGAGCCGCCTGACGAACCGTTGAGCAATGCCTGAAAATCTTCGCCAGCCGCGCCAACAATAGCAATTATGGCATCAATAGGCACAGAATCGCCCTTTTCAACCCCGATGTAGAGCAACGTACCTTCGTCGTAGGCTTCGAGGTCCATAGTGGCTTTATCGGTTTCGACCTCGGCCAGCACATCACCCGATTTCACGGTGTCACCCACTTTTTTGTGCCATTCGGCGATAACACCCTCGGTCATGGTGTCGCTCATCTTCGGCATTCGGATCAATTCAGCCATTGTATCAGATTGGTCAGGGATAATGGAGCGTCAAGAAACTCCGGTTATTGTCAGTGATGTATTCAACCAAACGGGCCGGGCAACGTTTGTAGTTCGCACGGGGTCATGTCCCGCCAAAATTAGCGGTTGCCGGGCAAAGTTGTATGGTATCGGCCAAAACGCAACGCGGCCCGCCAGTTGTGTCTGGCAGGCCGTATCCACTTCGGTCAGTTACCGGGTTAATGTTCCGGCTAATTTCGTCCAGTCCACTTTTTTTACGATCTCGTTTGCAACGGTAAGTGGGCCTTTGATAGTGACAACGAGGTTTTCGATGAGCGTGCCGCCTTTGCCGTAGCTGAATTTGAAGACCTTGTTGCCCTTTTTATCACTCACGAGGTTGTTTTTCCAGTTGCCCAGAAGCACCACTGTTTCGGGTCGGGTGGCGTTTCCTTCGTCCGTATCGTTGCGGGTAAGCTGCATGGCAAGATTCGCGCCTTTCACGGCGATGAGTTTGTATTTGTCCACCACGCGGTTGCTGATGGGTTCGGAGAGCCGGTAGTTTGCCACGTTCATCTCTACGTTAATATCCACTGTGTTTTCGGCGAGTTGTGCCGTGCGGGGACCATCTGTGGCTTTATACAGCGAATCTGTGACGATAATCAACGAGGTTTCCTGTTTGAGTGAGTCAATCGGGGTGCGCTGCGTTTTGGCAACGGCCGAGTCAATTCGGGCGCGTCGGTCGGCGGTTTGGCTGGCCCGTTCGATGGTTAAATCGTAGCGGTCGCCACAGACTCGAAACGTTTTGCCATATTCGTCGCTGAGGGTGAGTTTGCCGAGCGACGTGCGTTCGTCAAAAATTGTCCAGCTGCCCGATGGCAGGTTGGCTTTGAACTCGCTTTGCAGCGCTTTGACAACCTTTTCGTAGGCAGCGTTCTGGGCGGGTGTTGGCGGGTCGCACTGGGCGACAGCGGTAATGGGCAGGGCCAGCAGGAGGAGCAGAAATCGGTTCATAGTTTATGCAATTTGGTTGGGTTTTGAGTCGTACTTGTCATGCAGCATGACTGCCGAAATTACCACGTTCCAACCCCGCGCAACTCAAAAAGTTGGCATAACTTATCTACCGTTAAACCCTGGCTTATCAATCAGCTTCTAACAACCATGAAAAATAGCCTGTTTTTATTGACGTTTCTGTTCGCAGGGTTTGCCACCTTTGCCCAGCAGCCCCGAACCCCCGCCATGATCCAGACCTACTTTTCTGACTGGAAACGCATTGACTCCCTTGCCGCCAAAAGATTGTATAAATCGGCTCTCGAACGGGTTGTAGCGGTATATGCCCGCGCCAAAACCGATGCGAATTTCCCGCAACTCATCCGTGCCAGCCTGCAACGGGCCGTATTCAGTACATTTTTGGATGATGATGCCTACCCCCGTTTGGTGGCCTCGTTACAGACTGATATTGCACAGTTGCCGGAGCGACCATCCGCAGAACCGGCCAAAGCGGTGCTGAACTCGGTGCTGGGCGAGGTGGTCTGGCAATATTACCAGCAAAATCGCTACCAGCTGATGAACCGCGCCACCGTTGCCGATGACGCGAATCCGGCCAAATCGGCTACCGATACGGATATCCGAACCTGGGATGCCAAACGGCTCGTGGGCGTGACGACGGACGCATACATCAACTCGCTGAAAGCAGACAAAACCCTGCTGATAACGCCCATTGGCTCATTCAGTGCCGTGATTGACCGGGGCGATGCTGCCGCCCGCGCCCTCCGCCCGACGCTGTTTGACCTGCTGGCACACCGGGCGATTGCTTTCTACCAAAATACCGAAGCGGATATGTCGCGGCCCATTTTCCGCTTTGACCTCGACCAGCCCGCGTATTTTGCTGATGCTG
>JBBRUV010000235.1:0-7941 GCA_038247465.1 Cytophagales bacterium
ATGGCAGGTGATGCAGTAGCCTTCTTTCGCAAAAAGCACTCGGCCAAGCGTATAAAGTTCGAGTTCTGTTCCGCGCAGGGCCGACGATAACGTAATTTCTTTCTCTTTCTTTACTGCCTTTCCACTCAGGTGGGCAACGGCTGTTTCGTGGGCATGAATCATCCAGTCGTCAAGTGGTTTCTTTTTGGCTTCGGCCAGAATGGGCAAGCCCTTTTCGGGACCAATCCACGACGCGGCCACAATCGCGTCCAGCCGAACCCGGCTGTTATCGTCGCGCACGGCCTGCATCAGCAATGCCGCCTGGTCTTTTACCTGATGGCCCGTGTACCGAACCACCTGCACAGCAGCGGCTCTGGCGTGGTAGTCGTTGGCTTTCAGGAGTTTCCGCAGCAACACCTGATCGACCTTGTTCATACCCCAACTCACCCACAGCCCTTCGAGCAGGTGATGTTCGTAGCGCGGGTCGGTTTTGTCAAGCCCAGCCACCCAGGTAGTCAATTTGGCAAGTACCTCCGCCGTGCTGCGTCCCCGGAGTTCGCGCCGGATTCGGTAGCGGGTACGATATTCGGGCAGTTTCAGGTTCTCAAAAAGTTCGTCAAGGCTGGCTCCGTCGATGTGGGCCGGTTTCACCAACGGACGTGATGGATACGTGATCCGATACACCCGCCCGTGCGAATGGTCGCGGAGGGGGTCGCGGGCGTTGTGCTGCATATGCCCGATCAGAATATTGTGCCAGTCAATGAGGTACAATGAGCCATCGGGCGCAAATTCCATATCAACGGGCCTGAAGTTCCGGTCTTCGCTCACCAGCAGGTCGGCGCGGTGGCGGCTTTTGTAACCTGTTCCGTCGTCGGTGAGGGTATGTTGTTTCGTACCCAGAAAACCGATGGTGTTGTTAATCAGGAAATCCCCTTGAATATCGTCCGGGAAATGGCGGCTCGATACAAATTCAAGGCCCGACGTGGGCCGCACCCGTTGCGCGTCTTCGATCAACTGCTTCGATTTGTGCGTAGATTCTCCGTAGCGGGGCAGCACCGTGCCGGGCATCATCCAGCGCACGTCGGGGCTCGATGTTTCGGCAAAAAACGGCTGACCCCAGTCGTCAAACGCAATGCCCCAGGGGTTCGGAATGGCGAGTTGGGCCGTCCGTTCCAGCTTGCGAAGCTGCGGGCTGTAGCGGTAAAAACCGCCGTTCGTAGCCCGGATTGGGCCGTAAGATGTCTCGACGTTGGTGTGTAAAAACACGCCCTCGCCCGAATAAATGGCTCCCGACGGATCAACGCAAAAAGCGTGGCTGTTGTGGTGGGTGTCGTGATCGTCGAAGCCACTGAGCAGAATTTCACTTTTGTCGGCCCGGTCGTCGCCGTTTGTATCGGTAAATAGTTTCAGGTTGGTGCCTTGCGAAACGTACACGCCTTCTTTGGCAATCTCGAACCCAAGCGGCAGGTGCAGACCACTGGCAAAAACGGTTTGTTTGTCGGCTTTCCCGTCGTTGTTGGTGTCTTCCAGAATCAGGATTTTATCGTTCGGTTTGGCATCGCCGGGTTTGTAATGCGGGTAGCTCGGCATCACAGCTACCCACAACCGCCCTTTGTTGTCGAACGACATTTGCATGGGTTTGGCTAAGTCCGGGAACTCTTCTTCCGACGCAAACAACTCGATTTTGTAGCCGGGCGCGACTTTCAGCTTGGCGAGGGCATCGTTACCGTAGAGGTATTCCAGACTGCCGTTTTGCTTGGGGTTGAAATTGGTTTTTACGGGTGGTAGTGGCCTTGTGTTTTTGTCGGCAACGGCCAAATCTACGCGCTCGCCTTTGCTGGCGGCTACCCAAATGGCGGTATCGCGGATGGCGGTCAGTTGCCGAATTTTCTCAATCTCGGCGGGGTAGTTATCCGGCCCAAACGGGTCATAGCGCCGACCATAGACGTGCACTCCGTTCGGGGTTTTATAGTCGTTGTGCCACATCCAGTTTTTTTCTGACACGGCCTCGCGCACGAGTTGCCAGTTGGCTTCGGCTTTGGCAGGGGTCTTACCAAAGACTTGATCAGCCAGCAACAGGCTCAGTTTTTTGTAGCCCGCTTCGTTCAGTTGCGACCCGTCGATGGTCAGCGGCTCGGCACTTTCGGCATACCACCTTTGCGAAGGGGCAAAGGCATCCACAAATAACAGGTTATTCTGCTGGGCCACCTCACGCATGGCTTTCGTATAAAGCGCGAGGTTTTCATTTTCGGTCTTGCCGTTGGGCAGATCATACATGGCCGTTAAATCCTCGAATGCGATGGGCGAAACCAGGGCCAGTTGGGGCCGGGTGGTTCCATTGTATTTCTGGGCGAGGGTATATTTGACAAACGCATCCAATTCGGCCTTGTAGTTTGCCAATCCTGCCGCGCCCTGAAACGATTCGCTGTAGCCGAAGAAAGCCACAATCACATCGGCTTTGAGCCGCGTGAGCCACTGGTCAGGCGTTTCGAAATGGCCTTCGCTGTCGGAGTTGATCGCGAGTTCAGTTTGGAATTTTTCTGCACCCGGAAAGGCCCAGGGCGTGAAGCGTGAGGCATGGGGTCGGAATCCCGGTGTGTCGCCCCCATCGCACATGTTGCGGATGTAGAGTTGGTTATCGGGGTATCGAACCTGCATTTCGGTCTCGAATAGGCCGTAGTTCATCATCCGCGACCCCAGATTGTTGCCCAGTAACATGATTCGTGACCCTTTTTTCAGCGAAATCCGGGCTGGAGCATCAGCCTGAAAACCACTAAATCCAATCGGAACACAGAGAAGAATAATCAGTAATTTTCTGATACTGAGTTTCCTGACTAAGTATGATTTCATAGTGAAGCTGTTTAAATTTTTAATTTTAGCCCATTTTTAGGTTTAACATGAAGGCCGTTTTGTCATTCCTCCTCTGTCGGAATGACAAAAACGCACACTTTTCAAAAGTTCAAACAGTTTCAGTATTTACCTGAATTACCGCTGTGCAAACTGTTAAAAATCAAGATTTTACAATGCCCCGGTACGGAACATTAATGGCTACTTTACCCTTCCAATTCTTGGGGACGGGCTTGCCTAATTCCCAGTGAATGGCGTTTACAACCAGTCGCTGAAACGATTCGACCTGAAAATCTTCGGGGTGGCCGAGCGTGGTAAAAAAAGTTTTGCCGCCCCACTCGTTTTTCCACGTCCAGGCAACGGGATTGTCAATGGCGGGTTTATCGGGATTAACCGACTTGCCCATCAGCAGCGGTACCGCGCCTTTGGCCGGATAATTGGGCAGCACACGATAGAGCCACGATGCGGCATGAAACGCTGGGGCAACACCCGTCAGAATGGGGTGTTTTACCGCTTCAGGAATGGCCGTAACATCGGTCGTACTGTTGTGGCCGTAGTGGGTGTGCTGGGCCACGCCCCCCCAACCCGGCGGACTGCCAAACGCAAACTCCCCGAAGGCATTCCAGCGTTTGCGGGCATCGTCGGCGGGGTAGTTAAAGGCGTGGGTCGTGGTGCGGAACCCCATTACCGGCTTCCCCGATTTCAGGTAGTCATCAATGTGCTGAAGTTGATCTTCGGGCAAGAGCCGCCAGCGCAGAAAGAACACCGCCAAATCGGCTTCGCGCAGGGCTTCCAGGCCGGTGATGTCTTTCTCGCCGTTTTGGTCGGGATACGCTTTCACCACTTTTGTCTGAACGCCGTAGTTTTTTTCCAGCTCGGCAGCGATGAACGGCAGCGTCAGTTCGCCACTGTATTCATGGTCGCCGGTGACGAACACGATATACGGTTTTTTGGCCCTGCCGGTGGTTATGGCCGGTTGCGCGGCCAACGCCCCAACCCGGCTCAGGGGAGACAAGGCCAGCAGACTCGCTGCGCGTTGTAAGAAAACTCGGCGGTTCGGTTTGATGGATGAGTTCATTGTCGTTACTTGAATTGCGCGTTTATATTCTTTGTTGGTGGTTTGCCATTCCAGCGATGGTTTGTCATTCCGACGACAGGAGGAATCTCTTGATAATCACCTATTTACTGCAAGATATTTCTCCTGTCATCGGAATAACAAAACCGCGTCGGAATGACAAACTATCTCTGGAAAGACAAACTATCATCCCATCTCCCCAACGCCCGTATCCTGCCAGCTTCTTGATTTGGCTGATTCGATCACCGCTTCGCATACTTTCTGGGTTTCGAGCGCGTCGGCAAACGTAGGGTGGCAGGGCTGCCCGGTTTCGATACTTTGCAGGAAATCGGCCACCTGATGCGTAAACGTGTGTTCGTATCCGATACTTGTTCCCGGTATCCACCAGCGATTCATGTAGGGCTGATCACCGTCAGAAATGTGGATTGACCGCCAGCCCCGCACCACCGACTCGTCGGCATGGTCGAAGTATTCCAAGCGGTTCATGTCGTGCAAATCCCAGCGGATAGACGCATGTTCACCGTTGATTTCAAAGGTGTACAGTGCCTTGTGCCCCCGCGCATACCGCGTAGCCTCGAACAGCCCCAGCGAGCCGTTTTTGAAGTGACAATGGAACAAACAGGCATCGTCAATGCCCACTTTTTGCACCTTGCCGGTGAGTTGATGCACCCGTTCTTTAATAAACGTTTCGGTCATGGCCGAGACATCGGTAATGCCGCCGTTGAGCCACATGGCCGTATCAATGCAGTGGGCCAGCAGGTCGCCGGTCACGCCCGACCCGGCAGCGTCGGCATCGAGTCGCCAGAGGGCCGTGCCACCCTGCGGCAGGTCGGCGTTGATGGTCCAATCCTGCAAAAAGTTGGCGCGGTAGTGAAAAATACGGCCCAGCTTGCCCGAATCAACGATTTGTTTGGCGAGCGTAACGGCGGGAACCCGGCGGTAGTTGTACCAGACGGTATTGGCAACACCCGCTTTCTCAATCGCTTCGACCATGCCTTGGGCTTCGGCTAAGGTGCGGGCGAGGGGTTTTTCACACAGAATCATCTTGCCCGCTTCGGCAGCGGCAATAGCAATTTCGGCGTGGGTGTCGTTGGGCGTACAGATATCAATGGCATCAATATCGGGCCGGGCCACCAGCACCCGCCAGTCGGTCTCCACCGATTCGTAGCCCCACTGATCGGCGAAGGTCTGCACGGTTTCGGCATTCCGCGAACAAACCGCTTTCAAGACGGGCTTGTATTGCAATTCAGGGAAGAAATGGCTTACCTGATTATAGCCATTCGAGTGAATCCGGCCCATCAGGCCGGTGCCGATCATCCCGATGCGTAGGGTTCTTTTGGTAGTCATAAAGAACGTTTGTGGTTTAACGTCTGATTAATTTTTTGGGTCACAGAGATACACGGAGACGCACGGAGATACACCAAGTCTTTTTTCAATCCCTCTGTGCATCTCCGTGTGTCTCTGTGTATCTCTGTGGCTTAACATTTCTTAATTCGCATCATACCAGCCGTGTAACTGCCTGACGCTGATCATCGTTGCCAGAATATCGTTCCAGGTTCGCTGATTGGTCATCACGCTGTTGGGAAACATACAGCCGTCCCAGCAGATGTGCTTAAACGCTTTGGTCAGTTGGCCGGCCTCATCGCGGAGCCAGAAACCCGCGTCATTCGCCACGTCGAGTTTGCCGTTTGGGTCGAGAGCCTGGCAGTGGCGGCCCGTTTTGTCGTGCGATCCTGATCCAAATACGGTTCCGTCGTTTTGGGCCACGTGAAAATCAATCGTCCAGGGGCGCAGGGCAGCGGTGAGGGTTTTAAGCGCGTCGGTCAGCACGGCCCGGTCGGTCCAGTCGTAGCCTTCGGGTAAAATCCGATCCTGTTCGCGGTTGTAGCCCATCGTATAGAGCAGCGTATGGGCCATGTCCGCCTGAAAACCGATGTTCGGGCGATCAACGGCTTCGAGGGTTTCGACCATCGTTCGCCAACTCTGCATCCCGCCCCAGCATATTTCACCCTCGGCAGCTAAACGTTCGCCGTAGCCGGCAGCTACATCACAGGCTTCGCGGAAGGTCTGGGCAATGAGCCGGGTGTTGCCCGCCGGGTCGGCATCCCACTGTTGGGGCGAACTCGCCGAGTCAATCCGAACCACGCCGTTGGGCCGCACCCCAAGTTCACGCAGTTGCTGCCCGATGTGACAGGCTTTGCCGACCATCTCCACAAAATGAGCGCGGTCGGCGGGGCTGCCCATCGCCGGGCCTCCCCAAATCGGAGCCACCAATGAGCCGATATTCAGGCCGTAGCCCAATACCTTGTCGGCCAGCCGTTTGATGTCATCGTCCGTACTGTCAATGTTAAAATGCGGGTCGAGCAGGCCAATGTCCACGCCATCGAATTTAACGCCGTTCACCTCGGCGGCAGCGGTCATCTCGAGCAGGGTATCAAACGGAATCGGCGGCTCCGAATCAGGGCCTTTGCCGACAACGCCGGGCCAGGTAGCGTTGTGAAGTTTGGGGAAGTTGTTATTGTTCATGCGCGTTTAAGGGAAAAGTTGTGACACAGAGATACACGGAGGAGACACGGAGATTCACAGAGGAATTTACAAATCTTTGTGAATCTCTGTGTCTCCTCCGTGTATCTCCGTGTCACATTTTTAAATCAGGATTGCCCGGCCCGAAGTGTTTCAGGATCACAATCGGGTCGGTGGTTGATGGGTTCACAATCGTTACGCCGGTCAGAGCAGCCTGTTCGCTCACAAAAAATTCGTCGTTGGTGAGTTGACCGTACCGAATCAGGGCGGGTGTTTCGATGGCCCACGTGCCGAATGTGCCGTGTCCCTGCATCACAATCAGGCCGTATGCCGCACTGTCTTTGATGATTACGGTTTTGCCGGGAAAAACCGTCAGTTCTGTCGCGCTGAACGCATCAGACTTGTAACAGACCCAGTTTTCGGCGTATCCGTCGGCGTACATGTCGGCTACGTCACGCACCGGCTCCGGGTTCATGAATCGGTTTGCCATCATGTTCGGGTCGGTGTTCAGGTCCCAGTCAATGGCTTCGAGGAGTTGGTCATAGTCGCCGATGCGGTCTTTGGGTGTGCCGTTCCAGAGCAGTTCTTCGGCAATAATGGCCTCATTCACTAATGATTGATACATGGCAAACACGTCGGAGGCTTTCTGCGGCTCGTAGGTACACAGGCTTCCCGGCGCGTGGAGCAGTCCGGGCGGAACGTCCCATCCGGTGCCGGGTTCGAGCCGATACGCCGACGAGAAATTCGTGATTTTGTTATCGCCTTTGGTAAAGTTCACTAAGCACTCCCGAATCTGTTCTTTGGTGGTGCCGGGCGCAATGCCGATGAATGTATAGGGAAAATCGCCCCCGTGATTGTTCAACTGGGGCGGAAAATAATAGGCTTCGGGCTTGCCCAACTGCCCGATGAGCGCGGCCTGTTCGTCGTTGTGGTGCAGGTGGTGGGGCAGCGGCCCCATGTTGTCGAAAAATTTGGAGTACATCGGCCAGCTACCGTACTGTTGCCACAGCCGGTCGCCAATCAATTCGCCTTTCAGTACGTCAACGGCATCGCGCAGCAAAAACTGCGTTTCAGTGTCGCCATCCTGGAAAACCACCGCACTCAACCCTTCGTTTTCGCCGGTAAGCGGGCCGTTTTTGGCCGGAGTGGTCGACGACAGCCAGCGTTCGTCAATACCACCCCGATTGCCGCCCAGCACGTAATAATCGTCGGGATGGAGCTTAATGCGTCGCCCCGGTACGCAGAATGACCGGGGAACCCAGGTGGGGGCCAGCCGTAAAATTCCCTGCCCCTGAGCCAGGGCGCGTTGAGCAAGTTGTTCGGTTGTTGTTTCCATGAACGGTTATAAGGCGTCGGCTGTGGCCAACGGATTTAGGAATTGATTGATTGTCAATGGATTATCCATTGCTTCGATGGCTATGGAATAGGAACGGCTTTCGCCCGGTGCCAAAAACAGCAGCGTTCCCTGCTCTCTTGCGTTGGCCTGACCGATGGGCGGGTGAGTGCCGGGTTCGAGG
>JBBRUV010000236.1:0-7927 GCA_038247465.1 Cytophagales bacterium
CATGACCATGAAAACGTGGGACTATGCCTCGTCTGGCGGCACAAAAAAAGAAACCGGCTGCTGCAGTTTAGATTCCATCAACGATGCCCGCACGATAGCCGTAAACCTCGGTTTTCCCCATTACATTCTCGACATCCGCAACGAATTTGGCGACTACGTCATTGACGATTTCACGAATGAATACCTCGCCGGTCGCACACCTAACCCCTGCGTACTATGCAATACGCACATTAAATGGGACGCGCTGCTGCGCCGGGCCGACCGGCTCGACTGCGAGCATATTGCCACCGGCCACTACGCCAACATCCGGCAGGATGACAGCACCGCCGGGCCATCGCATGGGCGGTACGTGATCTCGAAGGGAGTGGATGTGCTTAAAGATCAGTCGTATGTCCTGTGGGGCGTGTCGCAGGAGAGCCTGAGCCGGACGATGTTGCCCCTCGGCCACCTCCGCAAAGCACAAATCCGCGACATGGCTACCGAGCGAGGATTCACCGAACTCGTTACAAAATCAGAGTCTTATGAAATCTGTTTCGTACCGGACAATGATTATCGCGGCTTCCTGAAACGGCGTGTGCCGGGCCTGGAAGCGCAGGTGGCGGGCGGTAATTTTGTGCACGAAACCACTGGTAACGTCCTTGGCAAACACGAAGGCTACCCGTTTTACACCATTGGGCAGCGCAAAGGGCTGGGTATGGCGTTTGGGCAACCGATGTTCGTGACCGAAATCCGCAAAGAAACCAACGAGGTAGTGTTGGGCATAGACACCGATTTATTGCGCGACGGCATGACCGTAAGCCGCCTGAATTTGCAGAAATACGCCTGCATTGAAACCCCGCTCGAAACCGCAACCAAAGTGCGCTATAAGCACGACGGAACCCCGGCACTAATCAGGCAGACGGCTGATAACGAGATTGATGTGCAGTTTCACGAAGGCGTGTCGGCCATTGCCCCCGGTCAGGCGGCTGTGTTTTATGAAGGCGACGATGTGATTGGTGGCGGCTGGATTACGAAGAGTTACCGGCAGGCAGGGTAGTAGCGCGGCTGGAAAGCCGCAAGCCTTAGAGAATTAATCATACCACAACTTGCGGCCTTCCGGCCACGCTACTACCCCTACTTACTCCGCTCGATGGTGTACTGAACTAATCCGTCTAACGAATCACGAAAGACAGATTCGGGGAAGGTTTGGAGAATCGTCTGGGCCTCGGCCACATAGCTTGTCATAGCCGAGGTAGCGTATTCGATACCGCCCGATGCTTTGACGAAGGCAATCACTTCCACTACTTTTTTTGGATTCTCACTCTCGTTTTTCACGAGGTTGATGATGTGCCGTTTGTCGCTGCCGCCGGCCTGATTGAGGGCGTAAATCAGGGGCAGCGTCATCTTTTTCTCCTTGATATCAATGCCGAGCGGCTTGCCGATTTCTGCCGTGCCGTAGTCAAATAAATCATCTTTAATCTGAAAGGCAATCCCCACTTTTTCGCCGAAGAACCGGGCGCGTTCGATAAGAATGGGGTCGGCGTCGGCCGAACGCGCTCCGGTGGCGCAGCAGGCGGCAATCAGTGAAGCCGTTTTTTGCCGGATAATCTCGTAATAAACCGCTTCGGTGATGTCTAACCGACGGGCTTTTTGAAGTTGTAACAGTTCGCCTTCGCTGAGTTCTTTCACCGCCCGCGTGGTAATCTTGAGCAGGTCGTAATCTTCGTGTTCAAGGGCAAGCTGTAGTCCTTTTGACAGGAGGAAATCGCCAACAAGTACGGCTATTTTATTTTTCCACAGCGCGTTAATGGAGAAAAACCCACGTCGGTAATTCGACTCATCAACCACATCATCGTGTACTAGGGAAGCCGTATGTACCAACTCGATCAGGGCTGCACCCCGGTGGGTGGCTTCAGAAACGCCCCCGCAAACGCCCGCCATCAGAAACACGAACATGGGCCGGAGTTGCTTGCCCTTACGCTTCACGATATACTTGGTAATCTGGTTGAGCAGCATCACGTCGCTTTTCATCGAATCGCGGAACTTACGTTCAAACAAATCCATGTCGGCGGCTATTGGAGCCTGAATGTCAGCAACAGTACGGGGCATTTATCTAATTTTTGGCAATATTACCACCGAAAGCACTTCTTTTCAGATAAACAGACCGTAATACCGGCAACCGGCTTGCAGGGCAACGTATGGAAACACCAGTAAAATCCGCAAAATCAGCCCTCGTTCTGGGCGGTGGCTCACTCAAAGGAGCCTTTCAAACGGGGGCGGTTTTAGCTTTATTTGAGCAAGGGTTCGTGCCTGACGCGCTCTATGGTATCTCCGTTGGGGGCCTCAATGCCACGTTTCTGGCCCACCAAGCCGCCCAACAGCACGCCAACACGGGTGCTATTGACTGGCCACAGGCCGGCCATGCCCTGGTGGAGTTCTGGATCAGACATATCACCAAACCCGAAGACGTGGCCGAACTGCGCCCTCACTGGAGACTGGGTTTGGATACGCTGATGAGCCGGTTCGATGGCTTTGTAGACAATGCACCAATCAAGGCGCTCCTGCGCCGGACCATTGACCCTGAACGGCTCAAAACCGGCCCCATTCCCGTAAAAGTCGGCGCGGTTGACGTAATCAACGGCGACATGGTGTATGCCGATGCCACCGACCCGCATTTCATGGATTATCTCTTCGCCAGCAGCGCGGTGCCGGTGTTGATGCCCGGCGTTCAGATTGGCGGAGACCACCGCCGGACGTTTATGGACGGTGGACTGCGCGAGGTGGCTCCCGTTCGGATTGCCATAGAAGACGGGGCCACCGATATTGCCTGTGTTGCCTGCCACGCCAAACAAATTACTGGCACTAAATTCAACTACCGCAATCTGCTTAATTTGCTGGATCGGGTGAAAGATATTACCGTGAATCAGTTGGTAAACAGCGATTTAGCCTGGGCCGAACGCTTCGCCCACCGCGAACATCAACGCGACAATACGTTTCGGTTTCAGCTTATCCGCCCGGTAGAACCCATCGAACTGGACCTGTTGAAATTCACCTCTGAAGACATCGGCAACATGATCGTGACGGGGTATGAAACGGCATTGAAAGAGTTGCATCGTTATAAAGTTGCAGCGTTGTAGAGTTAGTTGAGTCTGCGCATAAAACTCAGAAACATTACAACCCGGCACCTCGACAACTCAGCAAGGCTACCAGCGCGGCTGTTTCGGTGCGGAGCCGGTTAGAGCCGAGCGTTACCAGTTGAAAACCAGCGTTTTGGGCCTGTTGTAGTTCGGTTGGCGAGAAATCACCTTCCGGTCCGATCAGCACCGTAACGGGTTGGCCAACGGGCGCAACCCGAAACAGATCAGGTGGCGTTTGCGTGTCGGGGAGGTGGGCTACGAATCGGGCCGAATCAGTGATGGTGGGCAGAAGTTGGGCAAACGGTACGGCCTCATCAAATTGGGGCAACCAGCATTGCAGCGATTGTTTCATGGCCGAGACCGCAATTTTCTCGATCCGCTCCAATTTTAGCACGCGCCGTTCGGAGTGATGCCCGAAAAAGAAGCTGATCCGTTCGATACCGATTTCAACGGCTTTCTCAACGAACCACTCAATCCGGTCTAAATTTTTGGTGGGGGCCACGCAAATCCGAACAGCAAACGGGCGGGGAGAAGTAAAAATCTGATTGGTGATTTGAAACCCACAGCGTTTGGCATCGGCCTGGGTGATGGTGGCCGAAAATCGGGCTCCGCGCCCATCGGTGACGGCTATTTCGGCTCCAACGGTCAGCCGCAACGTGCGAATAGCATGGCGGCTATCGTCGTCGGTGAGGTAGTTGGCGGTTGGCGCGTCGGGTTGGTAAAAGAGATGCAATCGGACTGGTTAGTTACGTTCCTGCAAAATCTTCAGAATCAAATCAACCTTCATTGTGAGGTCCGTTTGCCCTAATTCCAATGTAGAAATCCTCTCGCCAAGCCCATCAATACGTTCGCCAAGCTGAGTTTCGGATTTCTTTATCTGATCCGTCAAGTCTCTTTTTGTGCGCGACTGCGTAACAGTTGATTCGATCATCAGACGGGTCATTTCGCGCATTTGCCCGGCGTGTTCATCTTGTCGATACAGAATTTCGCGATTTTGTGCTGTATGTTCATCCTGCGTTTTCAGGATTTCGCCAATGATCGGTTCAATCTGGTCTAAGCGTTTTTCGGGAATCATAGCGGTTTGTTTCAAGCAAAATACAGGATTTTCGGGCAACAAAAAAGTACCGGGTTCTCCAACCCGGCACTCCAAGATGTTTACTTATTCGTCGTCTTTCTTCGCTTTTTTTACGGCTTTTTTCACAACCTTTTCGGTCTGTTTTTCGAGGTCTTTACCCTTTACACCCGAAGACACGTAGGTTCCCCAGGTCAGATTGTCATGGCCGGGCTTCACGGTCTTGGCCCGCTCGATAGCCATGTTGGCGGCAGCTTCCACAATCCAGTCGAAGTTGGCCTGACCCACTGATTCGATGGCCGCGTCGGGAGCCGGATTGCAGAAGTCAATGGCAATCGGGATACCGTCACGCACGGCAAACTCCACCGTGTTGAAGTCATAACCGAGGGCGCGGTTGAGCGTCAGCACGTACTCGTGGATGGTTGCCATAAGTTTTTTGCCAGCGTCGCCCGTTGTGTGGGGTTGCGCGTCGTAGCGGAGGTGGTGGGGGTTGCGCGGCTCGTAGGGCATGATATGAACGTCCTTCCCACCGAGGCAATAACAGCGGAAGTAATCCTGAAAATCAATCGCTTCCTGATACAGCATCACCAGTTGGCCGGTTTCGTCGTATGCCTTGTAAACCTGATCGGGGTTATCCACTTTATAAACGCTTTTCCAGCCGCCCCCGGCGTGGGGTTTCATAAACGCCGGAAAGCCAATGTGCTGAAACATAGCCTCCCACTGAATCATTTGCAGGTTGCGGAATGAGTCTTGGTTCGTGTCGTCGGGGCGTTGTTTAGAGGGCAGCAGCAGCGTCTTGGGCACCGGAACGCCCACACTCACGGCCAGCGCGTTGTTGAAAAACTTCTCGTCGGCACTCCACCAGAACGGGTTGTTAATCACGGCAGCACCACACAAAGCCGCGTTTTTCAGGAAAGCCCGGTAAAACGGCACGTCCTGCGAAATGCGGTCAATAATCACGGCGTAGTCCGTGGCAACACCTTGCTCAACACGGTCAATCGAGACAAACTCGGCCTGAAAATCAGACTGTTTTTCGTTGACCCGATCTACGAATGCCTGCGGGAACGAGTTCTCCTGTCCGAATAAAATACCTATTTTTTTCATCGTTTCTACGCATGGCTTTTCAGCCACGCAATTTGGTTGAGGTTAACTATAACATTGTTTTTGTTTGTCAAATCATCGCTAAATAATTCGGAAACTGGTCGCGCCAAACGGGCCAGTCGTGTTCTCCCCAGGGCTTAATGTCGAGCCGGTGATTAATGTTTTTAGCGCGCAAAATCCCCGACATCTGCTCATTTGAGCCTCGGCAGAAGTCATGCTTCGCCGTTCCCAACACGATGTTTATCTTGTAAAACTCCGGGTTTTGTGCATTCGGGATGTAATCGGGCGGGTTGTTGTAATACACGTTATCGTCGTAATAACCGCCCATGAAACTACGGATGTCAAAAGCCGCGCCCATCGAAAACAAATGACCGACCTGCCCTGGGTGCCGGAAAGCGAAATTCAACGCCTGAAACCCGCCGAAACTGCACCCAGCCACACCGATTTTCTGCACGTTGCACTCGCGCTGAATATCAGGAACGAGTTCTTGACTCAGAAAACGGTCATACAACACGTGGTTCCAGATTCGGGTGCCGGGGTGCAAGTGTTTAGCGTACCAACTGTCGCGGTCAATGCTGTCCACGCAGATGAGTTTCACCTTGCCGGTTTCGACTAAATGGCGGGCCGATTCGGTCAGTTTAAAATCTTTGGCCTCGTAGTATCGGCCCATCGTGGTCGGAAAAATCAGCACGGGGTAGCCCCAGTTGCCAAATACGAGCAGGTCAATGTGGCGGCCTAAGTGGTGGGAGTACCACCGGCGGTGTTCTTCGTGCATAGATAGAGTGGTTTGTAGTTGATGCAAAGGTAGCCAAAGGTCAGAAATCCAGTCTAAAAACCAACCACCGGACCCCGCGTACCAAAAAAATCGCCTATTTTGGGCCTGTGAACTATTTTTATCCATTTTTTCTCTGGTTAATGACCATTTCTGTACCTGACTACCGCGCCGGAGCCGTAACCACCGTGCGCGACGACTCATTGTTTTCCGTTCCGCTCAAGCGTAGCGTCCGGCTCGATGTGCTGCTCCCCCCAGATTACAGCCCCATCAGCCCCCGGATTTACCCGGTTCTGTATCTGAACGACGGGCAGGATTTAGCCCGCCTGAAGATGCAGACCGTGCTGGATTCGCTTTACCAAAAAAATGCGATTATGCCCTTTGTGTTGGTAGCGATTCATGCCGCCGACCGGATTCAGGAATATGGCACAGCCTCCCGCGCCGACTACATGAAACGCGGCAGCAAGGCAGCGGCCTACACTGATTTTATGCTCACCGAGTTGATTCCGCACATTCGGCAGCATTACCCCGTCAGCAGCGACCCGTCGCAGGTGGTACTGGCCGGTTTTTCGCTCGGAGGTCTCTCGGCGATGGATATCGTCTGGAATCAGCCCCGGCAGTTTGGGCGGGTAGGCGTGTTTTCGGGGTCGTTCTGGTGGCGTAAAAAAGCGTTCGAGAAGGGTTATGATGATGATAAAGACCGGATTATGCACGATCTCGTGAAACACGGCAAACACAAACCCGGCCTGAAATTCTGGCTGCAAACCGGCACTCTCGACGAAACCGACGACCGCAACAACAACGGCGTGATTGACTCCATTGACGACACCCTCGACCTGATTCACGAACTCGAAGCCAAAGGCTATCGAAGTACAGTTGATATCCGGTATGTAGAGGTCAAAGGAGGCCACCACAACCCCGAAACGTGGAGTGCGATTATGCCCGATTTTCTGACCTGGGCGTTTGGTAAATGAGTAAATTTAGCGTGTCAAACAGAATGAACTATGCTGATTGCTAACCCGATATACGACGCTGTTTTTAAGTTTTTGCTGGATGATACCAGCATTGCCCGACGGTTGCTGTCGGTTATTATTGATGAAGAAATTCTGGAACTCGACATTCGCCCACAGGAGCAAATCACATACTCGGATGTGTTTATGGTGCGGGTCTTCCGGCTTGATTTCAAGGCGGTTGTGCGGTTAAGAACGGGCGAAATCAAGAAAATTCTGATTGAATTACAAAAGGGTAAAGAACTGATTGATTTGATGCGGTTTCGGCGGTATCTGGGGATTAATTACCAGCAAACAGATAATTCTGAACTGATTTTAGATAGGCCCGCATCTGAGCCCTTACCCATCATTACAATCTACTTTTTAGGGTTTCGGCTAACCAACATCGCTGTGCCGGTAGTGCGGGTGAACCGGGTTTATACCGACGTAACAACCGGAGATGTTTTACCTGTTAAAGAAGAATTTATTGAAAAACTGACCCATGATTGCATCGTGATTCAGATTCCTCGGCTCACCATGCGCTACCAAACTCGGGTCGAACGAGTACTGGCGGTCTTTAATCAACGATTTGTGATTAACAGCAGCAATCGGCTGTTAGATTTCCCTACCGATATGGAAGACGACCTAACCAACGACATGGCCAAACGGCTGGCCCGAGCCAGGGCTGACGAGTCGGTGCGGCAACAATTAGATGCTGACGAGGAAATAGATAATGCTATTGAGCGGTTTATCCGGGAGAAGTCAAAGGAGTTAGAGGCAAAAGACCAGTTGTTAGACGAGAAAGACAAAGCACTCGAAGACAAAGACAAAGCACTCGAAGACAAAGACAAAGCACTCGAAGACAAAGACAAAGCAC
>JBBRUV010000237.1:0-7867 GCA_038247465.1 Cytophagales bacterium
ACCAATGACTTTTTCGTGGCTTGTTTGTTGTTTTTGCTCGCCACAGCGACTATCACGGTGTATTCGCGGGTGGGGTTTGCCGGGCCGGGTTATCTCTTGCAGGGCCGCTACAAAATCTATTCAGCCCTGATGTTGAGCGTAGTGTATTTGGTTGCATTAACCGCACTGTGGCCTGTGAGGAAACAGACCGGAATCCTGGTTGTTATTGCCCTGACCATTCCGTTCAGTTTGTTTTCGGATTATCTGTGTCTCGAAGGCATCATCAATCAGCACCGGCGCACGACTGCCGATTATTTTAACTTCATCGTCAATGAATCGGCCCAACGACGGCAGGCTGCCGCAAACGTGTTTGTACCAACCGAGCCAACGTTTTTTGCCGGCCAAACGGCTCAACTGACGGCGGCTTCGTGGCTCACTGCGCCTACCGAAACTACCGTTGACGCAATTGACGAAAAGCGGTTTTTGTACGACATCCCGAAAACCGACGCGCTCAATCCAACCGTTGCTACCCCAACTGATGGTTCGTATATCGCCGTCAAAAACGCCCGTTATACCTATCTGTTCAGCGCCCGGCCCTTGCGACCGTCGCCAATGGCGTTCTCAGGTTTCGAGGGGTATTTCCGGGCCAACGGCATTCACGCGCAGGTTTTGAAAGAGCATCTGCAACCGGGCCGCTACCGGATTGGGGTGCTAACCAACCAACGGGGCCAACGTCGGCTGGCGATGACCAACCGATTTGTTACATTCACCGAGTTGAAATGAAAACCACCAAAACCTACCTGCCTCAACTCGACGGATTGCGCTTCATCGCCGTTACGCTCGTTATGCTCGACCATTGGCTGGGCGAGGCCAATCACCTGCCGCTGGGTTATTTTGGGGTGAACCTGTTTTTTGTCCTGAGTGGTTTTTTAATCACACGCATTCTGATAAACAGCAAGTTGCAGGACGAAACGCTGCAACGCGGGCCGGGTCATTCGCTCAAAACGTTTTTTATCCGCCGGAACCTCCGCATCTGGCCCGTTTATTACCTCACGATTTTTGGCCTGGCCTTAGTGAATTTTCAGGCCGTGAGAATGGCGTTCTGGTGGCTCGTGACCTACACCCAAAATATCTGGATTGTACTAAACCAAACGTGGCTCGGAGCCATTGACCATCTCTGGTCGCTGGCCGTTGAGGAGCAGTACTATATCTTTTTTCCGTTTCTGCTGCTTTTTACGCCCCGCCGACTGTTGCTGCCAATGCTGGCCGCGCTGATTGTGCTGTCGGTGTTGCTGCGGGCAATTCTGTTTGTAACCCACGCACCCTGGATGGCTCAGTTTGTGCTGATGCCCACCTGTTTAGATGCCTTCGGGCTGGGCGGGGTGCTGGCCTGGCTCATCCTGTTCCGGCGCGAGACATTTGATAAGCTGGTGCGAAACAATGGGCTGTTAATTGGCAGTTTCGCGCTGTATGCCGGTAATGTCTGGCTGATGAGCCAACTTTCACCGGCCCGCAACGTGGCTACTGACGTGACCGACCGACTGGTGACTTCCGTTTTCTGTATGTTCCTGATTGGGCGCGGCATTGTGGGGTTTGGGCAACCTGTGAAGTGGCTGTTGGAGAATCGCGTGGTAAATTATCTGGGCCAGATCAGTTACGGGCTGTATCTGTTTCATAACCTGATTTTTAATTATTACCACACGCCCGAAATGTATCCTACACTGCGCGTTTGGCACAAAGCCGTCACGCTGCTGCCTATTCTGGAGGCCACGCCCATACTTCGGTTATGTTATTTCTACGGTCTTACGGTCTTGTTGGCGGCCCTGTCTTGGCACCTGATCGAAAAGCCGATTAACGGGCTGAAAGACCGTTTTTCTTACTAAAAGTCAACGTTTTTTGTGCCCTAAGGCCATTCATACTATTTAAAGTCCTATTCAGTGGTAATCGGTAAGCCCGACGTTTGCCTATCTTTGCCCCAAAATACAACCCGTCTCTATGAGCCTGCTGTTATCTATTGTAATGCCCGCCTACAACGAAGAGGCCTGTATCGAACTTGTAGTTGGTCAATGGTGCGACTTGCTTGACCGTCAATTTCCGACCGAAAACACCCGATTGATTGTGGTAAACGATGGCTCTAAAGATAAAACCGGCGAGATTTTGGCCAGTCTCCGCGACCGTTTTCCGAAGCTGGTCGCTGTTAATCAGCCCAACGGCGGGCATGGCAATGCCGTTGTTCATGCCTATCGGCAGGCCGTTGCGCTGGATTCGGAGTGGGTGTTTCAGACCGATAGCGACGATCAGTTTATTACCGACGATTTTATGAAGCTCTGGGCCAAACGCAATGAGTCTGATTTTATCCTCGGCAGCCGGATGGTGCGGCACGATGCGCCCGCCCGGCTCTGGATTACCCGGATTCTGCGCGGCAGCATTTGGGCCATATACGGCACCTATATTCAGGATAGTAATATTCCGTTTCGGCTCATTCGCGGGAGTTTCTTACGGAAACTCCTTCAGCAACTGCCTGATCCAACGCCGTTTGCGCCGAATATTTTTCTGTCTGTGATGAGCAAAAAAGCGGGTAACAATACCTTCGATATTCCGATTACGCACAAAGAACGGCAGACCGGCACGGTGTCTATCCTGAAATGGAAACTCCTGAAAGTGTGCATGACGAGCTTTATAGAACTGGCGCAGTTCCGGCTCGATCTGGGCGGCAAGGTGAAAGAATTGAAAAAAATCGAAAAAAGGGCCACAGCGTTGTAATGTCTCTGAGTTGCAGTGTTGGCTGTCTGCCTGGCAACTCTACAGCATAGCAACGGTACAACAAACCAACTCACTACATGAAATACGTCATTATCGGCTCTGGCCCTACCGGATTGGGAGCCGCTAACCGGCTTAACGAATTAGGCATCACCGACTACGTGGTGCTGGAAAAAGAAAACCGCATCGGTGGTCTTGCCAAGAGTTTTACCGACGAAAAAGGGTTTCTCTGGGACGTAGGCGGTCATGTGCAATTTTCGCACTATAAATACTTCGACGACCTGATGATCAAGGCGTTGGGCGAGGACGGCTGGCTTTGGCATCAGCGCGAATCGTGGGTCTGGATCGAAAATCGGTTTGTGCCGTATCCCTTCCAGAACAACATCAAATACCTCTCGACCGAAACGATGTGGAAGTGCTTAGAGGGCATTATCCATGTTTACAAAAACCCAAGTACGCAAAAGCCGCGTAACTTCCGCGAGTGGATTCTGGCAACCGCCGGGCCGGGCATCGCCGAAACGTTTCTGTTTCCGTACAATTTTAAAGTCTGGGCATACCCTACCGAAGACATGAACGCCGTGTGGGTGGGTGAGCGCGTGGCCGTAGCCGATTTAGGCCGGGTGGCGAAGAATATCATCTTCAATAATGACGATTTTTCGTGGGGGCCAAACAGTACGTTTCAATTTCCGAAGCGCAACGGCACGGGCGGTATCTGGGAAGCAGTGGGCAACCTGGTGGGCCGCGAAAAAATTCAACTCAACGCCAACGTCGAGCGCGTTATCGGAACCGAGAAAAAGGTGGTTCTGGCCGATGGCGAGGTAATTGACTATGAACATCTGCTCAACACAATGCCGCTTGATGTCTTTACCCGGAAAGTAGAAGGACTTGACAGCGAGATCGTTGCAGCCGCGCAGGGACTGAAACACTCGTCAACCAACATCGTTGGCATCGGCTTGAAGGGTCAACCCAAAGACAGCCTGAAAACGATGTGCTGGATGTATTTCCCGGAAGCCAACAGCCCGTACTACCGCGTTACGGTGTTCTCGAACTACAGCCCCAACAACGTGCCGGATTCAACACAGTATTGGTCATTGATGACCGAAACCAGCGAATCGCCAGTGAAGCCCGTTGACCGCGAAACGCTCATTGCCGACACCATTAAGGCACTGCTGGAAGACCAACTGATTGACTCTGCCGATGATGTGGTGTCAACCTTTCACGTGGCGTTTGATTACGGCTACCCAACGCCGTCTGTCGAGCGCGATGGTATTCTGAAAGCCGTATTGCCTGCTCTGGAACCGTTCGGGATTCTGTCTCGCGGGCGGTTTGGAGCCTGGAAATATGAGGTTTCTAATCAGGATCACTCGCTGATGCAGGGTGTGGAGTGGGCCAACCGCGTGGTAATGAACGTGCCGGAACTCACGCTGCCTTTCCCCGACACGGCCAACGCCATGTGGGGAAAAGCTAACTAACTCAAATTCAGCTCTGATGGCAAAGACCCTGGTGCGCTTCGATTGGACCATGAAACGGCTCCTGCGGCAGAAATCTAACCGCGCGGGCGCGCCCTTTCGGTCTTCCCGAAGGATTCCTGTCTGAACTCCCGCAGGAAGACATTAAAATTGAGCAGGTGCTCGAATCAGAATCCAATCAGGAAATTTCCGGTATCAAATTCAACCCAACGATAAGAGACCGCACCAGTGTTGTTACTGGTTCGGTCTCTCGTTGATTTGGCGATAAAACACGGGGCATTTTCTACCGTTTTTTCCGGCCCTTGTAACTATCATAATCAGCCGACTTGCTGGTTTTCTCTTTTGCGGAATTTCCCAGCAATCGTTCCAGTAAATCGGGGCGGTTGAGTTTATTCAGCCGGTCCCGAATCCAGGTTTTGTATTCGGGCTTGTACCAGAAAAAGTAGTTATTCTGGGTCTGCTTTTCTTCCCGTGTTTTGGCTGTTTTCACGGGTTTCAGCGTGTACGGATGAACGCCGGAGTAGTAAATTACTTCGGCAACAGTCATCGGTGTGGGCGTAAAGTCCTGAACCTGTTCAAGTTGGAAACCGAGGTCTTTGGTTTCGGCGGCAAGGTTTGCCATGTCAGCTTCTTCGCAGCCGGGGTGCGACGAGATAAAATACGGAATCAGGGGTTGGTTCAGGCCGTGCTTCTCCTGAATCTGATCGTATTTTTTCTTGAACAACTTGAAATACTTGAACGACGGTTTTCGCATCACCCGCAGCGTGTCGTCAGAGGTGTGTTCGGGAGCTACCTTCAACCGGCCCGATACATGGCGCGTTACGAGTTGCTCCATGTATTCGTCGTGGTTACCGTCTTGATTGTTTTTGTTGAAATCATCAACCAGTAAATCGTAGCGCACACCAGAGCCGACAAACGCCTTTTTGATGGCCGGGTTCGCATCCACTTTCTTGTACAACTCGGTCATGGGCTTGTGCGAGGTGTCGAGGTTGGAGCAGATAACGGGGTGAATACAACTTGGGCTTTGGCACCGGGCGCAGATAGATTCGTCTTTGCCCTTCATCTTGTACATATTAGCCGACGGCCCACCGAGGTCAGAAATGTATCCTTTGAAATCGGGCATTTTCGTAATTTCATCCACTTCTTTCAGCACCGATTTTTCGCTGCGCGAGGCAATAAACTTACCCTGATGCGCCGAAATCGTGCAAAAACTACACCCGCCAAAACAACCCCGGTGCATATTGACCGAGAATTTGATCATCTCGTAGGCTGGAATCGGGCCGCGTTTTTTGTATTTCGGATGCGGCATCCGGGTGTACGGCAAATCGAATGATTTATCAATTTCGACTTCTTCCATCGTTTTAAACGGCGGATTAATCACCAGCGTCTGCTTCCCGACTTGTTGCGTAATCCGGTTGGCCTGCCATTTATTCGACTCTACTTCGACAATTTTGAAATTACCCGCGTATTTGATTTTGTCTTTCAGGCACACCTCATGGCTGGCAAGCTCAACGGTTTCCCAGTTGTTGTAGTCGTGGAGTTCCGTGGCGGCATCGTGCATAAAGGCCACCTGATTGATGTTCTGCATAGACGACAGCGGTACACCCTGGCGCGTGAGTCGCAAAATCTCACGCAGGGGTTGCTCGCCCATGCCATACACGAGCATATCGGCCCCGGCATCTACCAGAATAGACGGCATCAGTTGGTCTTTCCAGTAGTCGTAATGCGTAACCCGGCGCAGCGATGCCTCAATGCCGCCAAGCAGCACCGGCACGTCAGGATACAGTTCTTTCAGGATTTTTGAATAGACCGTGCTGGCATAATCGGGCCGGAAACCGGCTTCGCCACCGGGCGTGTACGAGTCGTTGGAGCGCAGGCGTTTGTTGGCCGTGTAGTGGTTCACCATCGAATCCATGCAACCCGCCGTAACACCGAAAAAGTATTTGGGTTTGCCGTATTTTTTGAAATCCCGCAAATCGTCCCGCCAGTTCGGTTGGGCAATAATAGCTACCCGGAAGCCTTCGCTTTCCATAATGCGGCCAATTACGGCGGTGCCAAAAGCGGGATGATCCACGTAGGCATCGCCCGACACCAGTACAATATCAACCTGGTCCCAGCCGCGTTTTTCGACTTCCTCTTTCGTTAAAGGCAACCAGTGGGTAATTGGGCGTTCAATCATTAGTTTATGTCGTGTTCTGCTGAAAGATCGGCGAATTTACGAAATAGTTTGCCAGCTCGCCCTGCCGTTTTCGTAAATCCGCCGTTTTCCTAAACCCCGACTACTTCCTGAATACCCACTCCCGAATCTCGACCGGCGCGTTATTGGTGGCGTTGTAGAGTTCATTGTCGTCCTTGAAACTCAACTGATTCAGGGGATAAACTTCAACGTGTACGCTGAACTCATCCACATCGAAGGGCCAGGGATCAACACACAATGATTTGTCGGCCTTGCGCTTAGAAATGAAGTTGGCCGTACCATCGGGGTCTTTGCTGATTTCGAGCATCCGCTCCTCAGACGGCAATTTCTCCAAACACAGAATCAACGACAGCGCGTCGCACCATTGCAGCAGATCGTAGGCATACGCTACTTCTTTTTGGGTTGCCCTGTATTCTTTGCGCCACTTTTTCTGGTTCTCTTTCTGCTGATCCAGAAACGCGTCTAAGGCCGGGTCTTCACCCCGTTTAACCTCATACAGAAACGAGGCATGGTGCGATACCATGAGGGCATTCCAGCGGCTCTTTTTCAGGGCAATGTCGACCATTTGGTGGCACTGATTCACCGAATACGGTTCAAACCGAAAAGGCGCACCCGCGTCGGAGATGTGATTTTTACCCTCGAAGGGGTCCTGCCCATCGTCGTGTTCGACTAAGGCAGTCAGGGTCTCAAACCAATACAGCGGTCGTTTATGGGTCTGCCAGTGAGTAGCAATCTGAAAAGCCAGCAAGCCATGTGCCTGTTGATGGATAATCCTCCAGCCATTGTTAGTAGGATGAACAATCATGATGAATTAACTCACTGCTACGGGTTTGAAATTGTTCATGCGATCAATAAAGACCTGCGCCCGGCGACGTGAAATTTTAACCTGTTGGCCGTCGGCCAGTTCAAGCTCACCTTCTTTTTTGACGAAGAATTTACGGACAAATTCGAGGTTGACGATGCACGATTTGTGAACCCGCACAAACGCGCCACCATCGAGCAATGTTTCGTACTCTTTCAGTGTGCGCGAAACCAGCATCCGCGTTCCATCTTTCAGGAAGAAGTTTGTGTAGTTACCAGAGCCTTCGAGCCGCACAATTTCATCTACCGATACCGTGCGTTTGCGGTCGTAAAATGGAATGAGCAACTTCTGCATTCCGCTTGTAGCCGCATTTTTTTCGACGGGCCTGGGGAGCGGCATCATCATTGTGTCGAAGATAGATTCGGTCATCATTGAGTTCATAGCGACGTGAGTTTATACTGTTTGGGGGTGAACGCTTAAGTTACTCTCTGAATATGACTCGGTTGGGCAACTTCGTGGCAAACCGGGTCATAGCAGTTGTATTGGGTCAATGGGCAAGAACCAGACCCAAGGCGAAAACCAAGCTACAAATTCAATTGAAAACTACCTTACTGCCTGTTTATCAGTAACTTACTGCCGATCACCGAGACTATGGCGCAC
>JBBRUV010000238.1:0-7861 GCA_038247465.1 Cytophagales bacterium
GGGACGACGTTTGTAGGCCAACGGTCGGTCTCACCCGATGAGAAGACCCTGACGCTGACCGGCCTGACCCCACAACCAACGGGCAGCAACGGCACGATTTCGTTTACGATCACCACCATCAGCGATACGAGCCTGACGATTCTCAGAACCACCGCCAGCCAGAAAACGGGCGGTCACGTCAACGAATACACGTTAAAGAATCTGTAGCGACGAGTATCGGATTTTGCACCCCGACCCCGTAGTGGTCGGATTTGTTCGACCGCTACGGGGTCGGGGTGTTGGTGGGGATGGTGTTCGCGTTGCTACAAACATTTGACCGCGACGCGGTCGTTACGGGTGCTAACGTGGTCGGTGCTGCGTGCCGTTCGGTACGCCATGTTTGTAGCCACCGAGAACGCCCCCCGTTGGGCCGAGACCGCGTAGCGAGCAAACTGGGTGTCAGTCCTATTGACAACCGAAGCAAACTACCCGCCCAACAAGCGCGTTGTCACGGCATGGCAACTGTTTCGCTTCTCCCCAAACTGCATAAATTCCCGGCTCTGGCCGGTGTTCCCGACGAACAACTGCGCTGGCTTCTTGACCGCGCTACCGACGAAACGTTTGCCGATGGGACCGTAATTTTCAAACCCGGCGACGCGCTCGACCACTTTAATCTGCTGCTGACCGGGCGCGTCCGGCTCGACGGCGGGCCAAACGGGGCTGGAGACGAGATTATGACCTTTGAGCCGTATTCAACAATGGGTGTACTGCCGTATTCGCGGCTCACCAAGGCCGCCAGTTTTGGCTATGCCGAAGGCAATGTACGCTGGCTGGCCCTACACCGCGATCACCTGAAACCGATGACCGGGGATTGTTATGAACTCACGGCGGCTCTGGTGCAACAGATGACGAATCGAGTGCGGTCGTTCACGGCGCAACAACAGCAAACCGATAAATTGGCTTCGCTGGGGCGACTGTCAGCGGGGCTAGCCCACGAACTCAACAACCCCGTTGCGGCAGTGGTGCGCTCGGCGAGTACGCTCAAAGACCACCTCCGGGCCACGCCCGATGGCTTTAAAGCCCTGATGCACCTGAGCCTGACCGACGCGCAGGTGGACGCGGTGAACACAACATTTTTTCAGATAATTGACCAGAAAACCACCAACGGCCCGGCGCAACGGCTCTCCCTGCTGGAACGCAGCAGCCGCGAAGACGAACTCACCGACTGGCTCGATGACCGGGCGGTTTCTGACCGTGACGACGGGCCGGCGCTCGATCTGGCCGGGTCGCTGACCGAGTTTGGCGTAACAACCGACGATTTAGACGCGCTGCTGGATCAAATCGGCGACGATAATCTGTCTGCCGCGCTGAAATGGCTGGTGGATAACATGGTAACAGAACAACTCGTGAGCGACATCGCCGAGGCTTCCAAACGGATTCAGGCTCTGGTGGGCAGCATCAAAAATTACACCCATATGGATCAGGGCGGAGGTAAACAAACCGTTCGGCTGGCCAACGGAGTCCGGTCAACGATAACACTGCTGAACCATAAACTCAACGCCAAGAAAATCATCGTAACGCTCGACTTCCCCAACGAACTGCCTGACGTTCAGGGATGGCCCGGCGAACTGAATCAGGTCTGGACAAACCTGATTGATAATGCCGCCGATGCCCTGCCCGACACCGGCGGAACACTCACCGTCGCGGCCCGCCACGACCCCCGCCCCGACGGACCGGGGTTTGTGATTACCACCATCACCGACAACGGCGCGGGCATCCCGCAAGACATTCAGCGCAAAATTTTCGACCCGTTTTTTACCACCAAAGCCATTGGCAAAGGCACCGGGCTGGGGCTTGATATTGTGCAGGGTATTGTGCGGCATCATAACGGCTCAGTAACTGTGGAATCAGGACCGGGCCAAACGGTGTTTAGTGTGTGTTTACCAGTATAGTTTGTGCAGGGCGGCCTGTGCCGTTCGTGGTTTTGCTGACGCGAGCGCAACCATCCGGCAGGAACCACGAACTATAAACCACGAACTACAAACAACTTCCAATGAAACTCCCCATACTATTTTCCATTGACGACGACCCGCAGGTGTTGCAGGCCATTCAGCAGGATTTGCGGAAACGCTACCGGCGCGAATACCGGATTCTGGCTACCACCTCAGCCCGGGAAGCCCTTGATTCATTGGCCGATCTGAAAAAGAAAGGCGATGAAGTGGCCCTGTTTTTATCGGACCAGCGAATGCCCGAAATGGCCGGCGTTGATTTTCTGCGCGAAGCCCGCAAAACCTTTCCGACCGCTAAACGGGTGCTGCTCACGGCCTATTCCGATACCGATTCGGCAATCAGGGCCATCAACGAAGTGCAACTCGACTACTATATCGCTAAGCCCTGGGACCCGCCCGAAGAAAAATTATACCCCGTTCTTGATGATCTGCTGGCCGACTGGAAAGCGGCTTTCCGCCCGGCCTTTGAGGGCTTGAAACTGATCGGCTACCAGTTTTCGCCCCGGTCGCACGAGTTGAAAGATTTTCTGGCGGGCAACCTCTTTCCCTACCAATGGCTTGACGTAGAAACTAACCCTCAGGCCGATGAACTGCTGACGCTCCACACCCTCGACCGGAAAGCGTTGCCGGTAATAGTGCTCGACGACGGCACGGCCCTCTCCCACCCTACCCTGACTGAGTTGGGAGAAAAACTCAAACTCAGCCTGAAAGCCTCCGAAAGTTTGTACGACCTCGCCATTATCGGGGCTGGCCCCGCCGGGCTGGCGGCTGCGGTGTATGGCGGCTCAGAAGGCTTGCGAACAATTTTGATTGACAAACGGGCTCCCGGTGGGCAGGCAGGCACGAGTTCACGGATCGAAAACTACCTCGGTTTCCCTAACGGCCTGAGCGGGGCCGAACTGACCCGACGGGCCATCACGCAGGCGCAACGCTTCGGCGTAGAGTTTCTGGCCCCGCAGGAAGTGGTTAAAATAGAATCGAAAGGGCAGTACAAAAACATTAACATGAGCGACGGTAGCGTGGTAGTGGCGCGGGCCATTCTGCTCAGTACGGGCGTGTCGTACCATAAATTAGACAATGAAAGCCTGGACCGATTCACCGGCGCGGGCGTGTATTACGGCGCGGCCACTACCGAAGCCTACGCCTTCAAGGGCAAGCCGGTATATGTGATTGGGGGCGGTAACTCTGCCGGACAAGGAGCCATGTATCTCTCCCGAATGTCTTCAGATGTGTACATCTGCGTACGAAAACCGGATTTGTCATCTACTATGTCGCAGTATTTGATTGACCAGATCGAGGCCACGCCCAACATTACGCTTATCCCCTGTACGGAGGTCGTAGAAGCACTCGGCAACGAACAGATGGAATGCTTAGTACTGGAAAACAAAGACACCAACGAGCGCACCACCGTACCAGCCGCCGGGCTATTTGTGTTTATCGGCACCAAACCTCACACCGACTGGATTGAGATGGACATCATCAAAGACGACAAAGGGTTTATTGCCACTGGACGCGATCTGGGCAAGTTTGCCGATTTCAAGACCGTTTGGCGGCAAACCCGCGAACCGTTTTCGCTCGAAACGTGCAGCCCCGGCATTTTTGCGGCTGGCGACGTGCGCGCCGGCGCCATGAACCGCGTGGCTTCTGCCGTTGGTGAGGGCGCAATGGCTGTTAGCTTTGTGCACAAATACTTAGCCGAAAATTAAAATGCCCGACTTCTGCCACCACCTTTTGTCCCTGACTAACGTTACTTTGTTGTATGAACCCCATCCGCCGATTTTATGAAGAGTACAAGCCGTATATTTTTTCGGATGGCTGGTACTACGTCTTCATCGTCATTTTCATTATTTTATTGTTCATTTTCTTCTCCTGATGGCCGCCCAGCCCACCGCCCTTTTTCTGATTAATCCGCGCTCTGGCACCCGCACCGGCAGACAGGCTCCGGCCTTACAACGCCAAATTGCGGATGCCGCTACACAACACGGCTGGCAAGTTGAGCCGATCATTACTCAATACAAAGGTCATTCGATTGAGCTTACCCGGAAAGCAGTGCAGGAAGGCGTGGCGCGGGTAGTAGCCGTTGGGGGCGATGGCACAATCAACGAGATTGCGCAGGAGTTGCGGCACACCAACACCGCCCTGGGGATTCTGCCGTTTGGTTCGGGCAACGGTCTGGCGCGGCATTTGGGCATATCGCTACAACCGAAACTGGCTCTGAATCAGTTTTTTACGGGCCATGCCAAACCAATGGATTACGGCTTTGCAAACGAGATTCCGTTTTTCTGTACGTCGGGTGTTGGGTTCGATGCCTACGTCGGTGACTTGTTCGATAAAGCAACGAAGCGCGGTTTTTCAAGTTATGTCAGCATCACATTCAAGGCTTATTGGGCATATCGCCCGGTGCAATACCGCATCAACGGCGAACCCAAAACCCTCTACACGGCCACCTTTGCCAATGCCTCGCAATATGGTAACAACGCCTGGATTGCGCCACAGGCCCACGTTGCCGACGGGCAATTAGACATAAACCTGACGCGGCCCTTTCCGCTCACGGCAGCCCCGCGTATTTTTTCGCAACTGTTCGCTAAAAATCTCGATAAATCGGGGTATGTCGAGTTGTTCCGAACCCAACAGATCACGCTCGAAGCCGACGAGCCATTGCTGATTCATTACGATGGTGAACCCCGCCAACTTGACACCAATCGACTGACGGTGAGCATCGTACCGGGCGGAATTCGGGTAGTAAATTAACCGTGGTTATGAGCAAGAGAACAAAAAATGTTACTGGCATCGTCTTCTCGACTGATCCTGATTTCGCGTACCAATCCGACGACACGCCCGAAACCGCTACCCTGCCACCCGCCCAGCAACAACTCAAAATCTGGCTCGACCGGCTCGGCGGTAACAAAACCGTAACGGCTGTTCGCGGCTTCGTTGGCACCGAAACCGATCTTACTGACCTTGCCAAACAACTAAAAACCACCTGCGGAACAGGCGGTTCTCAAAAAAACGGCGACATTCTGATTCAAGGCGACCAACGCGACAAGGTGTTGGCGTGGCTGACGGGCAACGGCTACAAGGCGAAAAAAGCAGGCTCTTAGTTTATGCCGCCCATCCACCGTTTCAGTGGTCTTGCCAGCAATAGCATCACCCCGCCACCGACCAGCGAAAATACGGCCACGCTTTGAAATAAAGCGGGCATCTGGGCCACGTTCTCTTCGTCGAAACCACCGGCAAACAAGCCCGCAATCAGGTTGCCCAGCGACGAGCCGATAAACCACACGCCCATCAACTGACTCAAATACCGTTTGGGGGCTAATTTCGAGAACGCACTCAGCCCCACCGGACTCAAAAATAATTCGCCGAGAGTGAAAAACAGGTAAGTAAGCACCAGATACATCGGCGACGTGCGCGAACCCGTCAACGCCAGCCGAGACGCAAAAATCATTACCACGTAGGCCAGACCGAGCAGCAGCAAACTCGTGGCAAACTTGGCCGGCACCGAAAAACCGATCTTCCGGTTTGCCAAAAAAATCCATAAACCAGCCAAAACCGGCGAAAACAGCAGGATAAACGCCGGATTCAGATTCTGAAACCAGCTCGATGGCATCTGCCAGCCAAACAGGTTCAGGTCGGTGTAGCGGTCGGCAAAGATTTGCAGCGACGAGCCTTGCTGCTCGTTACCGGCCCAATAAAACGCCGATGCCAGAAAGAACGCGAACAGCACCACCACGCGCTTTTTTTCGACCATATCTAATCCACCGGCCAGCAAAATGTACCCAAAATAACCGAGTGCTACCGCCGAAATAATAACGCCTATGCCCTGCGCCAGCCCCTGCGCGGTGGTCAGATCAATCACGTGCAGCAGTTGCAGAACGGCCAGCAGCGCAATTAATCCGGTCACAAAAACGAGCAAAGGCCGATTGCCAGTTGACTGATTATCAGCCGAGATTGTTTTTGTCGGTTGATTTCCTAACGCACCCAAATACCGTTCGCCCAAGAGCCGGAACGTAACCAGACCGAGGGCCATGGCAATAGCCGCCGACCCGAAACCGTAATGCCAGCCGACTTTTTGGCCCAGATACCCCACAATGGTGATGCCCAATAACGAGCCGACGTTGATACCCATGTAAAATATAGAGAAAGCCGCGTCTTTCCGCGCCCCGCCTTCGGGATAAAGTTCGCCCACGATGCTGCTAATGTTCGGTTTGAGCAAGCCCGTGCCAAGCGCAACCACCACCAAACCGCCATAAAACAGCGTGGAACTGCCGGGAATTGCCAGAATAATGTGGCCGAGCATAATAATCAGCCCGCCGATCCAGATGGATTTTTTCTGACCCAGAATTGTGTCGGCAATGTAGCCGCCGGGCAGCGAGAGCAGATAAACGGATGCCGTGTAAATGCCGTAGATAGCCGCGCCCTCGGCTTCGGTGAGGCCCATGCCGCCCCGAACATTGTCTAAAAGAAATAAAAGCAGGATTGCCCGCATCCCGTAGTAGCTGAATCGCTCCCACATTTCGGTAAAAAACAAAACAAACAGCCCGGCAGGATGACCGAAAATGGTGGGTGTTTGCGAAGGCGTTGGAGCCGGTGTATTCATGAAAATTTACAGAAGAACGCCCGTTTCAGACCGTTTTTTATTCGTTTTGTACCATAAAACTTGGCGAATATACGGTGTACCAAACAAATCAGGCTCGTATTCACACCACAAATGGGCGTATTTTTGTTAAAAAACACGCCCATTCCAATGGCTATTCCTTACAAATTACCGACCGATAAACCGTTTTTGGTTCTCGAAGATGACGGCACAAATTCGCCTTTAGATCATCAACGGGTTATCAGCAAGTTGACTACTGAATTGGGCGTTCTATTTTATCACACAAAAACAATCGCGCTCGAACCCCTCCCCGAAACGCCCCTCGGCGAAGGTTCTGGCTATCCCATGCCTGATGTGTTACTCTTTGACCGAGATGCCGAAAAAACCCGCGTCATCATCGGAATATGCAATAATCGAACCTTCGATAGCGACGTTCGCAAAATTATCCGACTCATCGAAGACGACCAATACGGCATTCTGGAGGGCTTCGTCTATAACTATCGAACCGACGAATGGCGCAGATACCGGCTCGGCGACGGCGGCATAGCCACTGAATCGTCGGTATCGGACGTGCTCGGCCGGGTTAGCTTAGGGGCCATGTTGTAGGTCCGTGCAATCCGTCAATTACTTCTTCTCCGGCATCAGTAAAAATTTGGCAACGTTGGCCCCGAAGTATTTGTTGGCGGCTGTTTTGGTGCTTTCTACGGTCACGCTATTTAGCAGTTTGTCTTCCTGCAACACCTCCAGCGGGTCGTCGCCGTTGTTGAACTGGTTGGAGAGGTAGCCAAGCCAAAAGTTGTTGTCTTTGAGCTGAATTTCGGTTTCGCGCCGGGTTTCAATCTTGAACTTGTCAACGTCTTTCGCATCGGCCCCGTTGGTTTTCAGGTTGTTAATCAACTCCATTGTTTTGGCGGTGAGTTTGTCCACGTTTTCGGGGGCGCAGCCAAACCCAATGCGGAACGTGTAGCGCGGCACCGGAAATTTGCTGTATGAGCCGCTGCAACCCACGCCATAGACCCCGCTTTCTTCTTCGCGCAGTTTCTCGATCAGCTTGATTTCCAGCACTTCGGCCAATGCGTCAACCTGCGTCGCGTTTTCAGATTTCCACTCAAAATCACCGCTATACACTAATTGCACGGTTGCTTTTGGGTCAACGCCTTTGTAGACCGATTTGGTGATATGCCCCGCAGGAAACCGAATCCCCAAATCAGTAAAATTTTATTCAACACCACCGCCCGGCACTCAGCCGATGAATTATTAGAAACACTATTTAAGA
>JBBRUV010000239.1:0-7859 GCA_038247465.1 Cytophagales bacterium
AAAAAGCTGGATTGAAACCAGAGACCTGACCGGCTGCCGTTTCAATGATACAGGTTCTTCCAAAGGCACTTCCAGAAAAAGCTGGATTGAAACCGAAGATCATCAGCGCACCGGCATTCACGTGCTTCTCTTCCAAAGGCACTTCCAGAAAAAGCTGGATTGAAACAGAAAGAAGGCTTAGAATCCGACGAGCAAAAAGCCGCTTCCAAAGGCACTTCCAGAAAAAGCTGGATTGAAACTTGCTTCTCATTCGCGTAAACGCGCCGGGTATCACTCATCCTTCCAAAGGCACTTCCAGAAAAAGCTGGATTGAAACGCTATACCCTGCGCGGGTCGGTTTATAGCCGACAGCCTTCCAAAGGCACTTCCAGAAAAAGCTGGATTGAAACTGGAACGCGCCTTTGCCCGGCCCGGTCGGGTTGCTCTTCCAAAGGCACTTCCAGATTCTCATCCTGAAATTTTCGCAGTATATGTTAAACCTTGACCTGTACCATAGTATGTTCATCTGGACCGAGGCCGTGAAGCACTTTGCCGAAAATGGCAACGGAAACGTCATTTTCTTAGACGGCTCGACCGAAGGCATGGAAAAAACCATGAAGCAATTGGTAGCGATTGAAAAGCTCAATAAGGTAGCAACAGTAGGATAAGGTGCTGACACAGAGATACGCAGAGGGTCACAGGGCTTATCGTAGGTAACATAAAATCCTCTGTGTATCTCCGTGACTTCTCTGTGTATCTCCGTGTAACAACCCCCTACTCTTCACCGAATTACGTACCCGACTTTAAACCCAAGCGTTGCGCTGGGTGCTACGGATGTGTTGATCCCTCCCAAACCTAACGAATTGAAGGGGCCATTGTAGGAACGATAGGTTTGTGCGTCAGGAAATTCCGGGCGAAAATACTGCACCGACACCGACCGTAATCCGACACCGAGGTACAGATCAAACAGCCAGTCATCGTCGAGCCGGAACTGCACCCCCCATTTCAGGTGGCCGCCCGTCACAAATTTCTGCGCCGTGCTGCGGTATTGCTGAAAATACTGACAGTTGAACCCGCCACCGCAGGCCCGGCCAATGGTGCCGCTTTCGATAGCATTTACCTGCTTATAAAACCCTTCGATAGCAAAATAACCACCGCGTGGCCGCACATTCACGCGGCTGTAAATCCGCCACTCGGCGCGGCCCCGCCACACCTCCCGGTCGCTGTAATTGTAGGGCCGGTAATACTGGAATCCCGGCCAGCCGTAATTGTAGGGCCGGTAATACTGGAATCCCGGCCAGCCGTAGCCCCCTTCGACCTGCACACTGCTGCGCCCACCGAGGGTACGCTCCACGCCAAACTGCACCGTATTGTCGGGGTCAAGGATAAACAGCGGAGCAATCTTCACCACCCACCGCGCCGAGGCATCGCCCAGCACCGGAATCACCGAATCGGTAGAATCGCGCTGGGCAAAGGCGTTGGCGGTGAGCAGGATTGCCGTTAAAACGCTGCCAATCGCCCGGCAAAATCTATTGCGCCGGGCCTCAGCCCGGCCTTCTAAGCAGACATTTATCATGGCTCAACAGTCAGTTTACTAAGCAGTTGCAGTTTGGTTGGGTCGGCGTAGCTGTACTGATAAATTCCGTCGGGGCCGGTCACGATGAGCCGTTTCTGGGTTGGAATCACGTCGTAGGCTTTGATGTCCTGAAAAAACTGCGTCTGTTTGATGAGCAAGGGATTGGTGACGTCTAATACCCGCAGGCCAAAATCGCCCTCGGTCACAAACAGCACCGTACCGTCAATGCCCAGCCCGTGCGGGTTTTTCATGGGATAACTGGCAATGACCTGGGGCTTGCTGAGGTTGCTGATATCAATCACGTCGAGCGTGTTGAGCGATGTGTTCCGGCAATTGGTGCCACCCCGGAGGGTTACGTAGGCATAGTTCCCCTGCGCCACCACCGGGTCGCAACTCTGAAAATGGTTATAAACACTCAACCGGCGGGGCTGGTCAGGAATACCCAGATCAAAGATGTACATCGCGGTTTGGGTGCCGATAAACAGGTTATTGCGGTACGGAAAAATGGTTTCTACCCCGACACCGATGTTGGTTTTTGAGCCAATCCGGGGGTTACCGCTGCGGGTGATGTCGTAGGCCTGCAGGCTGGTGTTGGTCACCACGTAGAGCGCGTTGTTGGCCACCGTAAACCGGGCCGTGGAGCCGCCAGTGCCGCTGCCGGGCGAAATTGAATCCGCAGAACTGCTCCCTTTTTCGCAGGATAACAGCGTCGCAAGCACGAGAAAGTAATAAAGTATCTGTTTCATTCGACAATACCCCACCCCAACACCTCCCCCAAAAGGGAGGGGCTTTTTCATGGGTTGACCGGGTTGGAAAAAGTGTGACGGTTTCATACGTGGAACAAAGGTTTAGCGATAGCAATCGGCCTGGGCAACGGCGGTCTTCTCCCACCGGATTACGATACCCTTGTCGGGATCAGGACATTCAAACCGGATGTTGCGGGCATCGGGGAAGTCGGTGGGCGAAAACGTGTTTTCCAAGCGTTTCACCAGTGTCACGTTGCGCGGGTCGGCAATGTTCAGGGCCACAATGTCGAGCGCGTTGTCGGCGTAGAGAATGCTGTCTTTGATGGCTAATTCGCGGTTGCCGGGAATACTGATAAACGACAGCTTGACGGGTTTGGCCGGGTCTCGGTTATCAACCACGTGAATCCCGCGCCCTACTTCATTGATGAGCAGAAAGTTATCTTTCACGTAGATTTTGCCCGGCATCTTCAGCGGTTGCGGGCCCAGGGTCTGCACCAACCGGGCATCGGCAAAGGCCAAATAAACGGGCCGGTAGGTGTCGGCCTTGCTGTTGGGCGGGTCAGGAACGTAGTAGTAGCAGCCGGTAAGCGCGGCAAGCAGGCCGGTGGCAACGAGTGTTGAGGTGCGTATTGTCATGGTTTTTGGATGTTTTTGCAACCAAGATACAAAATCCGGCATCAGGGTTGGAATCGGGCAGATAAATTAACTTTGCGGTCATATAAAACGCGGTTTATGCCCACAAACCCCCAACTACTCGACCAAAAGAACGCCGAAGCCCAGCTTGGGGGCGGCCAGAAACGCATTGAAGCCCAGCACAAAAAAGGTAAGCTCACCGCCCGCGAACGCATTGCATTACTCATAGACGAAGGCTCATTTGACGAAATCGGCGCGTTTGTCATGCACCGCACCCGCGATTTTGGTCTCGACAAAGAACACTACCTCGGCGACGGTGTAGTCACGGGATATGGCACCGTTGCGGGCCGGTTGGTCTATGTGTTCGCCCAGGACTTTACCGTTTTTGGGGGCGCACTCTCGGAAACCCACGCCGAAAAAATCTGCAAAATCATGGATTTAGCCATGCAAAACGGCGCACCCATTATCGGTTTGAATGACTCCGGCGGGGCCAGAATTCAGGAAGGCGTGTTGTCTTTGGCGGGCTACGCCGATATTTTTTACCGCAACGTGCGGGCATCCGGTGTCATTCCGCAACTGTCGGCCATCATGGGACCATGCGCGGGCGGGGCGGTGTATAGCCCGGCCATCACTGATTTTGTCTTGATGGTCGAAGGCACGAGTTATATGTTCGTGACCGGCCCGAACGTGGTGAAAACCGTGACGCATGAAGAAGTAACCGCCGAAGAACTCGGCGGGGCCAGCACCCACAGCACCAAATCAGGCGTGACGCACTTCGCCTGTGCCAACGAACTGGCTTGTATTCAGCACATTAAGCAACTGCTGAGTTACGTGCCGCAAAACTGCGAAGACGACGTGCCGATGCTGCCTTATGCCCCCGCCGACGAGAGCCGTCCGGCCTTGGACACCCTCCTGCCCAACAACCCCAACCAGCCCTACGATATGCGCGGGGTAGTGGACGCGCTGGTGGACGCGGGCAGTTTTTTTGAAGTTCATCAAAACTTCGCCGAGAACATCGTGGTTGGTTTTGCGCGGCTCGCGGGCCGGAGCATTGGCGTGGTGGGTAACCAACCGGCGGTGTTGGCGGGCGTGTTAGACATTAACGCCAGTACCAAAGCCGCCCGGTTTGTGCGCTTCTGCGACTGTTTTAATATTCCACTCCTGGTGCTGGAGGACGTTCCCGGTTTTTTGCCCGGTACCGATCAGGAGTGGAACGCCATTATCACCAACGGCGCCAAACTGCTCTACGCGTTTTCGGAAGCCACCGTGCCGCGCATCACCGTCATTACCCGCAAAGCCTACGGCGGAGCCTACGACGTGATGAACTCCAAGCACATCGGGGCCGACATGAACTACGCCTGGCCCGGTGCCGAAATTGCGGTGATGGGAGCCAGCGGTGCCGCCGAGATCATCTTCAAACGCGAGATTGCCGAAGCCGACGACCCAGCCGCCAAACTCGCCGAGAAAATAAAGGAATACACCGATAAGTTCGCCAATCCGTATCGGGCCGCCTACCGGGGTTATATTGACGAGGTGATTCACCCGCGAGACACGCGCCAGAAACTCATCCGGGCGTTTGCCATGCTGCAAAATAAAGTAGCGACCCTGCCCAAGAAAAAACACGGCAACATTCCGCTGTAAGACATTATGGAAAAGCAATATCTGACCTATTTTAAAATCGAGAATTTCAAGCGATTCGACTCGTTTGAAATGAGTAACCTCGGTCAATTTAATCTCATCGTAGGGTGGTAGTCTGGGTAAGCCTGTTGATATTATTGAACTGGGCGGTATGTGGGCCTTTGACGACGAGACAAAAGTGACGCGACTTGCACCTGCGTTTGACGCATTAAAAGTTCAGGATAAACGTGTTCTCGTGATTTTTGATGCCGATACTTTTGTTGAAAACTACCAAAGACTACTACCGCACAGTAAAAAGTTCACTCTCGATTTTTTTCTATTACCAGATCACAAAACCTACGGCTTTCTATGAACCCGCGTAACATCAGTTATTAATCCAGCTAACCAGGTTATTTTTGATTGTTGGGAAGCGTTTGAAGCCTGTTTAAGTCAGGAGAAAACGCTTTTAACCGAATCGGGACAATTTACGTTGCCCGCCCGCAAGACGAAGATATATGCGTACCTCGAAACACTGGTAGGAGAAACTGACTCGGAGAAAAAGAAAATCGAAGATGCATCACGCGATTACCGAAACAAAAACCATTGGGATTTAAATCACCCAGCCTTGACCATGCTAAAATCCTTTCTTCATCCGTATTTTCAGTCATAATCTCATTTCCGCCCGTATGCCAACCTCCCCAAAAACGCCCGGCAGCACCGCCCGCACGTTTCTCATCGGTTTCCTGATTTTGGCGGCTTTGGCCCTGTTGGTCGGTACGCTGACGGTGCTGTTTCCGTAGCCCCCGGCCAAAAAGCCAGTGGCAAAGATTTGCCTATTCCCAAAAGCCAGTGGCAAACCATTCCCCTCGCCAGATTGCAAAAACCATTGCCCCTGTGCCGGTCGGCGTTCCGATTCAGCCGGGGGTTTTTAATATCCAGTGCGATTATCTTGGCCCCCTTTGCGTTGACTCCAAATGAATCAATCAAAAATTTATCTCTTGAAAGGCCGCGATGAAGCTGTGCGTCGGTTTCATCCCTGGATTTTTTCGGGAGCTATTGCCCGCTACGACGGTGATTTGCAGGATGGTGACGTGGTGGAGGTCTATGACCACCAGGGCAACTACCTCGCCACCGGCCATTTTCACAATGGCAGTATCGCCGTCAGGATTTTCTCGTTTCAGCCCGTAATGCCCGACGTGGCTTACTGGACGCAGAAACTTGCCAAAATTCGGGCCGTTCGGCACGCGTTAATGTTCGGCCAATTAGCTGATAACCAGACAAATGCGTATCGGTTGGTGCATGGCGAAGGCGATGGTTGCACGGGCTTGGTGATTGATTGGTACAACGGCGTTGCGGTAGTGCAGGCGCACTCTATCGGGATGCACCGCGAACGGCAGCTCATTGCCGAAGCCCTGCAAGCCGTCTTTGGGCCGGAACTAATCGCCGTGTATGATAAAAGCCACGACACCCTGCCGAACGCGGCCCGCCCCGACGATTACGCCAAAACCATCACCAATCAGTATCTCGTTGGCGCGGCTACCGTGCCACACGCCGTGCAGGAAAACGGCCACACGTTTCTGATTGACTGGGAAACGGGCCAGAAAACGGGCTTTTTCCTCGATCAGCGCGACAACCGGGCGTTATTGGGCCGTTATACCGCCGGAAAACGGGTGCTGAATGCGTTCTGCTATTCAGGTGGTTTTTCGGTCTATGCCCTTGCTGCCGGAGCCTCGGCGGTTGATTCGGTAGATGTCTCGCAGCGGGCCATTGACCTCACTAATCAGAATATAACCGCCAATTTCGGAGATAACCTTGCCACGCCACACCAGACATTTACCGAAGATGTATTGCCGTTTTTGACCCGCAACGAACAGCCCTACGACGTGATGGTACTTGACCCGCCCGCCTTTGCCAAGAGCCAATCGGCGCGGCACCGGGCCGTGCAGGGCTACAAACGCCTGAACGCCGAAGGACTGAAACAGATGGCTCCGGGCGGGATTTTATTCACCTTTTCCTGCTCGCAAGTGGTTGACCGTGAGCTATTTTACAACACCATCGTAGCGGCCGCGCTCGAAGCCGGGCGGCAGGTGCGGGTGCTGCATCACCTCAGCCAGCCCGCCGACCATCCGGTGAGTTTGTTTCACTCCGAAGGCGGTTATCTGAAAGGATTGGTGCTGGCGGTGGAATAATGATTTGCAGTGTATAAACTAAATACCGAACTTGGTAATGTGAGTCAAAAGGATAATTAGTATTGACCAAATCCGATAAAAAGATGGAAGGGATTTCTTCTTTTACTGACGATCAAAGCCAGAAAACAGCCGTGCAAAATGACCTGAATAAACACGGCGAACTTTGGGAGACTTTTTATGATGTTGTGCTGGCCGAGCAACGTAAAAACGAACCAACCATTTCATTAAATGAACTGATGACAGAGTTAAAACGGGACGGAAAGTTGTGATGAACAACTCGTACGAAGTTCAAATTTCAGAACCTGCCGCCAAAAAAATCCGCAATTTGCCGGGAGATGTCGTGAATAAGATCATACCTCGTATTGCGGCACTGGCGAATGAACCGCAACCGTCGGGTTGTAAAAACAAACCCCGGCTTCGCTCCCCATCAATCAGGAAGCGAAGCCGGGGTTTGCTTTTAGGCGGTCTCTATTTCACCAATTCAGACACCATTTTGGCCCCGCCCATGGCCGGAATCACGGCTTCTTCTTTCGCCACGCGGCCACTGCCATCGGCCACCACGTAAATGGTTTGGCCACCCGCGCTGCCATCTGCCGGTTTGATGTCCACCTTCCACGTCTCAAACGTCCCCGCCGGAACCGTCACCGATTCTTTGCCTAACACGCTCAAAGTCATGGCCTTAATGCCCTGCGAGGCCAGGTCGAAGTTACGGAACGAGGTCGTGTAGCCGTCGGCTAAGGGTAACGTGGCCAACATCAGCGACGCGCCCCCGCCATCGGCAAACAAAGTGCCGTCGAGGGGTTTATCAAAGGCTTTGTTTTGTCCGTTCATCTCCATCGAACCCGTTACTTTACTGGCTGTGTAGTTCATCTGAATGGTTGCCGGGCCTTGTTTGGCCGTGCGCTTCACCGGAATCAGCGTCTTCTTGCTTACCACGCTTTCGTCGCTGCCCGACATCATCGGTGAGGTAATGTTTTCGGTCACGCGCCAGTTGCTGCCTTCTTCAATGACTTCGGTTGTTTTGTCCATCTCGATATTTTGCCCCGAAACGGCCAATTTCACTTTGTAGGTGTATTTGCCCGGTTTCAAATCCATCGTGGGTGTGGCAGCCGTGGCCGA
>JBBRUV010000240.1:0-7830 GCA_038247465.1 Cytophagales bacterium
GCCGTTTATTGCCCGATACCGCAAAGAGGCCACTGCAGTCGGCACCGCAACCCCGCTCGACGATGTGCAGATAACGGCCATCCGCGACGGCTACCAGAAACTTCTCGACCTCGACAAACGGCGCGAGGCCATCCTGAAAATCATTGCCGAACAGGGCAAACTCACCCCCGACCTCCGGCAGCGCATCGAAGCCGCCGACAGTTTGCCCGATCTCGAAGACCTGTATCTGCCCTACAAGCAAACCCGTAAAACCCGCGCCGGCACGGCCATTGAGCGGGGTCTCGAACCCCTCGCTAACGCCCTGTTTGCTCAGACCGAGCGCGACCCCGAACAGGCCGCCCGGCGCTTTATTACCGAAGCTGTGCCAACCGTTGCCAATGCCCTGCAGGGCGCACGCGACATTCTGGCCGAGCGTGTCAGCGACGATCCCGATGCCCGACAACGGCTCCGTAACCTCTTTGAGCGCGAAGCGATAATGACGGCCACCGTCAAAAAGAGCAAGGCCGACACGCCCGAAGCCGCTAAATTCCGCGATTATTTTGCGTTTGCCGAACCCTTGCGCCGGGTTCCTTCGCACCGGCTGCTGGCCCTGCGCCGGGGCGAGGCCGAGGGTTTTTTAAGCGTGAACATTGGCCCCGACGACGATGCCGCCATTGAGCGGCTGGAACGGCAGTTTCTGAAACCGTACAGCCCCGCGCCCGCCAGCCGCGAGCAGGTGACGCTTGCCATTCGGGACGGTTACAAACGGCTCCTGAAACCGGCTATCGAAACCGAATTTGACCACCGCTCCCGCCAAAAAGCCGATCAGGAAGCCATTGCCATCTTTGCCGATAACCTCAACACCCTGCTTCTCAGCCCGCCCCTCGGTCAGCAGCGCGTTCTGGCCATTGACCCCGGTTTCCGCACCGGCTGCAAGGTGGTTTGCTTAGACGCGCAGGGTAATCTCCTGACCGAAACGGTAATCTACCCGGCCCTGTCTGAGTCGGCCCGGCAGCAGGCAGCTCAAACCCTGCGGCAGTTAGTCGAGAAACACCGGATTCAGGCTATCGCCATCGGTAACGGCACGGCGGGCCGCGAAACCGACGCCTTCGTGCGCGACCTGAATCTACAGCGCAACGAATCAGCTAAAGCAGGAGAGACCCCCGCGCCGGTTGCCATTTCGCCGGTCGCGGTGTTTATGGTCAGCGAGCAGGGAGCCAGTATTTACTCGGCCTCGGCGGTGGCCCGCGACGAATTTCCCGACCGCGACGTAACCGTGCGCGGAGCCGTCAGCATTGGTCGCCGGTTGATGGACCCGCTGGCCGAACTCGTTAAGATTGACCCTAAATCCATTGGGGTCGGGCAGTACCAGCATGATGTGGATCAAACGGCCCTGAAAGCCCGCTTAGATACGGTTGTGGAGCGGTGCGTGAATGGGGTAGGGGTGTCGCTCAACACGGCCAGTGCCAATCTGCTGCAGTATGTGTCGGGTTTGGGGCCGCAGTTGGCGCGGAGTATTGTGGCGTTCCGGGCCGAAAACGGGCCGTTTGTCTCGCGTGAATCGCTGAAAAAAGTGCCGCGTCTGGGGCCGAAAGCCTTTGAGCAGTGCGCCGGGTTTTTACGCATCGAAGGGGCGGCTAACCCGCTTGACACCAGCGCGGTGCATCCAGAACGGTACGATGTCGTGAAAAAAATGGCCGCTGATGCCGGTGCTACCGTGGCCGATCTGATTAAAAAACCCGAACTCCGCCAATCAATCCGCCCCGAACAGTACGTTACCAGGGATGTCGGCCTGCCGACCCTGCGCGACATCCTGGCCGAACTCGACAAGCCGGGCCGTGACCCGCGCCAGTCGCTGACGGCCATTGCGTTTGACGACCGGATTCGGTCAATTGCTGACCTGTACGAAGGCCTGGTGCTGAATGGGGTGGTGACGAACGTAACGGCGTTTGGCGCGTTTGTGGATATTGGCGTAAAACAGGACGGGCTGGTGCATATTTCGCAACTGGCCGATACATTTGTGAAAGACCCCCGCCAGGTTGTATCGGTGCAGCAGCCGGTACGGGTAAAAGTAATTGAGGTGGACGCGGCCCGGAAACGGATTGCGCTGACGATGAAATTGTAACCCCTTGATTGAACCGCCCGTGCGGTTCCGTATTATTCTATGCAAAAGCAGCTTGTCTTTATTCTCTTAACGGCGCTGCTGTCTTCCTGCGCCCTGTTCCGGTCGAACCCCGAACCCGTTGTCCGTTCTAAAAAACCTGCCGCCATGCCAACGGCCAAAGCCCCGGTGAAGGTGGCGGGCAAGGTAGTTGATGCCCCGACGTATCAGCGGAAATACGTCCGGGAAATCGTGAACGTGGCCCGAACCTACACCGGAACGCCCTACCGGATCGGTGGCAACACATCGGACGGGATTGACTGTTCGGGGCTGATTTACGCCGTGTTTCAGACCGTTGGCCTGCAGATGCCGCGCATCTCCTGGCAGCAGTCGGAGTTTGGCTATGAAATCGAACCGGATAAAATCAAGCCCGGCGATTTGATTTTTTTTATTCCCGATACGGGCAAAGCGGGTTACGTTTCCCACGCCGGTTTGGTAACCGAAGTGCATGGCAAAGCCGATATTCGGTTCATTCATGCGTCTTCGTCTCGGGGGGTGCGTGAAGACAACCTGTTTAGTGCGTACTTTAAGGGCCGGTTTGCCAAAGCACTCAGGCCGTTTTAATCCCCTACTACTATGCGATTTTTTACTTCCGCAGCCTTGTCTGCCCTCCTCATTAGTGGTTGTGCCGTTGGGGCATCGGCCCAGACTACTTCCGCTTCGGCCACTGCCCTGAAAACCCGGATGGGGCAGCAAGCCGAGAAAATCGAAGCCAAAGTGGTGGCCTGGCGACGTGATTTCCACCAACACCCCGAACTCGGCAACCGCGAGTTTGAAACAGCCGCTAAAATTGCCGCCCACCTCAAAAGTTTGGGGCTGGAGGTGCAAACCAACGTCGGCAAAACGGGCGTGGTGGGTTTGCTCAAAGGCGGACTGCCCGGCGGCCCGGTGGTAGCACTCCGCGCCGATATGGACGGATTGCCCGTGACTGAACGGGTGAACGTGCCGTTTAAATCGGTGGTCAAAACTGAATACAACGGGCAGAAAACCGGAGTCATGCACGCCTGTGGTCACGATACGCACGTGGCGATTCTGATGGGTGTGGCCGAGATCATGGCCGCCAATAAAGCCGACATTGCCGGTTCGGTGAAATTCATTTTTCAGCCCGCCGAAGAGGGCGCACCCGAAGGCGAAGAGGGTGGGGCCAAACTGATGGTGAAAGAAGGCGTGTTAGAAAATCCGCACGTGGACGCCATTTTCGGGCTGCACATCAATTCGCTGACCGAAGTGGGAAAAATCCGCTACCGGCCCGGCGCAACAATGGCCGCCGTTGATTCCTACAAGATTAAAATCCGGGGCAAACAAACGCACGGGGCCAATCCCTGGGCCGGCGTTGATCCGATTGTGACGGCTTCGCAGGTCGTGATGGGTCTGCAAACCATCGTCAGCCGCAACGTGCCGCTGACTGAAAACCCGGCTGTGGTGACGGTGGGGGCTATTCACGGCGGTATCCGCGAAAATATCATTCCCGAAGAGGTGAACATGATTGGCACCATCCGCACGTTTGGCAGCCAGACGCAGAAACTGGTGCATCGGCGCATCAACGAAGTAGCGACCAACATCGCCGAGAGTGCCGGTGCCAACGCTGAGGTAGGTATCACGGTGCTGTATCCGGTAACGTATAACGACCCCGCCCTGACCGATCAGATGGTGCCAACGCTCGAAGCCATCGCCGGAAAAGACAACGTACTGCTGACATCGGCGCAGACCGGAGCCGAGGATTTTTCGTTTTATCAGGAAAAAATTCCCGGTTTTTTCTTCTTTCTGGGCGGCATGCCCAAAGGCAAAAAAATGGACGACGCGGCTCCGCACCACACGCCCGATTTTTATATTGACGAAGGCGGCTTTGTGCTGGGTATGAAATCGCTGGCGTTTTTGGCCGTTGATTATTTGAATCAGGCCGGGGCCAAGAAGCAGAAGTAGACCAAACGGACGCAGGCGCAAAGACGACGCCGTGGCTGATCAAACCAGTCGTCTTTGCGCCTGCGTCCGTTTGGCCTTTCCCGTGTTAATAAAATTGGATTCTTTTCAGGTTTCCCGCCCGTAACCCGGCCCGCAAAAACCTGGCCGTTTTTCTGCCCTGAACCAATGGCTATTCTGGCTTGTAAGCCCCGAAAACTCGTTTTTCGGGGCTTATTTTTAGTAGTGTCAGAACTTTTGTATATTTGTCCATAATGCTACCCGCAGACGCGGTTTTGTGGCAAATTGCACAATAGTCAGAAAATTTCCTTTCCGTTATGGCCGATGCGCTGACCGGGGCAGATTTGCCCGACCCACAACCCTCCACCCAGATTATCCCCATTAATATTGAAGACGAAATGCGCGGAGCCTACATTGACTATTCAATGTCGGTTATCATTTCGCGCGCCCTGCCCGACGTGCGCGACGGGCTCAAACCCGTGCATCGGCGGGTGCTGTTCGGCATGGCCGAGATGGGCGTGAACTACAACAAACCCCACAAAAAATCGGCCCGTATCGTGGGCGACGTGCTGGGTAAATACCATCCCCACGGTGATTCATCGGTCTATGACACGATGGTCAGGATGGCTCAGGACTGGTCCCTGCGGTATCCGCTCGTGGACGGGCAGGGGAACTTTGGCTCCATTGACGGCGATTCTCCAGCCGCCATGCGCTACACCGAGGCCCGGTTGCGACGCATTGCCGAGGAATTACTGTCGGATATTTATAAGGAAACCGTTGATTTTCAGCCCAATTACGACGACTCCCTCGAAGAGCCGAGCGTGTTGCCGGGCAAATTGCCCAACCTGCTGCTCAACGGCTCGTCGGGTATTGCGGTGGGTATGGCCACCAACATGGCCCCGCATAACCTGACCGAAGTGGTCAACGGCATCACGGCCTACTTAGAAAACCGGGAGATAACGGTTGACGAGCTGATGCAATTCGTAAAAGCCCCGGATTTTCCGACCGGCGGCACGATCTACGGGATGTCGGGCGTGCGGTTAGCGTTCCAGACCGGGCGGGGCAGGGTCGTAGTGCGGGCCAACGCCCGGATCGAAGAAAACAAGGGCAAGACCCAGATTATCGTCTCGGACGTGCCGTATCAGGTCAACAAAGCGGTGATGCTGCAAAAAACCGCCGACCTCATCAACGAGAAAAAACTCGACGGTATCACCGCCTTCCGCGACGAATCAGACCGCGACGGGATGCGGGTGGTGTATGATTTGCGCCGGGATGCCATTCCGCAGGTGGTACTCAATAATCTCTACAAGCAAACCGCGCTGCAATCGTCGTTCAGCATTAATAATGTCGCGCTGGTAAAAGGCCGCCCGATGATGCTGAATCTGAAAGATATGATGCGGCACTACATTGACCACCGCTTTGAGGTGGTCACGCGCCGGACGCAGTACGAACTTCGCGAGGCCCAGAAACGGGCGCACATCTTAGAAGGTCTGCTCATCGCCCTTGACCACTTAGATGAGGTAATTGCCCTGATTCGGGGTTCGCGCGATGCCGACATTGCCCGCGCCGGGCTGATGGAACGGTTTGCCCTGTCGGATCTGCAGTCAAAAGCCATTCTGGACATGCGACTGCAACGGCTGACGGGCTTGGAGCGCGATAAAATCCAGCAGGAATTTGATGAACTCATGGCGCTGATTGCCGACCTGAACGATATTCTGGCCCGTGAAGAACGCAAGGAGCAAATCATCAAAGACGAACTCGCCGACCTGAAAGCCCGCTACGGCGATGACCGCCGGACGGGTATTGAAGCCAACGTGGAAGGCGAATTAATGGATTTGGATTTGATTCCTGATGAGGAGATGGTGATTACCATTTCGCACGCGGGCTACATCAAGCGCACGCCCATTACCGAATACCAGGCGCAGGGTAGGGGTGGGCGCGGCTCGAAGGCCGCTACCAGTAAAGAAGATGACTTTACGGAGCATCTCTTCACGGCCACGATGCACAACTACCTGCTGATTTTCACCGATAAAGGCCGGTTGTATTGGAAAATGGTCTATGAACTGCCCGAAGGCAATCGCACCGCCAAAGGTCGCCCGCTGACTAACTTTATTCAGATCGAAGCCGACGACAAAGTACGGGCCGTGTTGAACGTGAAGGGATTAGACGAAGCCAAGTATGCCGATTACATTGCCAATAACTACATCGTGATGTGTACCCGGCAGGGAACCATCAAGAAAACGGCGCTGGAAGCCTTCTCGCGGCCCCGGCAAAACGGCATTATCGCCATCAGTATTGACGAGAGCGATCAACTCCTGGCCGTGTGCCTGACCAATGGCGATAACGACATCGTGCTGGGCAGTCGGGGTGGTAAAGCCGCCCGGTTCCACGAAAGCCGCGTTCGTCCGATGGGGCGGCAGGCCGCCGGGGTTCGGGGTATTTCTCTTGATGAGGACACGCCCGAGGACGCCGTGATTGGCATGGTGTGCATCAGCAACGACGAGCAGACCAAAGAAAACACCCACTTGCTGGTGGTATCGGAAAAAGGCTACGGCAAACGCTCGCCAATTGACGAATACCGGGTTACGAACCGGGGAGCCAAAGGAGTCGGTACGCTTAAGACAACCGATAAAGTGGGTAATCTGGTGGCTGTCTTAGACGTGACGGACAGTGACGATTTGATGATTATCAACAAATCGGGTATTGCCATCCGCATGGCCGTCTCGGAAGTGAGCGTCATTGGTCGAAACACCCAGGGTGTGCGGCTGATTAAACTAAACGAGGGCGATGCCATCTCATCGGTAACGAAAATCGTACGCGATGAAGACGACAATGCGGATTGATTCTTACTTTCGTTCCGAAAAACCAAACAAAACCCGAACATGAGTAAAAAACTTGTATTGCTGTTGCTGGCCGTTTGCCTGTCAGCGGGAGCATCCTTCGCGCAGGCCCAGGTGGATGCGTTGCTGGAAGAAACCACAAAAAAAGACAAGGAGAAAAGCGACAAAGCGATTACCGACGAGAAAACAGCCGCCAAAGCCGCTACCTGGCTGGATCGGGCCAAAACGTATGAAGCCATCGCTCAGCGGTACATCAAACTCGACTCCAACGCGGCCAATGTTGCATACGAAGCCTACACCAAAGTAGCGGAGTTGGATAAAGACAAAAAAGGCGGGCCGGGCAAATCGGCCAAGGAAGCGCAGGAGGCCCTGAAGGCCAAACCGATGGCGCAGGGTTTTTTGATAGCGGGCGATGCCTATTACAAAAATAAAAACTACCCCAAGGCATACACCAACCTGTTGCGGGCCAGCGATTTAGACGCAAAGGACACCACCGCAGCTTATTATGGCGGTTACGCAGCGTTGGGTACGCAGGATTCGACGTACTACGGCAAAGCTGCCCAGATGTTTGAGCGGTACATCAATAACGGCGGTAAAACCGCCGATTACTACACGCTGCTGGTGCAGATATACCGCAGTTACCTCAAAGAGCCCGACAAAGCCATCGCCATTATTGATAAAGGGCTGGCCCTGTTCCCCAGTAATAAAGACCTGTCGGGCGAGCGGGTGAATATCCTGCTGGCTCAGGGCCGCACCGATGAAGCCATTGCCGGTATGAAAGGATTGGTCGAGAAAAACCCGAACGACGCGCAGACGCTGGCGAACCTGGGTATTCTGTATGATTCGGCATCGGGTAAGTTGAGCAACGAGATTCGTAAATTAGGTGATGAATCCAAAAAAGGCACGTCGCTCAAAAAGCGGCTGGCCAAC
>JBBRUV010000241.1:0-7817 GCA_038247465.1 Cytophagales bacterium
CAAATGCTTTTGTGTCAGGACTCTCGTGGTTGAAGTCAAAAAAGACGCTGAACGGATGCGTGGCCTGCTGATTGAACATGGGGCTTGTGGCCGACGGTTGCGTGCCATCCCAGTACATTTTTACATACGGAAATTCGTAGTCGGCCTGGTTCAGCACCATGTCTAAGATCACGGCGATACCGTTCTGGTGGCATTTGTCAATGAAGGCCTTCAGGTCGGTGCGGGTGCCGTAGGCTTTGTCGGGCGTGAGGTGAAAAACAGGATTGTAACCCCATGAATCATTGCCCGAAAACTCCATAATCGGCATAAGTTCGATAGCGTTGATACCGAGTCGTTTCAAATACGGCAGCGAATCGGCCACCGTCTGATAACATTGGGTTCCGCCAAAATCGCGGACGTGCAGTTCATAAATCACCAGATTATCGGCGGCTGGGCGCGTGAAATTGCTCACTTTCCAGGGATAAACGGGCAGGTCAGTTTGCAGAACAGACACAAAATCGCCCTGTGCGGCAGTTGGAAACGCCAATAAATTCGGGTACGTGGTGGCCGGGATAAACTTGTCGTTGTTGCGGTCGAGGACTTTTTCGGCGTAGGGATCGGCCACCGGAATCGTACCATCTACGAGATACTGAAACGCATATTCGCGGCCCGGTTTCAGGCTTTCGAGCCTGATCCAGAAGGTATTACCATCGGGCGAGACGTTCATCAGCGACGTTGCCGACTGCTCCCAGTTGTTGAAATCACCCAGCGCGTAAACAAATTTCTTGCCCGGCGCAAACAGGACAAGCGTGGCCGAGAGCGCGTTGTTGATGGTAATGCCGGATTTCGCGCCCGTTGGCACGGCGGCCACAACGGGCGTGGGAGCCACCACAACCGTAAACTCGTCAACGGCGGTGAGGGCGGGGGCTGTTTGGGTGGCGGGAGTGCTGGCCGACACGCGCACGACCCGGCGTTGCCCGCCCACAGTACCAACCGCAATACTGGTCGAAATCGTGGCCGAATCAGTTCGGGCAGCAACGAGTTGATTATCAAGCGTGATGCTCAGATTAGCCGGGCTACTGACCGACGCCCGGACGGGTAAAGACGTATTGGGATTCACGAAAAACGATTTGGCGGTGGGGGTACTGAACCGAACCGATAACTGGTTGGCGGCAAATAAATCAAACGTAAAATCTTCGGTCTGAGACGTGCCAGCCGCGTTTTTCACCAAAACGCCCATCCAGCGCAGAGTTTTTCCGGTCGGCACGGTGAGGTACGTACCGGGCGTGAGTTTGATCTGCCAAACATTGTCGCGCACTTTGGTAAGCAACCCCGGCGCGTAAATCGTGTTGAAACTCGTTTGCCCCGGCGGGCTGAACTCCGCGGTTTTGTTGGCGGGGTCGGGGCCGCCCCACGCCCAGATATACAACCCGGTAGCCTGATTGAGCAATCCGGCAGTTCGGCCATCTTTTGCCAGCGTCAGGTCAACCGCGAGCGTGACTTCGGCAGTGGCGGTTGGGAAAGCAGGTTGCACCGTCAGGGCCGATTGGCCGAAGGAAAGCCGCACAACCAACAGAATCAAAATAGACAACAAAACGCGGGGACGTAGCATAAGTAAAGGCCGTTTTGGGCAAAAATAAACAATCCATAACCATTTCTGGCGTACCACTGCCCAGTTCGTGCTCTGACGTAGCCCGGCAGGGTTCGGTGGTGACGGTGCACACACAACGGCAGAAGAATTCGGAACAGGCCGCTGATATTTTGGACGAATACGGCGCGGTAAACATTGACGACCGGGCAGCTCAGTACAGCACCGGAGACGACTTCTGTCTGGATAAAAGCGATGCCGCAAAGGTGTCCACTATCCGGGCGACCTCTGCCGGTTTTTCGAGTGGCAACACGTGCGCGGCCCCGTCTATGATGGTCAACTGAGCATCAGGAAAATGATTTAGCACCGTTTTCCGCATCAGTTCGGGTGTAATATGATCGTCTTTACTACCCAGAACAATCTGAACCGGCACCTGCACCCAGGGCATCCGGTCGCTCACGTCTTCGCGGCTCCCCCGTTCGAGCCAGGCCGCCCAGGCAACGGGCAACGACCGTAAGTCATCGCTGAGGATGATCTCCTGATAGGCTTCAGAGATGGGAGCCGCCGTGATCTTTTTCAGCGTTTCTTCGGCAGCCGACCGTTGGCCGTGGGTTGTCAGCAGTCGGTATCGTTCGGTATCGTCCATCGGCTCCGGCGAGGGGGGCGAGGGGGCCAGCAATACCAGCCCCAGCAGTCCGTTTGGTTGCCGAGAAGCCAGATTCAGGGCTACTTTACCGCTCATCGAGTGTCCAATAACTACAAACGGACCGTCGTACTCGGTTAATAACCGGGCAATGTCATCGGTCATGGCATCCACCGAAAAATCGGTTTCTGCGGGGGCGGAATTATCACCGAAACCCCGCAAATCGGGCGCAATGCATTGGTAACGGGGCGAAAGCAAATCAATAACAGGGCTGTATTCGCGGCCCGAACTCCCGAAGAAATGAAGAAAAATGAGCGTCATTTACACCTGCGTTTTGAGTCTCGCCGGGCGGGCGGTCACGTCAAATATTTCGCCGTAGGGGACGATGGTAATCTGCCCAAACTCCTTCAGCAAATCTTTGTAGGCCTGGGCCACGGGGCGGGGTTTGCGGTCGAGATCATACAAACCGCAGGGCTGCACCCGGTTGTTTTGTTCGCTCATTTGCGTGTCCCAGTCGAGCTGATCGGTCAGGCTGTACCAGGTAAAACCCAGCACCGGCACCCCGTCCCGCCGAATCCGCATCACATTGATCCACTGTTTCCAGAGCCACATCGGCCCATCCTCATCCTCAAAAACGTTGGTTTCGGTGTGCATCACGGGGAGGTGGTATCGCTCGTAATATTCTTTCGTGATCTGATACCAGCCCAGCACGTCCATCGAACTATGGATAGACCCATCGGGCAACTTAATCCGCTCATTCCGACCATAATAATCGTTACCCATGATCTGATAACCGGGCGGTTTCCCTTTCATAAACCAGTCGTATTCTTCACGGGTAAGGCCATTGTCCATCATATACATAGCCACCGTAGCCGAGGGCACATAGGCATAGAGCAAATCGAGCGACAGGAACCGGAGTTCGTTGTCCAGGATCGTTTGAGCGGAAGGTGTGGCGCATACTTCGTGGATAAATTCGGCACTTTCACTTTGCACAATCACGCAATCGTTGCGGATGCTGGCAATCTGTTGCGTACCCATAATGCTGGCCGCCACGCAGTGTTTCAGAGCCGTTACAAAGCCTTTATCCGTTTTGAGTTGCTCGTTCCAGACTCCGTCTTTCGCGCTGATGCGGGCCGTTACATAAATCTCGTTGACGGGCGTGTAGTAGCGCACCCAGGGGTAGCGTTCGGCCACCGCCCGGCAGTAGTCAGCAAAATGTACGGGCAGTTCGGGGTTTTGCAAATTGCCCACCCAGTCGGGCACGCCAAAGTGCATCAAATCAAGAATGGGTGTGATGCCCAGCCGCTTGATCTCGGCCATCGCCAGATCAGCGAATTCCCAGTTGAACTTACCCGGTGCTTCGTGGATGGAATAATACGGCAGACCGTACCGTAACACTTTCAGTCCCAGTTCTTTCACCAAACCGAGGTCTTCTTTGTAGCGGTTGTAATGGTCACATTCGCGCAACTGATCGCGCCGGACGGTACCGTTTTTGATGGTTGGGTACGAACACTCGATGCCCGTTGCAAACATGAAATTGCTCGGATTCCCGTCGGGAAGCCCGTTGCCATCGTGGCCCGATGACCCACCAAACTGGTCGCCATCATAATTACCATCGCCAAATTTTTTGGTGATGTAGTGCAGGAAGTCGTTCATAAAAATTGGTCGGCGGTTCTCAGCGATAAAGCCATGATGGTCAGGGCCGGGTTTACGCTGAGGGCCGATGGAAACGTTGAATTATCACTGATGTACAGATTTGGAATATCGAACGACCGGCCGTTGGGGTTCACCACCGCCTGTTCGCGGTCGGTTCCCATACGGGCCGTGCCAATTACGTGGGCATTACGCGGAAAGGCCCACACGTTTTTGGCACCGGCAGCGTCCCACACGGCCCGCATAATCTGATTGGCGTGGGAGGTCAGGCGTTCTTCGTTTTCGCCCATCGAAAAATGAACACGGGGTTTGGGGAAGCCGCGCCCGTCTTTTTCGTCGGACAGTTCGAGGTAGTTGTGTCCGTAGGGCAGACAGTCGCCAAGGATATTAATTCCCGCTACGTGCCGGTATCGGTTCATGGCATCGTGGAGCGACGGCCCCCACAGCCCCCGGCCCCGCGCCATCTGACTGGCATACGTAACTGGCATTACACCAATGGATTGAAGGAGATATCCCCCCACAAAATCAGGGTCTTCGGGGCGGTGCGTGTCTTCCGAAATCACCGCGCCGGGAATACCCCGCCAGGGTATCGTTTCCTCGTCAAATTCACCCCAGATTTGCAGGGCGGTATGGGCCATCAGGTTGCGGCCCACCTGCCCGCTGCTATTGGCTAAGTCATTCATTAACAGCAATCGGGGCGTTTCTACGGCCCCAGCGCACAGAAACACGTTCTGACAGCGTTGCCGTTTCTCCTGGCCATTTTGCTGGTACACAACCGCCGTAATCCGGCCCCGACTGTCGCGCTCGAAGTGAGTCACGAAACATTCGGCCCGCACCTCGGCCCCGTGCTGAATAGCCAATGGAATAAACGTAACGTCCATACTGGCTTTGGCTCCGTTGTTGCACCCGGCCTGGCAAAATCCCCGGTTGGTGCAGGCCGACCGCCAGCCGAAGCCCTCCTGAAACTGCGGGGCCGACAAAGCCGCATTAGCCGCCGGGGAGGTATGGATACCCAATTCCCGACACCCCTTTTCCATCAGCCGCCCGGCTCCATTCACGGGCAGGGGGCCGTAGCGATACGCTTTTTTGCGGCTCGGCCCCCATGGGTACGGTGCCGGTCCCGATACGCCCAGAAACTGCTCCAGTTCATCGTAGTAGGGTTCAATATCGCGGTGGTAACCCAGGGGCCAGTCTTCGCCCACGCCAAAATCAGTGCGAAGGCGCAGATCGTCGGGCTGCAGACGGGGGGTGTAAGCGGTATAGTGCAGGGTTGAGCCGCCCACGCCCGTGCCGGAGTTGTTGCGGCCAAAAGCGATGGGGTCATTGCCCGCGCTGAGTCGTTCGTCGTTCCAGAACAAAAAATCCTGGGCGCGTTCGTCGGTGGCAAAGTCGTCGGTGGCTTTCCAGAATTTACCGGCCTCCAGCGCCACCACCTTCAAACCCGCCATTGCCAGCCGCGCCAACAGCGGTGCGCCCCCGGCACCCGTGCCAATCACAACGGCATCAGCTATTTCGTTATTCGTCATTTGCGTTGTGTGGCAAGATACTGCCAGTGGGGTTCCGAGTTTACACCATCAAGTCCGCCATGCCCGTGTATCCAATCCGCTCCTGCACCATCGGGTGACTGTAATATACCTCCACCACTTCGGCCAGTAACTCCCCGAAAAAACGGTCGGCGGGGAGCATTTGCCAGGCCGGCCCCGTGGCTTCGCCTTGTTGAGCAGCCAGCAAAACGGCCTCCCGTTGTTTGGCAATAATGGTATCAAACGAATGATCGTACAGGGCTTCGGCGGTCTGGTTGATACCCGTCAGAAACAGCCGGTACGCATCACCGTCATTGGGCAGATCGTCGTATCGCCAGCCATCGGTTTTTTGGTTGGCTAATCGGTCATCAATCAGTCCGGCAATATCTATCGAATCACCTTTCGGCTGCGGAACCAACTGATTACAAACCAATTGTAAGCGAATAAACTCTGCTTCGCTGAAAAACTGAGGATTGGTAACGGCGGGTTTGTTCAGGCGTTCGAGCAGGGCAGAGCGGGTTGCGGGGGTAACGCGGTCTGAGTTGATGAGGTCAACTACGGAGCCGGACAAGATCGGGTTCTCCATGCTGTCAGCCTAATTTGCCGCCCGTAACCTCCACTAAGCTCCCCGTCATGAAACTACCATCCGACGAGGCCAGCAGTACATAGGCCGGAGCGAGTTCTTCGGGCTGACCGGGCCGGGCTAAGGCCACCTCATTCCCAAAGTTTTTAACCTGATCCTGCGGCATCGTCGCCGGAATGTTGGGGGTCCAGACCGGGCCGGGCACCACGCAGTTGACCCGGATTTTTCGCCCACCCAGTTGAATAGCCAGCGATTTGGTGAAGGCATGGATAGCGGCTTTCGTGGCCGTGTAATCCACCAGAACGGGGTTACCCACAATGCCTATAATACTTCCGGTGTTCACAATAGCGTCGCCTTCGGTAAGGTGCGGCAGTGCAGCCTGCGCCATGAAAAAGTACCCGAAAATATTGGTCTCAAACGTGCGCCGGAGTTGCTCTTCGGTGATGTCTTCCAATTTCTCCTGCGCCATCTGGTAAGCGGCATTATTCACCAGAATGTTCAGCCCACCAAAACTATCCACTGTTTCGGCAACGGCCCGTTTGCACTCCGCCGACTGCCGAACATCGGCCTGAATCACCAGGCAGGGTTGGCCTTTGCTCTCCACCATCCGTTGCGTGTACTTGGCATCGTCGGTATTTTCGTTGTAAAGGATGGCCACTTTGGCCTCCTCCATGGCAAACGCAATGGCCACTGCCCGCCCGATGCCGGAGTCGGCTCCGGTGATGAGGGCTACTTTTCCCGCGAGTTTGTTGGCTGGTTTGTAGTTGGAAAGGTCGCTGTCGGGCTGCTGATTCATGTCCGACTGACGGGCTGGATAAGGCAATTTCTGCGCCTTGATGTCGTCTGAGGATGGACGAAATTCGGTTGTTTCCATAACGGGTTGAGCGTAAAACGTGAGCTAATCTGTAACCCTGCGTCACGCTCAATTGTTAGGAAAGCCGATTGACTGGTGCGTAGTTTCGGGTATGGCTCACCGCCCAGCCTAAAAATCGAACGTTATTTTAGGGTTTTTCAGACTTTTCATGGCCTGCCCCAACCCACCCATCGTGAGTGGAAACATCCGGTTGCCGCTCCACTCCCGAATGATCTGTGTGCTTTGGCTGTATTGCCAATAGCCTGATACGTTGGGGTTTAGCCAGACGAGATGCGGGTAATTTTGCTTGAAACGCTCTAACCAAACCAGCCCGGCTTCTTCGTTATAATGCTCTACGCTGCCTTTGGGCTGCGTAATTTCGTAGGGAGCCATTGACGCATCGCCCACAAAAATCACCTTGTAGTCGCGGTTGTATTTGTGCAGCACTTCCCAGGTTGGGACGCGGGTGTTTCGGCGTAAATTATCTTTCCAGAGCGTTTCATAGACGCAGTTATGGAAATACAGAAACTCTAAGTGCTTAAACTGGTAGCGGGCGGCAGAAAAGAGCTGGTTGCACAGTTCGATATGGTCGTCCATCGAACCGCCAATATCGAACAGGATAAGCACCTTCACATTGTTGTGTTTTGGCGCGTGCAGCCGCACATCGAGCATGCCGGCGTTGCGGCTGGTTTGTTCAATCGTTCCGGCCATATCCAGCTCATCCTCAACGCCTTCGCGGGTCAGGATACGAAGCCGGCGGAGGGCCATTTTCAGGTTCCGGGTGTTGAGTTCAACGTCATCGTCGTAGTTTTTGTAAGCGCGTTGCTCCCAGATTTTCACGGCGGTACGGTTGCCTTTTCCCGGCGTGCCTTTGTCAGTTTTGAATCCTTCTGGTGCGTAGCCGTTGGTTCCGTAGGGCGATGTTCCGCCGGTGCCAATCCACTGATTCCCACCTTCGTGGCGTTCGTTCTGTTCGTCCATCAGTTTCCTGAACC
>JBBRUV010000242.1:0-7815 GCA_038247465.1 Cytophagales bacterium
ACCTCCTCACTTATGTTTGTTGATGCCATCGAACGGGCCGATTTATTTACGCGGCCCGTCCATTCTATTGTCCGGCTCTACGGCCACAATGAGTTAATTCCCGGTTCGGCCACGCTGTTTTTTGTGAACGAGCAAGCCTGCGCCATCACCTGCAAACACGTGGCTGATCTGATTGCCCAGGCCGATCAGATTCACCGCAACTACCAGAATTTTTTGGGTGAACGACGGGCCTTCCTGCGCGACCCCAACGCCAGCCAGCACATTGCCCGGCTCGAAGCCAAATATGCGCTTAAAGCCGAGACCGTTATCCGAATCCGGCACACGTTTCTGAACTGCGTAGATCAGTTTACGAGTCTCAAAATTGACAGCCATCCCCGCGCCGACCTTGCTATTATTCGCTTTGAAGGCTACAAGAGAACGCTTTATAACGAACCGGCCCGGTTTCTGCGCGACAGCAGTCTCGTGAAAGCCGGTCGTAGTTTGTGCCGATTGGGGTATCCGTTCCCAGAATTCACCAATTTTCGCTACAACACTGCTACTGATGATATTGAGTGGACAACCGAAGGCCGAACGCTCTCGCCCCGGTTTCCGATTGACGGTATCGTAACCCGGCTCATGGCCGATGGCGCCGACCTGACCGGCATCGAACTCAGCACGCCCGGTTTGCGCGGGCAAAGTGGCGGGCCGCTCTTCGACAGGAACGGAACCGTGTTTGGGATGCAAAGCGCGACCCGCCACCTGCACCTCGGTTTTGATATCGAAAACCTCGACGTGCTGGTGAATGGCCGCAAAGCCCGCGTCTCCAACTACCCGTTTCTGAACGTCGGCCAGTGTGTTCATGTTGACGTGATAAAGCAGTTTCTGCGCGACCGAAGCGTGAAATTTTACGAAGAATAATCAAGCTGACAGACGATCATGACAATTCCACTGACATTGCCCTATTCCGGTACATTTTCAGATCGGGAACTGATCAAGTTTTGCGCCGAAAACCCCGATATCGGCATCGAACGCGACGAGCATGGCCGAATTTCTATTGATATGTCTCTTTCGTATAGCCTGACCAGTTCTAACAATAGCGAACTCAATACTGAAATTGGTCTCTGGAATCGCAAAACCAAAGCGGGGAGAGTGATTGATTCCAACGGCGGGTTTTTCCTGAAAGACCGTTCGATGCGTGCGCCGGACGTGGCCTGGATTCGGCGCGAACAGTGGGACGCGCTCAGTGAGGGCGAAAAAAAGTCAATTCCGCACCTCGTTCCTGATTTTGTGATTGAACTGCTTTCGGATACCGACAGCCCGAAAAGAACGCAGAAAAAGATGGAGAAGTGGATCAAAAACGGCGTTCGGTTGGCGTGGCTTGTTGATCCACCTCATCAGCAAACCGAAATTTATCGCCCTGCTCAACCAACAGAAACGCAACCGTTTTCGGCTACGTTATCGGGCAAAACCGTTCTGGAAGGCTTTGAAACCGTACTCGCCGATATTTTAGACTAGTTAGCACACACTTTATGAATCAAACCCGTCGCCCGCGCCGGAGCCGCCAGTCAGCCGTTATCCGCGATATGGTGCAGGAAACCCGGCTGCACGTTTCTGATTTTATCTTTCCGCTGTTCGTCACTGAGGGCGAAAACGTCCGCAGCGAAGTCTTGTCAATGCCCGGCATTTATCGGTTTTCACCCGATTTGCTGCTCGCTGAAATCGCGGAATGTATGGCATTAGGGATTAAAACGTTTGATTTATTTCCGCAGTTGCCCGAATCGCGCAAAGATAAATTTGCCACCGAAAGCCTGAATCCCGACGGGTTATACCTGAAAACCATCCGTTCGATCAAAAGCCAATTCCCCGACGTTTGCCTAATGACCGACGTGGCAATGGACCCGTACAGTAGTGACGGTCACGACGGGATTGTGGAGAATGGGCGCATCCTGAACGACGAAACGTTGGACGTATTAGGGCAAATGGCCGTGGCTCAGGCGAGGGCCGGGGCCGACATCGTGGGGCCGTCTGATATGATGGATGGGCGCGTTGGTTTTATTCGGCAAGCCCTTGATAACGAAAACTTTAGCGACGTGGCAATCATGTCTTATACGGCTAAATATGCCAGTGCGTTCTATGGCCCATTCCGCGATGCACTTGATTCTGCCCCGAAATTCGGCAACAAAAAAACCTACCAGATGAACCCGGCCAACAGCCGCGAAGCCCTTGTAGAAGCCGATTTAGACCAGGCCGAAGGAGCCGATTTTCTGATGGTGAAACCCGCCCTGGCGTATCTGGACGTGATCAAACTCCTGCACGATCACTACGATTTGCCGATTGCCGCTTACAACGTCAGTGGCGAATACGCCATGATTAAGGCCGCTGCCCAAAACGGCTGGCTCGACGGAGAGCGGGCCATGATGGAGAGTCTGCTGGCAATCAAACGCGCCGGTGCTTCGGTGATTCTGACGTATTTTGCCAAAGAAGCCGCGGGAATATTGGAACGCAGATGACGCAGATTTAACTGATTGACGCAGATTTTTTTGCTCATTAAAAAAGGAAAATCTGCGTCAATCAGTTAAATCTGAGTCATCTGTGGGGCCGCCCGCGCGGTTCTATACAAACCATGTCTCAAGACCGCCGACTGCCGCTTATTTACGCCATTATTTTGCTCGATGTCGTTGTTGGCTCGGCCATTGGGCCAATCATGCCCGCGTTTGTGAAGGGCTTAGCCAAACCACAGGTCTGGCTTTCGGTCGGTACAGCGTTGTTTCTGGGCGTTCAGTTGTTCTCGGCCCCGCTGTTGGGTAAACTTTCTGACGGCTATGGGCGCAGGCCAATTTTCATTATTTCGGCCATTGGTACGCTTCTCGCCGATGTCTTGTTGTTGCCGGTTAAAGTTGGTTTTTATTTCGGCAACCGCCTGAGCGACGGAGTCAGCAACGGGATGTATGCCGCCGTCCGGTCGGCCATTACCGACATTTCGCCCAAAGAGCAGTTGTTCAAAAACCTCGGTATCGAAGGCGTAATTGTCTCGTTGGGCTTTGTGCTGGGGCCGTTGGTATCGGGTATTTTACTGACCGTATTCGACGTGCCAGCCGCACAACAGGCGGGCGTGGTGGTGGCGATGACGCTGGTCATTTCGGGCATAAATATCCTCCTCACGTTTCTGCTGGCCGAAACCCATCCCAGTCCGCCGGGCGTTTCGCAGAAAGAACTCCGGGTCGAATTGCGAAACTCACTGAATATCAATACAATATGGGCGCGTTTGCAAGCAAAAGAAGCCACGGTTCCCGGTTTGTTGAAGTTGGTACTGATGCAGGTTTGCCTGACGCTGGGGCTGGGTTACTACAATTATTTTGTGGCCTTCGTGAGCCTCGGCGAATTGCAGATGACCGCCCGTGATATTTCGTACTTCTTCATCTTTTTTGGTGTGTTGAGTATTGCTGTCAACTACGGTTTTTTCGGCTTTGTGGCCGACCGGATCAACCAACGCCGGTGGATTTTCTGGCTGGCCCTGGCCGGTATTCCAATCCTGGCTGGATACGGACTAACCGGCTCATCGCTGACGGTTTTATACATCATCATCGTGGTTGACTGCCTGACTATTTCACTCATTCAGGGTTTGATTGAGGGCTTGATGGCTCAACTCACCACCGACGACGACCGGGGCGAGGTTTTCGGGCTGAATCAGGCGATGCAGGGGCTGGCGAGTTTCGGCACAACGGTCATTTTTGGCGCGTTATCAGTCGTGGATTTGCGGCTGCCGTTTTTCTGGTTTGCGGTCTGCATGGGCGCGGTGGCATGGCTGGCGCGGCCCAGCAATGCCTAATACGTTTTGGTCATGTCTGCCGGAATCGCCAGAATCACATTGGCGAGATTCCGGTTTTCTTTAGGCAACGCTGAAACATTGTCAAGTTCAACCGACGAAATCGTGAAGACTTTTAAGTCAGGTCGTTCTTGTTTCAGATACCACGAAATGCCCTCAAAATTCTTGGAGTGATAGTCGCCGTTGAGGTGTAGCACGAGTTTCTGCGCCGACCAGTTTCTGCCAATATTATGCGCCATTGTTGCGTCTTTCAATGCCTGGGCGCGGGCAAAATTGGCCGCTTCGCCACCACCACCATGATTGCCACCCATCATGTCGAGCATGGCAGCGTAGCCGGGCAGGGTTAAATCAACGGTCAGGGGTAGGGGAGAGAGCAGGGTCTTATTCGCTACCGTGTCTAAGGCAGCCAACCCCTGCCGGGCCACCAAACTGGCGTATCGCCGGGGAACGTTGGCGGCTATGAATGGAATTTTACGGTCTCGCGCAAAATCGACAACCGGCTTGTAATCAGTGTCGTAGTTGGGCCAAAGCCGGGCCTGTTTCGCAAATTCTTCGCCGGTAAGCTGGCCCGTCACGTAGCCCGTGAGTGCGGCCTGATTGTCAGTCTCAAACATCTCGGCGGCCAACACCAACTGCTCTTTTTTGAGCGTATACAGGTCTTTGGTGAGTTGCAGTTGTAGCCAATGGCAGATGGGATTGTTGTGCAGTTCGCCAAACAGCACCACATCGGCTTCTGCCGCCTGTTTGAGCAGTTTTTGATACGAAATCGTTTTCCCCGATTGGTCATAGAGTTGGTAGGCCGGGCGGTCGGAAATCAGTGAACAGTGAACAATAATCAGTGAACAGTAAACAATTATCAGTGACCAGTTTGAGAAGCGAGTGCATACGTTTTTCATGTTCATTGATGATTGTTTACCGTTCATTGATAATTGTTCATTGTTAGAGTTCCCGAATCCAGATGTTGCGAAAACCAACGGGGTTGCCATGATCCTGCAAAATAATCGGACCTTTGCCGTGAGCCGCCATTTTAGGGTAGCCAATGTATTCGGTAGTACCTTTAATGGCTACGTGGTTTTGCACTAATATCCCATTGAGCAGCACCGTAGCGTAAGCAGGCTCAGTCATAATGCCGCCCTTGCTGAAACGCGGAGCCATAAAAACGATATCGTATGTCTGCCACTCGCCGGGCTTACGGCTGGGGTTTACGAGCGGAATGGCCTGCTTGTAGATCGAACCAACCATGCCATTCACGTAGGTTGGGTTGTTGTAGTTGTCAAGCACCTGTACTTCATAGCGGCCCTGCAAAAATACCCCACTGTTACCCCGGCCCTGCCCGTTGCCTTCTACTTTTTCGGGTGTTTGAAACTCGATGTGCAGTTGAAAATCTCCAAAATCCTGCTTGGTTTTGGCCGATGACGTTTTGCCCGAATACAGAACGCCATTGGCCACGAGCCACTGTAACGGATCGGTACTGTTACTAGGAGCATAGCCTTTGTTGGCTACCCAGGCATCGGCATTTTTGCCGTCGAAGAGAATAACCGCGTCTGAGGGAGCCGTTGTGCCGGCAGTATTGGGCGTGAACAGGCCAGGCGTAACAACGGGCGGTACAGGCTCCCAGATTTCTGACGATTCGGGCGTTTGTTTAGCGGGTTGTACCTGGGCAAAAGCCGCGCCGATGGTCGAGAGTGTCAGCAGCAGCGATAGGGTTGGTTTGATCATTGGAAAAATGAATTGATAACAGATTCATCCGTAAATAACGGTAAAACCCCGGTTTCTACTGATACGACTCAACAACGGTTTGCAACGCACCGAGGAGGTGGGGGAGGTCGGTGAGAAAAATTGATTGCGTTTCGATCTGGAGTTTATCCCCCCGATACTGCAAAAAAAGCCATTCTGTTCCGGTTGTTACGGCCCCAAACACGACAGACGTTGGTTCACCGGCCCAGCCGTTATACTCCCACGCGGCCAGCATTTCGGCTCCGCATTGGCCCAATCCTTCCTGCACAGTGCGGTTTTTGGCTTCGACCACACAGAAAACCGGAGCGCGGACTTCGAGCAGCCGGGGTCGGTTGCTCAACAGGAAATCACAAAACCCCGACAATTTCTCGTTCACGTCAAACTGAACGCCCGAAAAAACGGTGAATTTGCCGGGGTTATTTCGGTTGAGTTCGCGCAGGACCGGAACAATTAAAAACTCGGATTTTGCTTTTTCGGAGAGCAGATAAAAATCACTGGCTTCGTGCAGAGTACGGCTCAAATCTGCCGACGGAGCAATGGCAGGCAGTGGGTTGGGTAAAAAGTCAATTTGTTCATAATCAACGCCCAACAAAACGCGCACTTTTTCGAGGGTAAAATCGGAGTAAGCCATCAGTTCTGGAGTTTTAGTGCTACTGATACGAATCAACAATGGTCGGCAACGCGCTGAGGAGGTGGGGCAGGTCTTCGATGTAAAATCGCTGTATGCCATCGCTGATTATCGGCCGGTTTCTTCACCAAAGATAGGATAATCGCCCCCGAAACGGGCTTTTATCCCGAAAACGTGGTAATTTTCCACGCTGAATCTTGTCTTCACATTTATAACTTTCAAATGCGTTATCAACTCTTGTTTATGCGGTGCATCTGGCTACTTAGTCTGCTTGCCAGCCCCGTTTTTGCCCAAACCGATCTGCCCCTCACCGACCTGTCGGCGTTTCGGCCCACCGAAACCAACTGGCGCATTGCCGGGTCTGCGTCGGCCAGTCCAACGGTCGCTAACGCGCTTTCGGCGGGTAGCGGAACCGGCGTTCTGGCGAATGTGCCAGCCAAACCCGCTTACGGCTCGCAGTACAACCTGACCACCAAATTTGAACACGGTGATTTAGACCTGGAAATGGATTTTATGATGGCACGCGGGTCAAACTCCGGGGTGTATCTGCAAGGCCGCTATGAAGTACAACTCTATGATAGCTGGGGCGCAAAAACCCCGAAAACATCAGACGTTGGTTCGATTTATGAACGTTGGGACGAGAGCCAGCCCGACGGTAAAAAAGGCTACGACGGCCACCCCGCCCGCCAAAACGCCAGCCGTGCGCCCGGTCTGTGGCAACACCTCAGAATCTCGTTTCAGGCTCCCCGCTTCGATGCATCTGGTAAAAAAACCGAGAATGCCCGCATGATTCGGATTCAACTCAACGGCGTAACCATTCATGAAGATGTTGAACTCAGCGGCCCTACACGCGGCCCAGCGTTTGAGAATGAAGCCGCTACCGGCCCGCTTATGATTCAGGGCGACCATGGCCCGGTGGCGTTTCGTAACATTCGTTACGTGAATTATGACAAACCCCGCCCCGAACTCCGCGACCTGAAATACAGCGTATTCAAGGGGAAATTCGAGAAAGAAACCGACTTCACCGGCAAAACCCCACCCGAAGCTCAGGGTGCATCGCTGGTGTTGAGCAGCACCGTGAGCCGGATTCCGAATGATTTTATGCTGCGCTACACCGGCACATTGCGCGTTGCCGAGCCGGGCGAATACAAATTTAATGTGAGTGTGCCGGGCGGTGGTGGCGTTCTTCGTATTAACGGCCAACCCGTGATTGCCCGCGCCGAGGGGGGCGGGCAGGGCAAAGCCATGCTGCCCAAAGGCGACCTGCCGTTTGAGTTGCTATACAGCAAACTGGTTGAGTGGATGAAACCGGGGCTGGGCCTGGCGGTGTCGGGGCCGGGTGTGCGCGAGTTTACTATCAGCGACCAAAACGCGGGCGATGGTGACGAAACCGACCCGATTTTGATTGATGCTGCCCAGCAGCCCCTTTTGCGGAGTTTTATGGACTTGCCGGGCGACGCTTCGCCGGGCGACGCTTCGCCCGGTGTGCGGGGTGCCACGGGCAGGCCGTTTCGGGTGGTTCATGCCATCTCGATTGGCGATCCTGCCGAAGCCGTGCATTATACCTACGACATGGATAACGGCGCGTTGGTGCAACTCTGGCGCGGGCAGTTTCTCGATGCTACGCCGATGTGGCACGACCGGG
>JBBRUV010000243.1:0-7782 GCA_038247465.1 Cytophagales bacterium
CTTGTTTCAATCCAGCTTTTTCTGGAAGTGCCTTTGGAAGAAAGTCATTTGTGGGTTATAAGTTGGTAGCTTTCTGGTTTCAATCCAGCTTTTTCTGGAAGTGCCTTTGGAAGCCGTTGGGCTGCATAAGTGCTTGTAAATCACCCGAAAACCATCGAATTTCAGTTGCGCTTTTTGCAATAAAAGAATCGGTCAAAGAACTGATTTTCGTCCGAAATGCCCTCTCTTCCGAATGTGTATTAGACTGACTCATAATCGTTTAAACCTCTTTTTGCCACATCTCCCAATAAATTGCCCCCCGGAACCCCTTATTTGACGCACACATTTCGATACGTGCAAGTTAAACATCGGCTCTTTACTTTGGTCGCTTTCGGAAAAAAATTACCGTCAATGATCCGGTAAATAGCAGCCGCAGCATCCCGAACAGACTGTTTGTCGGCATCTGTAATTGGCACCTCTGCCACCCGGTTGCGGCTTCGCGTGTAAACCAAGAATCCCTTCTCAACCTGACCACCGAAATTCTCTTCAATCAGCCAGGCGTAGCAGTACAGTTGTGTTTCATAGCCCGGATATACCCGGTCTTTGTATTCAGCAAACTTGTAATCCAACGGAGCCAGTGATCCATCGGCCAGCCGCAACACCTCATCTACCCGCCCGCGCAACAGGTCATTGGTCAAATACTGGTCAATGTGTTTTTCAACCACGCCCAACCGTCGGCGCAAATAGTCCTTGTTTTGTTCCAGCCGCTCATCGTGCAGGTGGCGGCCCCGCATCACCTTGTAGTTGTCGTCCTCGTGTTGCGGAATCGTCAGCACATATTCGAAATACGTGAACCGGGGGCAGTACAAGTATTCGATAATGTGGCTGGGTGTGAGCGAAAGTAGCATCGTCGTTAGAAAAATAAAGCCCTGATTTCGTCCGTAACTAACTTCTTGTCAAAGGCTTGGCCCAACAAATCGGTCTGCCGAAGTTCATCGCGGCTCATCGGAAAAATATACACCTTGTCAACGGCCTCGTCTATTAATTCTTCGAGCCGAAGTTTCAGCGTGTCTTTCTGATTTGCCGTGAGCGACCCCAGAAAACACGAAAACTGCACCCGATACAAACCCGCCTGCTGACAGCATTTAGCCATCTTCGTCCGGTTTCGGTCGTTCTTCACATCATACAAAACCCAGGTTATCATCGTCATTCAATGAGTTTATTGGCGAACTGATGCGCGTCGGATTGAATCGCATTACCCCGCGTTAAGTTACGGGCTGCGCCACCAGATAAGCCGCTATGCCGGATTTTATCAACATCCATAAATTCATTAAACGCATTGACCAACAGCACCTTGCCTTCCTGATTGAGCGACCAGCCCGACGTAACGGCCCCGCCCCGCGAGCCACCCGCCGATACCGGACTCAGGTGCGATTTATTCACCTTCTTGGCCGAAAACAATCGAAACACCACCTCGTCGGCATAAGCCCGGTACGGCTCAATGAAGTCATATACCATGCTCAGCTGGTTGTAGTCGTCGCGGTGCATAAACCCAACGCAGGGGTCAACACCGGCCACAATCAAGGTCTTTTCGATGCGTCCGTAGAGCATTCCGTAGGCGTAGTTTAAAAAGGCGTTGAACCCATCCTGCGCCGGGCGACTGCTGCGGCCCGCAAACTGATAATCGGTTGGCAATACATAACTCAGCGTCTCAAAATAGAGCCGACCCGCCGTGCCTTCCAGCCCGCGCAGCGTATCGGCAAAGTCGGCAACCTTCGGCCCATCGAGCGTACTAATCGATACGCTCAGCGCTTCGATCCGCGTCAATTTATCGTTCAGAAAGTCTGCGTGTTGTGGGCGGTGCTTTTTGAGGTCTTTGATAAACTCGCGCTGATTATCGAGTTTGGCTAACAGCCAGCGTTTCACCCAGACCACGCCCACCGACCCCAAACTGGCCTCTAATTGCGCCTTGCGGATTTTGGTGGTGCTGCCAAACTTAGCGTGCCAAACCCGCCCAATCGGTTCGCCCGATTGCTCCACAAACACAATGTCCACGTTATGGCGCATCGCCAGCCGAATGGCATCGGTGCTGAGGCTGGTGCCGGTTGCCATCACGATGTGCGTCACTTTTTCGGCAGAGTGGGTCGCGCTGATCACCTGCCCGTCGTCGCCCTTGCGCCGAATGTCGAACATGGCATCCTTGACGTGGACGTAGGTGCCATACGTGTTGATGTGGAGTTGCATAGTCAGTAGGTATATCGGGGTAAAACATTAACGGGCCACAAGGCTATCGCAACGGTGACCGCCATGTGGCCACCACCATCTTACCCATGCACCGCGGTCAGTTCCTGCCGGATTGATTTGGGGCCGGCAATCGTGATTAACTGAACCCCCAGCGTTGCCTCCACTGCCAGCAGCGTTTCGATGGTAAAATTATGGGTGCCACTCAACCAGCGGGTAACCATTGACGGCTGACGGTTCATGCGGGTAGCAAACTCGCGCTTGCTCCACCCGTTCATATCCAGCGCATCGGCAATGGCGGCCGCAATGGCCATCTGCTTATAGGTCTGTGTGTGCTGTTCAGGGGTAATGTTGTCCAAAATTCGGCGGCTCAGATCGCCCCGTTTTGGTTTGGCTGCTGTTTGGCTGCTGTCCATTTGCTTGATCAATTTTTGGTTTCAACGCTGATTTATTCACCCTCATTAAATATCAACTGCCCGGCCAGTCCATCGCCCTGCCACCAGATTTCTCCATCGAGAATAGCCCGGGCCACAATATCTTTCACCTCCTCCGGGAATATCTCGTTGTACTCGGCCAAAAACCAGTCATAAAATGTCTCGTCTTCGCCCCGGATCAGAATACTGTAAATGACAGTCCCGCTGCCAGCGAATTCGTCCAGTTTAACAATCTCAAAATTTTCAGTAACGCTCACAACGGCATCAGGGCTATACAGAAAAGTAAAAGAGCAGAACCGAAAATTTCACTTATAAGTAAAATTACGGGTAAAAGGTTCTTTGCCGCAACCAGCGTTCAAATACCATGAATCACCCGCCCCACCGTGCCAAACCCCCGCGACGCTGCTTTGCCCAGCCCAATGCCATCGGGCAAAATCACATTGGCCGAGAACCCGCCCGAAAACACCACCATAGGCTGGTTTTTAAACTGAGTGAGGTGTTCGCCCTTGATGTCGAGCAAAAGCCGGATTCGTTCGTTGGGTGGGAGCCACAGGCCCAGGTCTTTAAACATGGCCAGCAGTTGGCTCGTCAGCACGCGGGTAAGCTGGGCCAGTTTGCCGGCATCGTGCCGTTGGCGGTAGTCGTGGTGGTTTTCCTGGTTGAGGGCCATCCAGCGCGTCTGGAACTGGTAATGGTACATGGTTTCGCTCATGCCGATTGTGGCCTGACTGTGTTCGATGTGCTTGCTCAGGATCGGGAACGTCTCGCCCGTTCCGTCGCCACGGTTAATATCAATCTGACGGATGCTCAAAAACAGTTGGGCCAGCAGCATGGCCCCCTCCCCTAAGCCCACCAGCGTTGGAATGGTGTCCAAAACCTTGTATTGCACCAGCGGATAGGCGTAGCGCAGGGAACCATCCTCAAAATGGTTATGCAACAACGGCGAATGTTCCTGAAAAAACGAGCCGAAAAACCCCCGGAGTTTATGCCCGTCACGGGTGCGCAGCAGCAGTTCGGGAAACCGGATGGTAGTGATGGGTAAAGTGGTTTGGGTTGGCATACTAGTGGTGGTGGATTAGGCAAAAACGGTCATGTTGTCGTCGGTGGGTATCTTGAACCCAGTCTCCAAGTCGTAATAATTCTCCCAATCCGGCTCATTGATGATAAAATTTTCGGCTTTATCGGTTGGCGGCTCATAATGCTTTTTTGGGAAGCGTGTTACGTATTGTAACAGAGATGGAGTCAGCTTTTTGATAGCTCGTTTTCGGGCAAACCCTTCCAAATCACGGATGCAGGAACGGTACGTATTCCAGATAGATTTAGCTTCGGCATCACAAGCAATAAAGACGTTAAAGGAGCGGTTATCTTCTTCGATCAGTTTGAAGTGTTTGCTTACATCTTCCAGGTTAAGTCGTTTCATGTGTGTAATGAGTGTTTGGGACGTATTGGCCTGGTCTACTACCGCCCGGCGAACAGCAGCGGCATAATCGCGATTGAGGGCGTACAAATCCTTCTCCTCAATCACCGCCGGGTACTTTCTCAGCACCTGCTTTGTCAGGTCACGCAGCGTAGCGTCGTAGATGAATCGGTCTTTGCCGGTATGAAACAGCTTCACGATACCCTGCCCACGAACCCCATTCCGATTGCAACGACCCGCCGACTGATTAAGACTGTCAATGGGGGCAAAATCCCGGTACACTACGTCCAAATCTATGTCAACTCCGGCTTCCACGACCTGCGTTGACACAACCACCTGCCGGACATCCGCTTCGATATTGCGCTTAATTTGGGCAATTTTCTCCCGCCGAATTTTGGGGAGTATTGAACTCGACAGATAAACGAACACCCGGCCCGATTCACGACTCCCCTGCCGCAGGGTTCGGAAAACCTCCTGAGATTGGGCAATCGTATTGCAAATGATTAAGAATGATTTGTCGGCGTTGTCGTCAATATCCTGCTGAATAATCGGCAACCACTCGGTCAGTTTTCGATCCTGATAGTCAGTCTCCTTCAAGAGCGTTTGATTCAACTGAATCCGGTTCAGCGTATCGAAATAGTATTTCGTTTTTTCAAGCGTCGGGTCGGTGAGTTCCAACACATTATCGGGGTTGGCGAACAAGAAGGGCTGGGTGGCTGTCACAAAGACGAACTTCGTGCCGAAATACAGGGCCAGTTTTTGAAATACTTCTTCGACGGCTTCAAAATATTTGGGCGGAATGCTTTGCACCTCGTCCAGAATCAGAACGGCATTTGTCAGATTATGGAACTTCCGTAAAGCCCGGTTCTGGTTCGTAAAAATGCTTTCCAGTAGTTGCACGAAAGTTGTCACTATCACCTCCTGCTCCCAGCCAGCCGTCAGGTATTCGCCCTCGTCTTTGACCAACTCGCGTTTATCATAGTGGTTTTTAGGAACAGACAGGTAATGGTGCGTAGCCAGCCAGCTTTCATCCAAATCAGTTCCGCCCGCTGCCTGATGATGAGCAAACATATCGGCCAGTACCTGAGCATTCTGGTCAATAATGGAGGTGAACGGCAGGCAATAAATGATGCGCGGCACCTGTCCGGTTTGCCCGTGCGTTTGTCGTTGTAGCTGAATCGCCGTGCGGTAGGCAGAAAATGTTTTGCCCAAACCCGTTGGCAAGGTCAGCGAGAAGAAAGACCGTTCGCCGAAAGTTGCCACATTCTGAGCCACTGTCTGGTATGCTTCTTCACGTAGCAAATCAATCGGACGCGGGGTCTTACCGGCAAACCAATGAGCCTTGTAAGCATCAACCAACGATTGGGGCAGGAGTCGGTTCGGCTTGATAAACTCCTGTTTGTCAGCCGTTAACTCAATCATCATATCGCCTTTGTCGGCAGCGAGCAGCAGCGAGAACAGGAAGTGTTGCAGAAAGAAATAACGCAGGTCATCGGCTTTGTGCAGACGCGTTCGTAGCGTCATAACCAGCAACGGGCCTTTGTATTTGTCCCGAATAGTGGGCCACTTAGCCAAATCAATGGAAAGGCCGTTATCAGCCAGAATCCGCTGATATGGGCCTTCGTTGAAGTGTCGTAGCTGTTCTTCCAGTTCAGGAATTTCCCAGACTGGCTCCAACGCGATTTGGGGACTCTTGCTGGCACTCTCGAAAAAATTGGTCAGGTAGCCATGATGTCGCCGAATGACTCTGAGCAAAATCGCCGAAACCAGCGGGTCTTCATGCTGAAAAACAGCCTGTACCAAGTAAGCCCCCAATTTGGCATGATTGCTCAGCCGGTCGTTTTCCTCAAGTCGGTTGGCAATGGCAACCGCTTTGCTGGCCGCGAAGTCATCCAGATAAGCCTGATGTTCTCGCTGAAAATCCGCTGTGCCTTCCCTGCGGGTCGCTTCCAGAATGATGTACTGGAAGAAATCGGTGCCTTTGCCGAGGTCGTGAAAGAAGACCAGCAACCGGCGCATTTCTTCCAGCAGGTCTTTGGCATAAAAATCAGCCGTGATATGCTTGAACTGCAAGGCCAGCGACGACACCTCGTCGCACCCCCGCAGGTGCCGGGCGAGGGTGCGATCCGGGTGAGAAAGCAAGTCAAAAGAGGACGACGTTTGCATCATTGATAGTATAATACTCGCTAACTACGGCTCGTACTGGCTTACCCTTCCGGTCGAAGAGAACGTCGTCGCGCTCGGTAACCTCGCGTTCGGTGTTCATTTCGACGGCGTATAAACTCTGTTCAATCAACTCGTTACGCCCGTCAAAGAGAGCCGACTCGTCAAAAGACCGGAAAAACCGGCGCGGTATCACCGAGTGAATTGGCACGGCTTCGGTCGGTTGCACAGCCTCGGCCACAACCTCACCAACCCACGCAAAATTTGACACCAGACCGGCCAGCCCCAGCGACGGGGTAAATGCGCTTCGGTGTTCGGTCAACGCTGCCCGCAGTTCGTCGTAGAACAGCGAGTCCTGATGCGACACATAGAGCCGGTACTTGGGCCGGTACACGTACTCCATGAGCGTAGGTTTGGGATTGTCTGAGGTACGGTTCAGGTTGGGGCGCAGGTTCGTACCGAGCCGTTGCATTACAATCGGGTTCAGCACCGATATACCGAGCAAACACTGTTTGTTACTGAACGCAGTGAGATAGGCGTTATCCGCTTTGGGTAGCCCCAAGATGGCCCCCATATAGCCGTAGAGGGATGTTTTGGGCGGAATGGCGTAGGATACTGCCGATGTAGTAGCGTAGATTTTTTTGAAATGCGCGTAGTCACCCCAGATGTCGAAAATCAGAACGGGTCGGCTCATCGCTACATCGTCGGGATAGGCTCAGACAGGCTGATGCGGTCGTCCTGAACCACCGTAATGCGCTCGATCCTGTCGGCGTACTTCGTCAGGGCAGCGACTAATTTTGAGGTATCGACCGTGAAGTCTTCGATGTCTTCATAGACTTCTTCACGCTTGCCCGCAACCGGATTCAGGCTCAGACGCTCGGCCAAATCGCCGATGAAGAACCCGTCTTTGTAGTCGATCTTGACCAACAACCGGGGCATATGCCCTTTTTTGGAGCGGGTGAGCAGACTCTTGGTTCCGTCCCAGATAGCCCCCATCAGCCTCTGCACATCCTCCTCCGTTGTACCGACGTACTTGGCCGCCCGCTCATTGACGACCCCGTGAAAGGCAATCAGCCCGTAGGTAATGTTGTATTCCTCCCGGAACGTCTTTTGAATGGATTCCTCTTTTGTGGTGAAGGCACCAGTCCCTTTGATGAAGTTCTCCCGCACCCGGTTCAGTGATCGACCCATACCGAACTGCACCGGACCCGTGAAGTGGAAGGTTTTTTTAGCATCAACCGGCTCGTCAACGTCGGTTGGCTCGCCGTCAACGCCCCCTTCAAACAGAGTTGGCTCGGTTTCTTTTGCTTTTTCTTTCTTCGCTCCCGATGCTTTCGGGGCAGCTTTGGGAGCAGACACGCCACCGAACAGCCGCACGTCAATAAACTTAGCGAGATACTCTTCCCGGTTTGCGTAAGACTTGGCTCGTTCGGTTCCGGTCATGGGTTTTCCACCCACTTCGCGGATAAAAATATCACCCTTGCTACCAGTCTCACCATTGTAGCCATTCTCCAGTAGGTAGTCGCGGATGGTACGTTTCAGCCGAAC
>JBBRUV010000244.1:0-7743 GCA_038247465.1 Cytophagales bacterium
ATTCGGCGGCCTGATGTTACGGGCTGATACGTTGCCGAGTCGCTACGTAACTTTTAACGGGTGTTTGATTGATAATTCAGAAAAAAATTCAACTATTGTCCTGCCAAACCAACTGGCCATCAAACCAATACAAACCATGAAAAAGACCCTTGCCCTGTTGAGCCTGACACTCGGCCTGTTCATTGCCCAAGCCACCGTAGCGCAGGATGCGAAACCCAAGAAGGAGAAAGCCAAAAAAGAGATGAGCGTGGCTGATGCATCGGCAAAAGCGGCCGCCAAAGCCGAAGCGGCCAAAGCCGAAGCCAAAGCGGCCAAAGACGCGGCCAAAACCGCCAAAGCCGACGCGAAGTCCGCGCAGGACGACGCGGCCAAGAAAGCAGCTATGACCGACCGGATGGCCGCTGCCCGCGCTGCCAAAGCCGCCAAAAAAGCCGACGCCGACAAGATGACGACCGATGCATCCATGAAGGCCGATAAGGCCAGCAAAAAAGCTGATAAGATGGACGCTAAAGCCAGCAAGAGAGCTGATAAGATGGCCGATAACGCCGGGCTGAAAGACGACAAAATGAGTAAGTCGGCAAAGATGGATAAGCCCAAAGCCGATAAGATGGCGATGACCTCGAAACCCGCTATGAAGGAAGAAAAAGCCACCCCCGCCGATTACAAAGCCCCCGTTGACCGCAGCAGCAAAGGCCCTAACGGCGAAGTAGTACGTACCGGCCCGCGCGGTGGCAAATACTACATCAACAAAAACGGCAACAAGACGTACCTGAGCAGTTTGAAGTAAGGCTGACGCCGAAGACATTGACACCCACGAAAACACAAAGCCCCGCCAGACTTCTCTATCTGGCGGGGCTTTGCGTTAGGCAACGTTTTGCCGCTTTGCGAAGGCGGGGATTTTCAGCACTAAACTTGATTGGATGCACAAAGCTTGAATTTAGCACTTCGCTGTCATAGAAGTACGAAACCCCCGCTTTTGCAAAACGGCTGTTATCGGGTCGGCCTTCTTTCATTCAGTCGATGTTTTAGGTGTTAAAAGCAAGCAGATTTCCTTGATTCCAATGTTTATTTCAATTAAAATCGTGAAGGTCTCAAAGTCCCAAAATCTACCTTTCCAAGTTCCGCTTTTGATTTCTTCAATTTCTTTCTCCCAGTTAAATTCACCTTTGTTGTCAAGGTCATAACCGAAGAGTTTATATGCTTTATTTATTATTCCTTGATATTGTCTGTAAAAACTAAAATAGGAATAATTCTTTATTTTTCGTCTGAGCAAAATATAGTCTTGGTTGTTTTCTTTAATGCTCTCAATCTGGTTGAAGTAGCCAAAATAACTGTGAAAGGGTTTAATGACCGTTGTGTTCCTATTGAATTTAATTGATTGGTAATTGTCAATTACTAAACCGTTTTTTATGTCGTTTATAAGTAAGTCAAAAAGCATTTTAGAGCTACTTTCTATTGAATTTGTCAACAAATAGAAAAGCGGAATGAATTCATCAACGTGATAAACCTTAGTCTCTATTCCCAAAAGTTTGTATAATGCTTTTGTCTTTTTTAGAAATCCTTGGTCATCTGAAACTACATAATCACAAAAAGCACCATAGTAACTGTGATAACCATCATTCAGAACTGAACCAAATTTTACTTTTTTAGAAGGCTCTTTGCTAATTCCTAATAGGTCAAGTGTGAAATATGCATTTGTATAAAAATCATAATCAGTTATTTCTTTGTTGCCATTTGGATTTAGATTGCTGTTAACATATTCAATAAAGGTTTTCTGCAAAACCGAATTTTTTAAGTCGTCATTAAAATCTATTTTATTAATATCTACTGTAAACTTTCCGTTATTAATGTGTTTGTCAACCACATTTCGCAATCCCTTGTAAACTGATTTGTCATCTTCCATTGATTTGAGCATTCCCATAAAATGCTCTGTCCATTCTAAAAGCGTCATTGGGCCTAAACCAACAGGCAGGATTTTGTTTAAAGGATTTTTTATTTCATCTGGTATGTCTTGAATTTGAGAAAATCCGAAATCTATTTTTTGATTTGTAAATATGTCTTTAGCGAGTTTAATCTGTTCTTTTTGTTCGGGTGTTGCAAATTCTAAGTCTAAATCGTCAAACATTGTTGCAAATGATATTTCTGTATCATCTTCAATGTCATTAAATGCTTCTCTTGGTTTAGCTAAATAACAAGAAGTTCTTTTCTCCGTGGCGTGATATGAAAGATAGTTATCATCTACAATCGTTTCAATGAAGTCTAATTCACTAAACTTAATTTCTGATTTGTCATTTTTTAAGTCTAGTAAATGTCCGTGGGAATAACAGAAAATAAAATGGTCTTTGTTTTTTAATAGGTCATTATAAAGCTTTTGATACACAGGTTTGTCACCTTTAAATAGGTGGCTAAATATCTGCTTATCAAAATATATTCTCTCCATTCGGTTTACTTGGTAGTGTCGTCTTTTAGGCTGCCCGATAACGCCCGTTGGCTTGCCGAAGTTTGTGAGCGTAGCGAAACAAATTTTGGCAAGCCAACAGTTAGGCGAAGTGCCGCCCTTAGGCGGTACTTGACAAGTTGAGGCCCAGTGAGAAAAGTCCCGGCCCCCGGTAAAATTATGGCGTAAATCGCCGATTTACGACGTTGTTTTCCGGGATTCGCTAACGCCTTGGATGGCCTAAGTTACTGACAAACTTGACTTTATGGTCAATTTTCCGTAACTTCGTCAAGCTTTTTTTAAGCGATTAGCTTTGAAAGGACTTCCTTTCAGCGAATCCCATTCGCAAAAGCTTGCCAAACCCGACCTTCTGTCGGTGTTCAGGCCATCTCTACCGCACTCAAGGCTGGGCTTTTCGGGGTCTCAATTTCGCCCTAACTCATAAATAGACGCACTTTTTGGCATGGAGACAAATGTAGAAGAAAATTAGTAAACCGCAAGTAAGACTCGTCGAAAAGTCTTACTTCCATCTCATTTATAGGCTTTTAGCTGTCTAAGTGTGTTTGATCAGAGTATCAACAATACAAAATGCGCATATTCGTATTTTGTATTGCGGCAATTCGTCAACAATACAAAATACGCGTATCAATCAAAGCCTATCCAGCGGGCTTTTGATATTCTTGATGCTCTTCTCGCTTACGTGTGTGTAGCGCAAAGTTGTCTTCAAATCGTTATGGCCCAAAAGTTCCTGAATGAATCTGATGTCGGTACCGGCTTCCAATAGGTGTGTGGCAAAGCTATGCCGCAGACCATGAATACCAACGGTCTTGTTAATGTTGGCTTTTTGTAGAGCTGTTTTGAACACTTGCTGTGCGCTACGGCTACTGTACTGCTCGCCATACTGCCCTTCAAATAGAAATTTCCCAGGTTTATAGGCCATAAAGTAAGCCCTTAACTGGTCAAGAATACTTTCGGGAAGGTTGGCATAACGGTCTTTTTTCCCTTTGGCACGTTCTACAAATACCTGCATATTCTTACTGTCAATATCAGTAATTTTCAGATTGACGATTTCGCTTACCCGCAGCCCCATGCCGTAGCATAGTTTAAGCATGGTATTGTGTTTGAGATTAGTTGTTACGGCGAAAAGTTGCTTTATGTCGCCGGGACTAATCACTTTTGGCAGTATAGATGGCTTTTTGGGGCGGGGTATCTCCAAAAACAGTTTATCGCGGTGCAGGGCCTGTTCATAGTAGAATTTTACGGCATTGATTCGGCTATGCAGGGTATTTTCTGTCAGTTTTAGGGTATTGATGCAGTAGAGAAAATAACTGCGAAGCCGTTCGGCATCGAGGGTATCGACGGGCGTTGTTTTCAACACGTACAGCAATTGCGCAAACTCGTTTCGGTACGTACGGAGGGTATTGGGGCTGTATCCTTTCAGTTGCAGTGTTTCTACGTACCGTTGAAGTGCCGGTTGATTTACGGGATCGATTTGGGCGAGTACGTCTTTCCCGGCCAAAGCCAGTTCAAGCCCAAATTTCTGCCGATACGTCGGGATATCGGCCACGTACCAGGCTTTCTGCGTCGCGCTCCACCGCACGCCAACCAGCTTTCTAATCCGCTCGTTCAGCCGTTTTTCATGGCCAAACCGAACGAAAATAACGGCTTTTCCCCGGTGAATAGCCGGTTCATAGCTGATGCGGGTTTTTACTTCCTCAACTACGTTCATCGGTACCCGTTTTTTTATCGAGCATAATCAGTTGGTCGGCCACTACCTCTGTAACGTAGCGTTTTACACCTTCTTTATCTTCGTAGTTCCTTGTCTTTAATTTCCCCTCGATATACACCAGACTGCCTTTGGTCAGGTAGTTTACGGGCCAACCCGGCCAGGTTGCGCCACAGTACAATCGTGTGCCACTCAGTTTGGCTGTGTCTGCCCGTCTTTGTCCCTGAACGATTCGGTAGTGGCCAGCGAGAATTTGGCCACGCCGATTTCGCCGTCTAACGTCTAAAATTCAGGGTTGTTACCGACTTTTCAGTTAGATTTTCGGTGAGATAACTCATTAGCAAGTCGAAATCGGCTGTTGCTTCTTCCGTCCAGACTATTTCGTAATCCATTGGGCGTAGCGTTCGCGTACAGCATTATCCGAAAAGACGCGGCCTTCTTTAATTTGAGCAATGGCGTTGTCGCGCCGTTGCATGTCGGCAGGGGGGAGGTCGTCCAGTACGTCGCCTTTCCTCCGGGTCAGGGTGGCTACCGACTCGAACAAGTCCTGCGAATAGGTCTCGTCTTCGATGCTGTCGATGAGTTGATGAAACTCTTCTTTTATGGATTCCATACTCGTTGTGTTTGGTGAGCCAAGATAGCCAAAAACGCGCTTAAATCACGTTTATGGTTTGCTCCTTGATTTTCTCTAATTCGTTTTTCATCTGCAGCACAAACCGCTGAATGATGGCGTCGTTGGCTTTGGAGCCAATGATGTTGATTTCGCGGCCAATTTCCTGCGCGATGCTCCGTTGACCTCAGCAGCAAAGGCTCCAACGGCGAGGTGGTCCGTACCGGCCCGCGCGGTGGTAAATACTACATCAATAAAAACGGCAACAAGACGTACCTGAGCAGCTTGAAGTAAAATCAGACACAATTACTCAAAAAATCCCCATGACTCTGGACGACGCCGACGCGGATTACATCGGTAAAGGCGACGCAGAATCCTGACGTTCACACGAACGCAAACCCCCACCGGATGGAAATGTCTGGCGGGGAGTTATTCTAAAGTTAAGATTATCGCTGATGCACTACCGTAATCCAGCCCTGACGGGTCAGTTCAGGCGTGGGTCAACGGGGTAGTGCGCAATAGATTTATACTCGCCCCCCATGCGTTTGAGAACGCCCCGCCAGAATTCTTTTACGGGCGTATCGAACAGGAAATCAGCATCGGTATGGCTGACGATCCAGGACTTTTGTGCCAGTTCATCATCCAGTTGCCCTTCGCTCCAGCCCGAATAGCCAATAAAGAACCGGGCGTCGCGTTCGGTCAGGGTGCCGAGGTTCACGGCCCGTTTGATCTCCTCAAAATCGCCACTCCAGTACAGGCCATCCATAATTTTGATCGAATTGTCGATGAGGTCAGGACGGCGATGGATGAAGTGCAGGGTATTTTGCTGAACCGGCCCGCCCAGAAAAAGGAGTAAGTCGGGGGTTATGTCCTCGATCACGTCGCTCAGATGCAGGTCGGTGGTTTGGTTCAGCACCAGCCCGAAGGTTCCCTGGGCGTTATGCTCGCAGATGAGGACTACACTCCGCTCGAAGTTGGTATCGCCCAAAAACGGCTCGGCAATGAGCAGGCGACCATTGGCGACAGATGATGCGTTGACGTTCATAAAGACCCAATATATGATTCACTTTCCTAAAACGACTTGTTTTTGATGTATGATATAGGATGTATTATGTATTGCTGACGCAGGTGTGTTCGCACCAGCCATACATAACACATCAAAAAATAATCTCTACATGTTTGCCTGACAGCTGAGATAATAACGGTTGCAGCATTTTTTCGGCGTTTTGGCGGGTCTGCTCCAGAATGCCGCCGTTCAGGGCCGACTGCCGGATTTGCCGCTCGGCCTGCCGGTATGCATCGCTCACCAGCTGCGACTCGTTCAGGAACGAAAACCGGGTATCATATACTCTTGACCGGTCGTGGTTGATTTTCCAGCCGCAGATTTCGGGCTTTGGCAGTTTGATCGTGACAGAATCGCCCGTTGTCGCAATATCGGTGGGTTGTACGCGACTCAGGTCGATGCAGCCAATGGCTTCTCCTTCCACAATCAGCACGGCGTTGGCATTGGGCAGAAAGGTGTTGGCCTGTTCGTAATCGATAATATCTTTGAAGGTGTATTTGACGAGTTCGAGCTTGCCGAGGGCCGTTACTTCGCGGAGCATCAGTGTTTTGGTCGCATCGTTGCCCCGCCGAAACCGGCTGAGCATATCGGCCCCGCGAATCTGTTCCCAAATGGCAATTAGCCCGGCAGTCAGTAGAAAAAGAATGAGTACGCGGATGATGAGTTTCATGTCTGCTATAACGAAAAACAGCCCCGATGTTGGGGCTGTTGACTCAGTAGGCTGGATCGCTTCGGCGCACCTACTCCACCGGCTGATTTTCCAGATCGAACAGATCGTTCAGTACGTCGATGAGGGTTTCGGCTTCGCCCCGTTTGCAGGCGGCTTTGAGTTGCAGCACCGGTAGTTTGATGATCTTCTGCATAATGCCCCGTGTAATCTTATCGATCTTGTCTGACTCGGTGGGGGTCAGGTTCTTCAGATGGCGGGAAATTTCTTCTTTGCGAATCTGCTCCAGTGCGTTCTTCAGCTTGTTGATCGTTGGCGAAACGGCCATCTCCTTCGACCAGTCGCCAAACTCGGCAACGGCATGGTCAATAATGGCTTCAACCTGCGGAATGGCCGCCAGACGCCGGTTCAGGGCTTCGTCGGTGCGGTTGTGGATATGGTCGATGTTATACACCAGCACCCCCGGAATTTGCTCAACTGCCGTATCGACCGAGCGCGGCACTGACAGATCAATGAAGTATTTATACGTCAGCACCGACACATCGTGCAGTAGGGCAGGGTTGATGAGTGGCTCGTCGCGCAGGACGGAACAGATCACCACGTCGGCCCGGCGAATTTCGTCGGTCAGGTTGTCGAAATCGGCTACGCGGAAACCGTATTGACTGGCCAGGCTTTCAGTTTTGGCGTGGGTGCGGTTGCAGAGCGTAATATTGCTAACATTTCGGTCGGCAAGGTTGCGGCAAACGTCGGCACCAATTTCGCCGAGGCCGATCACCAGCACGTTCGGGTTGTGGTGTTCGCCCACCAGTTCATCAATCAGCTCGACGGCGGCATACGATACCGATGCGGCTCCGTCGCGGAAAGACGTTTCCTGCGCCACGCGCTTGTTGGTGAAGAAAATGGTGTGCATCAGCCGGTGCAGAAACGGCCCGGCCATATCAAGGTCTGCCGACCATTGGTAGGCGTGCTTGACCTGATTTGGAATCTGCATATCGCCTACTACCTGCGAGTGCAACCCGGTGCAAACCTCGAACAAATGACGAACAGCGTCGTTATGTTCAGAAAACAACTGGAAGTACGGCAGGTATTGGTCGGTATCGGTCAGCCCTTTCTCAATGAGCAGCAGCCGAACTACGTCGGTGTTCAGATCGCTGCCCGAATCGGCAGCGTAATACACCTCGGTACGGTTACAGGTGGAGATGACCAGCAAATCGGACAGGCCGAAGAAATCGCGCAGGCG
>JBBRUV010000245.1:0-7721 GCA_038247465.1 Cytophagales bacterium
GCCACCGGGCCAACGCAGTGGGTGGCGTAGTGCATTGGTGGCAGACCGGGCCAATAATCGGGCCAGCCGTCCATGTCTTGTTGGTGGCTCGCTTTCAGGAACTGCACCTTGCCGAGTTGACCGGTTTCGTAGAGTTCTTTCACAAACAGAAACTCGCGGCTATAGACCACCGTTTCCATCATCATGTATTTCTTGCCTGATTCGCGGCAAGCGTTCACAATTGCCTGACAATCGTCAACGCTCGTTGCCATCGGCACGGTGCAGGCCACGTGCTTGCCCGCCCGGAGTGCCTTGATACTCTGTTCGGCGTGGTTGGGGATGGGCGAGTTGATATGCACCGCATCCACATTGGGGTTAGCCAAGAGGTCTTCGTAGCCGGTGTAACGCACATCAATCCCAAACGCATCCCCGATTTCGTTGAGTTTCGATTCGGTGCGCTGGCAGATGGCGTACATCACGGCGCCGGGGTGACGCTGGTAAATCGGGATAAATTCGGCCCCGAATCCGAGACCCACAATGGCGATGTTCATGCGTGAAAGATCGAAAATTTAGGTGAGAAGCACATTGGCCGGGATGCCTAACTCCCGGTAGAAAAATTTCGCCATATCGAGAGTTAAGGGTTTACGACGATTTAGTACGGCTGATACATAGCTTTTACTGCCTAACCTACCGACTAAGTCTTTGTTTTTCAGTCCTTTTTCGTTCATTTTCAGGCGTATGGCATCAATTGGATCAGGCGCGGGAATGGCACAATGCTCATCCTCATACGTTTTGATAAGCAACAACGCAACCTGAATGTCTTCACCTTCGGCAGTGTCAGGTTGCACTTTACGGTCGAACTGCTCATCAATCCATTGCATGAGCAGTTCGTATTCTTCTTTGGTCTTGATAAGTTTTAGCTTCATTGCTTTTCGTATTGAACCGTTGCTACATCAATGCTATCGTGTTCTGCGTGGGTGCCGAACCATTTTATCTGGACAACCTTGTACACAAAAACCATCCTTGCCATCAGTCGGTATTTGTTGCCCATAATGTTGAAGACGACACGGTCGTCGCTGACGAGACTGGCATTACTGTATACGGCTTTAAATTCATTGAAACTGGCAAACTCATGCGTTACCAACTCGGCATATCACTGTTTTAGTGCTTTAGCTGCTTGCGGATACAGCAAACAATACGCCAATAAAGTCCGGCGGGCTATGATGCAAAACAAAGCCTAAAGGTAGTTGGTTTACTCATAGTGAACTTTTGACAAACCGGATTCCGTCTGCCGCCAACTGCTCCGGTGAGGTGAACATATCCCGGAAAATATGCGTCGCGGCTGCGAGTTCGGGCGGGTTTGGGCCGAATGCTTCAATGGCAATCGGGCCGGTGTAGTTAATCTCGCGGAGGGCATCGAATACTTCCCCGAAGTTGATATGGCCCGCGCCGGGCGTAGAACGGTCATTTTCTGAAATCTGGACGTGAACCAGAATCGGCGCGAGTTTGCGGATGGCATCGGCCACGTTTTTTTCTTCCATGTTGGCATGAAACGTATCAAACGCGGCCCGGCAGTTCGGGTGGTTTACGGCCAAAACATACCGCAGCACATCGTCGGCGCAGGTGAGCAAATAAATCTCGAATCGGTTTAATGATTCAATTGCCAGCGTTACGCCTTGGTTTTCAGCGTATTCACTCACCTCGCGCATTCCCGAAACCGACCATTCCCATTCCTGTTCGGTAGCCCGTTTGCCGGTAAACGTCTTGAAACCAGCGTAGAGCGGCCCCATCAGAATTGTGCCGCCCGCAGCCGCCGTGCAGTCAATCACGTGTTTGAGGTGGGTGATTCCGGCCCGGCGCGTGGCTTCGTCGGGCGAAATCAGGCTGTGTTCGGGGCTGCAGATGGTGCAGGTCTGCACACCAAGCCGCAACGAAGCCGCCTGCCGCCCGATGTGCTGATACCGGGCGAGGTCGGCAGCGGGGTTTGCACTGGCCGGGCCAACGGGACATTCGATAAAATCGAAGCCGGTCTGTTTCAGAAACGCAAAGGTTTCTGAGAGGTCTTCGTCCATAGACATTGTCCAGACGAAGAGGTTCATGCCCAGCGCGTTCATAGTACCGTTCCGCCGTCGGCGTAGAAGAAACTACCTGTGCTGTATGACGAGGCATCCGAAGCCAGAAACAGGGCCAACGGACTGATTTCGTCCACCGTTCCCATGCGGGCGATGGGCAAGCGTTTCACAAAATGATTCAGCGTTTTTTCGTCCTGCCAGAGAGCCTCGCTGAACTTGGTTTTGATCAGGCCGGGGCATATCGCGTTCACCCGGATACCGTCAACGCCCCATTCTTTCGCCAGCACTTTGGTGAGCATATTCATGGCTGCTTTCGAGACGCTGTACATACCCAAACCGGGGTCGGGCGTGTGGCCGGCTATGCTGCTGATCATCAGCACACTGCCACCGCCCCGCGCTTTCATGCTGGGGTAGCAGAGTTTGGCAAGTTCAAACGGGGCTTTTACGTTTACGGCCATAATCTTGTCGAAAGCCGCACCGTCGCAGTCGAGCGAGGGGCCATAAACGGGGTTCGTGGCCGCGTTATTCACCAAAATGTCAATGCCGCCGTAGGTTTCGATGGTCTTCTCGACGAGGGCCTGCAGGGCTTCGGGTCGTCCGGTGTGGGCGGCAATACCCGTAGCGTCTCCGCCGTTGGCCCTAATATCGGTGGCGAGTTCGTCGCAGGCGTTCTGGTCGCGGCTGCTGACGATGACCTTCGCGCCGAAGCGGGCAAAGGTGCGGGCCATGTCTTCGCCGATGCCTTTGCTGGCTCCGGTGATGATAGCGACTTTGCCGGTGAGGTCGAACATGGTTTTTTCGGCGGTTTGCACAGACGTGAGTTCCATCTAAAACGGGGGTTGGGTTTATAAAACAAAGGTGCAAACTATGCCTTTCATGCCCTATTTCAAAGAGTAAACAGGATAAAACGCATTTAGGCCGGGCAACGCTACCGGGTTTGGCACTACTTTCGCGGATAGAAATCATCAACCCCCGGACAACTACCAATGACTACCGATACCATTCCGCCCATTGGCCGTTCGTGGCCCCAACTCTACGCCGTCGTTATCGGGGCATTAGTCGTTGAAATGATCCTCTTTTACGGCCTGATGGTCTGGTTGACATGAGCAATCTCGATTGGGCGGTGCTGGCCCTGACCCTCACGGGCATCATCGCCTATGGCCTGTGGCGAAGCCGGAGCCGCAACAACGGTACGATGGATGATTACCTGCTGGCCGGCAAATCACTGCCCTGGTATCACGTCTGTCTGTCGGTGATGGCAACGCAGGCATCGGCTATCACGTTTTTGTCGGCTCCGGGGCAGGGTTTTTCCGACGGTATGCGGTTTGTGCAGTTCTATTTTGGCCTGCCCCTGGCAATGGTTGTGCTGTCGGTGACGTTCGTGCCGATTTTTCACCGCCTGAAAATCTACACCGCCTACGAGTTTCTTGAAAACCGCTTTGATGTCCGCGTCAGAACGCTCACTGCCGGGCTGTTTCTGTTGCAACGGGGCCTGTCAACGGGCCTGAGTATCTACGCACCGAGCATTATTTTATCCACCATTTTGGGCTGGAATATCTACTGGACCAACGCGCTCATGGGTGGCATCGTGCTGATTTACACCGTAACGGGCGGCACCAAAGCCATTTCCTACACCCACCTGCAACAGATGCTGATTGTGACGGTAGCAATGTTTCTGGCGGGCTGGCTCACGGTGCATCTGCTGCCCGATGGCGTGGGCTTTGTGGACGCGTTGAAGGTAGCGGGCAAGGCGGGCCGGATGAACCTGATTGACCTGAAATTTGACCCCGACAGCCGGTATAATATCTGGTCGGGGCTGATTGGCGGCTTTTTTCTGCAACTGTCTTATTTCGGTACCGATCAATCGCAGGTGGGGCGATACCTGACGGGGCAAAGCGTGGGGCAATCGCGGCTGGGTTTGCTGGTAAACGGCCTGCTAAAAGTGCCGATGCAGTTTTTGATTTTGCTGGTGGGTGTGCTGGTCTATGTGTTTTACCAGTTTCAGGAGCAACCCGTTTTTTTTAATAAACAGGAAGTCGAGAAATTAGAACAGAGCCAATACGCGCCTGAATATCAACTGCTTAATATCAAACACCAGACCCTGATTGCCCAACGGCAACGGATGGCAGTAGAGATGCAATCGGCCTTAGAAACCGCCGATGACGCGTCGGGTAGTCCAGCGCAAACGGCCACCGTCGAGCAAACCCGCGCCGACCTCCGGGCCACCGACGAGAGCCTGAAAACCATCAAAGCCGACGTGGTGACGCTCATCAAGAAGAACAACCCAACGGCAGACACCAATGATGTTAATTACATTTTTCTGCGGTTTGTGCTTGACTTTCTGCCGCATGGCCTGATCGGGTTGTTGATTGCGGTGATTTTCTCGGCCTCGATGGGTTCCATTGCCTCGGCCTATAACTCGCTGGCTTCCACCACCATAGTTGACGTGTATCAGCGATTGGTGAACCGCAACGCCGACGATAAACATTACCTGCGGGCGTCGCAGTGGGCAACCATCGGCTGGGGGGTGTTTTGCATCATCATCGCACAGTTTGCTAACCGATTGGGCAGCATGATCGAGGCCGTGAACATTCTTGGCTCGCTGTTTTATGGCGTAATTCTGGGCGTGTTTGTGGTGGCGTTTTATCTGCCGCGCATCGGCGGGCGGGCCACGCTCTGGGCCACCATCATCGGCGAGGTACTGGTCATTGGCTGTTATGCCCTGAACCTGATGGCGTTTTTGTGGCTCAACGTGGTGGGGTGCTTGCTGGTGGTGGGACTGGCGTGGGGATTGCAGAAAGTCTGGCCCCCCCAGCCGAAACGTCTCAAAGCTGAATCTCAACCGGATTAAACGCGCCGAAAACACCCAACCCCCGCGTCATGTTTGAGCGAATCAGGGGCGGTCAGAAAAAATAGTCTCCTGATGAGTTGACTGCTTTCGTACCGACGAAAAACAGTTTCTAAAGTGGGTAGAAACCGCCTATCGGTTGAATCTGATTTCGCGCGTTGATACCGTTTTTGTGCCGTTAGGCGCAAAATTTTCCTGCTCCCGGTACAGCACTAATCGGTTATCGCTTAGTTCGGTAACAGTGTAGCCACCAAGCAGGGTTTGCTGGAGGCCCGTTGCCAATGGCGTGGTTGACGAAAACGGCCCCGGAACGTTCAGGGTCAACGTGCGGATATCTTTCGAGACGTTGATTTGGTAAACCATTGGAATGATTTCTTTTTTCGTATCAGTGAGCCGGGCTACGCAATTAGTGGGGCCACTTTTGTTATTGGCTGCATCGCAGGATTCCAGCATCAGCGTAGCCGCTGACAAAGGCGTGTTTGCAATGGTAGCGATACCCTGTTGCGAGTCGCGGTAGTACTCGAATTACCAGGTTCCATCAATGGCCGTGAGTACTTTTTTCTCTTTTGACGAGCATCCTGATATGCAGGTAAACAGGCCGATGACTGTAAAATAAATAAGCAGTTTGTTCATGACGATACCAATTTTAGTTGATGAAAGAGACTTGGTTGCCGGAAAGATAATAGGCAATACCTTTTAATTGGTACGCCGAGCCGTGATTCGCCGTGATTTATAACCAGTAACTCCGAAGGCATTCGTTTGGGCATCATCGCAGACAATAACCAGTTGCCTGTCGGTTAATTGCTCAATGACATAGGTGCCACCTAAGTGAAGGCCAACCGCCCGGTAGGCAACGGAGACATCAGAGCCTTTTGGGGCAATCGTGACTTGCTTCTTTCTCCCCGGTAGGTCGCCAATTTTAAATGAGAGCAAATAACTGCTCTTGTTTACAGCAGCGTATAAATCACAATCTGTTTTGTTTTCCCGATTAGAACACTGTTCAAACGTCAGAAACGAGTTTGTCGGATTCGTTAATGAGTCTGTTTTAGCGGGCCGGGTATAGTTTACTGACTCAATCTGCCATCGGCCATCAATGCGGGCAAGTATGCTGACTGTAGTCTGCTGACAACCTGCATTTGCCAGCGTTAAAATTAACAGTGCGACGAGAGAATATTTCATGAGTAGATTATGATTAGTACAGCGTCAGAAAACGATTAAAAAACACGTTTTCTGACGTTTGTAGTAAGTGGTTTAGTTAGTCAAACGGAAGCGGAAATACTGATTAACGTCATAATACTGACCATCATCATTTCGAGGGGGCGCAGCGCACTGGTCAACTACCATTTTTCCGATGTTCTCATCCATTGTTTTGATGCCAAATTTTGCAGACAGCGCAATCTGTTGGCCGAAGATTTTGAACGTGCCGCCTACCGTGATTTCCTGTAGTTAAACAAATATTTGGTCATCGTCCTCTGTAAAGTCGAAAAGTAGTGTTTCTGAATAACTTTCCTTGTCCCAGTAAACTACCGTGAATTGTTGCCCCCACCAGTTGTTGTTTATGTCGCGTCGTCTATTTGGCTCTGCGTTATCAATAAAACGAATCTCCCCCAGCGAACTAAAATTGGTCGTTGAAGAAGGTGCAAACACCCGTACATCAATTTCGGGTGCGCCCGCAGGCCAGCCTTCATATTTGCTGCCCCAATTGTCAGTGAATTTCATCCCATTTATTGACAAGTAAGCGTCATCTTGGTAGTGGCAACCATTCATGGCCGATGCCACACGGGAACCTGATAAGTTTCGCTTTTCCAGACGTATCTGCACATAGTCAATGGTTGTTCCTGATCCTACCCCAATCAAACAAAGCCCGTAATCGTTGACTGGCCCAAGTAATCCTCCGGCATATTCGATTTGGACGTATTTCAGCACCCCCGAATTATCGGCGGAGTTATTGCGGCCCGGTACGGCTAATTCAGTAAAAATCTGACTACTGGATACTGTTTTGAACATATCTGCCTGATTGATCGGCGCGTTGCCAACGATAAACAAACCCGGCCAATCGCCGAGGTCGCGGCTCCCGCTGGGTTTGGCCGATGTAAAAACGATGGGTTTGTCAGCCTTGCCTTCGGCGAGGAGTTTCGCGCCCGGTTCGATAAACAGCCCGCTACGTTGGGTTCCGTAGATGATTGTCCCCGGCTCGATGGTGAGCGTTGCACCCGCCCGCACCACCACCGGACTTGCCAATAGGTAGCAGTTGGCCGCTTGCCAAACGGTGTTTTGGGTGATATTTCCCGACACTGACACAAGGGAAATTATGGTGAATGAAACCGGGCTGGTAGCGGTTTCGGTGGTCGAACGGACGCGCACGGGCTGAACACCAATCAGCGTACTCACCGAAAGCGTGGCCGCAATGAGCGAATCGGATTGGCGCACGGCCTGAATTTCGGTGGTTCCGACCTCAACTGTAATACTTGTTGTTTTAGAAAAACCACGCCCCTGAATGGCGAACGTGGTGTTGAACGAACCGCTGGCCGGAGACAGGCCTGTAACGGTCATCGGCAGTGGGGCGGGCGCAACGGGTACATCGGGTGATTTTTGGCAACCGAAAAAGCCAATCATCAGGCCAAGTAAAAGATAGTGGTAAGTATTCATGGTTTTGAGTTTTTACAAAGCTAAGAAAGCCGTTTAAATCCTGTTTATTTTGCAAAAACCTTGACCTATTATGCAAACCCAAACCCGCGTTAAACTTGCCGTCATGATGTTCCTCCAGTTTTTTATGTGGGGGGCCTGGTACGGCCAAATGAGTAAATACCTGATGACCACCC
>JBBRUV010000246.1:0-7708 GCA_038247465.1 Cytophagales bacterium
GCCGGGTTGTGATCCCGGATGGTTTTAGCCCCCTGTTTGGGGGCAGTCCGATGGGTCGGTTGGGGGTAAAATTGGGTAGTCGACTATGCAACGCTTTCAATACTCGTGGGGCAAATCGGCGTTTACCTGCTCCTGCACGGGCAAACCCTGGGCGTTCATCTGGGCGATAAACGGGTCAGGATCAAGTTCTTCGCAATTCCAGACACCGGGTTTCATCCAGGTGCCTTCCAGCATCAGTTTCGCGCCAATCATAGCCGGCACGCCCGTTGTATAGCTCACGGCCTGGCCACGCACCTCGCGGTAAGTTTCGGCATGGTCGCAGTTATTCCAGATATAATACGTTTTTTCTTCACCGTCTTTGATGCCGTTGATCTGACAACCAATACTGGTTTGGCCGGTATAATTCTCGCCGAGCGTGTCGGGCGCGGGCAGCACGGCTTTCAGAAATTCGAGCGGGATCACCTCCCGGCCCTGAAACAGCACCGGATCAATGCGGGTCATGCCCACGTTTTGCAGCACCTCCAGATGCGTCAGATACGCCTGCCCGAACGTCATCCAGAACCGGGCGCGTTTCAGCGTCGGGAAGTTTTTGACGAGTGATTCGAGTTCTTCGTGATACAGCACGTAGCTTTCTTTAGGCCCGATGCCGGGGTAATCAATCGGCTTATGAATGCTCATCGCCGGAATCTCAACCCACTCACCATTGTCCCAGTAACGGCCCGGCTGCGTGATCTCGCGGATGTTGATTTCGGGGTTAAAATTGGTGGCAAACGCCTTACCGTGATTGCCCGCGTTGCAGTCCACAATATCGAGGTAGTGCATCTGGTCAAAATGATGTTTGTTGGCGTAGGCCGTAAATACCTGCGTGGCACCGGGGTCAAAACCACAGCCGAGGAGGGCCATCAGCCCGGCTTTTTCAAAGCGTTCGCGGAAGGCCCACTGCCAGCTATATTCAAATTTGGCTACGTCTTTGGGTTCATAATTAGCGGTGTCTAAATAATGCGTCCCGGTTTGCAGACAAGCCTCCATAATCGTTAAATCCTGATACGGCAGGGCTACATTGATCACCAGCATGGGCCGGAATGACTCGATCAGGGCCACCAGTTCTGGCACCAAATCGGCATCAACGCGGGCCGTCCGAATGGTTACGCCGTGCATTTCCTGCACCTCAGCGGCAATACGGTCGCACTTGCTTTGGGTGCGGCTGGCGAGTAAAATATCGGTAAAAACGGTGCGGTTCATCGCGCACTTGTGAGTCACTACGCTGCCGACTCCGCCCGCGCCGATGATAATCACGTTTGCCATAATCTGTAAAATAAAGGTTGTCTGTTTTAGTCGCAAAGATAGGCTTGTTGGCGGTTTGGGCCATTGGCTAAGGATAGTCTAAATTCATTGACTGGCAAAGGGCTATTAAGTATATTTGTTGTATAGACAATTTAACCCGCTAACTGCAAACTCGTTATGAAATTTACGTCTTCTACTGACTCCTTTGAACTGGCGATTCTTGGCTACGGCAACCAAACCAGAAACTGGCGTGACCGCAATCACCTGAACTGCCGCGTCTCGGCCTCGTGGCAACACCAGCCCGGCAGCGACCAGCCGGCACCATTACAAACCTGGGAAGTAAGCAGGCTGCTCTGCGGGCTACAATCGCTCCTGAACCAGACCACAACATACGTCAACCTGACAACGGCAGAATCGGGCCTAAGCGTGGAGGTCTCGGCACTGCCCGGCGACACGTACCGGGTGCAGGTGCAGTTTGACCACGCACTGACTCCGTGCTGGCATACCTATCCTGATTTTCCGGTGGAGATGAACATGACGCTGAATCGGGGGCAACTCAGCCAGGCCGCGCAGGAATTAGCCGATGAGATGGCTCAGTTTCCGCAGCGGTAAACGCGCCGGGTTGACTAATAATGAACGGATGTCTCTGGCAATGGGGCATCCGTTCATTATTCATGGCAAACCTGATCTGGTGTACGAATTAGTCCTGATTGAATCTCTTTTTTCATAACTATCTGATTATAATGGCAGACCGCTTACTGTAAAAATGTTAGAATTGGTGAATTAATTTGATAACGTCATTTGTTTTTCACACATTTGCGCCCATACAGTGACTATACCCGATTCATAGGCGTCAATAAGTTTTGAATGGGAATACAAACTGTGGAGTCCCAAAAGTCACCTTTTCTTCATATAAAAGTTAGCAATCAAATGAAAGTAATCAAACGTCGTAACCGGGCGATGACAATGGAGCGCATCCTGCGGGCCATGGGCGAAGTCATTACCGAGCGTGGAACCGAAAAAGCGGGTATCAACGCCGTAGCTGAGAAAGCACAGGTCAATAAGGTGCTGATTTACCGATACTTCGGCGGTTGGAACGGCCTACTCGAAGCTTACGTGCAGCGCGGGTTTTTCCTGTCTATGTTTAACGACAAGTTTATAGAAGCCGTGCCGGATAAAGTTCCGGTATCAGATGCCAGCCGCGTCTGGACGCAGCATTTGGTTGACTTGTTCCGCGAATTCCGGGAGCGTAAAGCCTCGCAGGATTTGGTACGCTGGGAAATGCTGAACGGCGAAACCGAATTGGCCCGCCGGATTTCGACCTTCCGTGATGAGTCGTACCAGAAACTAATCAGCAAGATTAACCCTTTCCCCGGCGAAGACCCACAGGCTATTACGGCCATTATTGTGTCGGGCGTTACGTTTATGACGCTCATCGGCAATCAGCGCGAAGAAATGCTCGGCATTGACCTCCGGTCTGACGCAGGCTGGGCGCGTGTTGAAAAAGCCATGCGGCACCTGCTGGAAGGACTCGACAAACAATTATGACGGCCCGCCCAAGCGGTGGATAATGAAACGGGAAGAACAATGAATGAAAATTATTTTTCACTCATCGTTCTTCCCGTTTCACCGATCGGGCGGCCCCGTCATAATTGACTCTATCTCCTCGGCTTCCAGCGGGATGTTTGCCATCAGGTCAAGGTTGCCGGTTTCAGTAATCAGTACGTTGTTTTCGAGCCGGATGCCCAATCCTTCTTCCCGGATATAAATTCCCGGCTCAACAGTGAAGACCATACCCGGCTCAAACCGACGGTATTTGCTCCCCACATCATGCACATCCAAGCCCAGAAAGTGAGACGTGCCGTGCATGAAATATTTTTTATAGAGCGGTGCGTTTGCATCCTGCCGGGCCACCTCCGCCCGGTCTAACAAGCCAAGCGCGATTAATTCACTCTCCATAATCTTACCGACTTCGGTTTGGTAGTCGTCCCAGAGATTACCGGGGCGCAGCAATTGTTTGGCTTCCTGCATCACCCGCCACACGGCGTTATACACCGCCCGTTGCCGATCCGTAAACCGCCCGTTCACCGGCACCACCCGCGTCATATCGGCATTGTAGTTGGCATATTCGGCTCCCAAATCCAACAATACCAAATCTCCGGCCTGGCATTGCTCACTGTTATCAATATAATGCAGGATGCAGGTGTTTTTGCCAGACGCAATGATGGGTGAGTAAGCCACTCTGCGCGCCCGATTCCGCAAAAATTCGTGCATCATCTCGGCTTCGATCTCGTATTCCCACACGCCGGGTTTGATAAATTTCAGCAGCCGCCGGAACATCTTATCCGTAATGTCAATGGCGGTGTTAATCAGCTCGACCTCGGCGGGGAGTTTGATGGCCCTGAGGTGCTGCATGAGCGGGGCCAGCCGTTCGAGCCGGTGCAACGGGTAACGGGCCTTAAACTCATTGATAAACCGGGCATCGCGGGTTTCTACCAGCACTTCGGCGCGGGTATGTTCGTTGGTATTGAGGTATGTCTGATCGGCCTCAAAAACGACCTGCCCAAAAATCTGCTCAAATTGGCGCGTCCAGTAAATCTGCCGCTGTGGGATTCCAGTGGTGATTTCGGCGTCGACTTTGGTAAGTTTATGGCCTTCCCAGCATTCAATCAGGTCACTCGTCTCACGCAGGAATAGCAAAACGCGGTATTTTTCGTCGGGGTGGTCGGGGCAAAGCACGAGCCGGGTTTCTTCCTGATCAACGCCGGTGAGGTAAAACAGGTCATTGTTTTGCCGAAACGGCATTGTACCGTCGGCGTTGGTAGGCATGGTGTCGTTGGCACTCAGCACAACCACTGAATTGGGTTTGAGCAAGGCCGTGAGCCGCTCGCGGTTTTGCACAAACAATGTGCTGGGAATGGGATGATAACGCATCGGGCAAAGATAATACGCCCTCCGACTTTTGCCGGGGGGTAGCGTTCTGATTTAGCCGGGGTTTTTGAAAATCATGCCACGCCCTGCATCTTTAAGCCTAAACTTGTCAGCCATTTACTATTTACGATACTATGTCCGCAAAGCCTTACGCCCTCCTCGCCGTTGGCGAATTATTGGTTGATCTGATTGGTCACGAACTGGCCGAAAACCTGGCCGATACCCGCGATTTTCACCGCTATCAGGGCGGCAGCCCGGCTAATCTGGCCGCGAATATGGCCCGGCTCGGCAACCGCACGGCCCTAGTGTCCTGCGTCGGTAACGACAATCTGGGCCAGTATCTGCGGCAGCGCGTTACCGAAGCCGGTGTTGATACCAACTACATTGCCACTGACCCGCTTGCGCCAACGAGTTTGGTGGTGGTTTCGCGCACCCGCGCCACACCCGATTTTATTGCCTACCGCACGGCAGATTGCCAACTGCTGCCCGCCCACCTGCCCGATTCTGTGCTGACGCAGGCGGCTGTTTTTCATACCACCTGTTTTGCCCTGAGCCGCCAACCCGCCCAAACCACCAATACCGATGCCGCCAAACGCGCTGCCGGTATTGGGTGCCGCGTGACCATTGATGCCAACTACGCCCCCACTATCTGGCCCGACCGCAACCAGGCCCGGCGCGTCTTGGCCGACTATTGCGCCAATGGCGCGTTGGTCAAACTCAGCGACGACGACGCGGCCCGGCTCTACGGTGAACGGTTGCCGAATGAGCGCGTGATTCAGGATTTTCACGAAATGGGGGCCGTGCTGGTTTGCCTCACGCTGGGGGCCGATGGCAGTCTGGTCTCGGCGGGATTGGGCCAAACGCCGGTGCGCTTGCCGGGCCGCCCGGTTGAGGTGGTTGATGCCACCGGCGCGGGCGATGCCTTCTGGGCCGGGTTTCTGACCGCGTATCTGGCGGGCCGCACAGCCGCAGAGTGTGCCGAGGCCGGAGCCACCGTTGCCACGCTGAAAATCACCCGCAAAGGTCCGTTGCCAACGGGGATTTCGGTGTAGGGTTGCCGCAAAATAACTCTGCCTGTGAAAGCTATTGCCCGATCTGCTAACTTCACCCCCCAAAAACAACCAACACAACAGAATGAGCCTGACGGATCAACTCAAATCGGCAGTGAAACGAGTGCTGCGGCCGCAGCCCAAACCCCAAACCGACTTCGCCCCCCAGACCCTGCCCTGGATTGACAAACCCAACGCCGACATTGATGCGTATCTCCGCACGTTTGGCTACGGCAAAAACCTTTCCTATAATCTGGCCGACAAACTGCGTTTTTGGCAGAAGAACGGCTACGTCATCCTGGAGCAAGCCCTCGAAATACCCTTAGTGGATAAACTGTGGGACGACGTTGAAGAACTGTTTACCAACAACGAGAACTACCCGCTCAACATTCAGGTTGACCGACCCGAATACGCCGGGCGTGCCGTACAGGAAGCTCGTAATGTACCTAAAGACGTGCTGAATGGCCCGTATATCAAGGTTATGGATTTTCATAACAGTTCGATGGCGGGTAAGAATATCATGCTCCACAACAATATCGTGACGTTTCTGGAAGCGGCCTTCGGCGATAAAGTGGTAGCAATGCAGAGTTTGTTGTTTAAATACGGCTCGCAGCAGGCCACCCACCAGGATTTTGCGTATGTGGTGTCTGAAGTACCAAGCCACTTAGCCGCATCGTGGGTCGCGCTGGAAGACGTACACATTGATTCGGGGCCGCTGTTTTACTACCCCGGTTCGCACCACAACGCCAAGTTTAACTTTGGCAACGGGATGTTCTTCACCGCCGAATCGTCGCTAAACCCCACCGATTTCGCAAAATTCATCGAGCAGGAATGTGAAAAGCGCGGCCAAAAACGCGAAATGCTACTCATCAAAAAAGGCGATGTCCTGATCTGGCACGCGGCCTTGGCGCACGGGGGCGACGCGATCCGCAACACGGCCCTGACGCGCAAATCATTCGTATCGCATTATTCGTCGAACCAGGGCTACAAACACCACCGGGCAGCCCCGACTGCCGAGCCGGTTCGGTTCACTATCAACGGGGCCGACGTATTCGCCAACCCGCGCCTGCCCGAACAGGAAGATATTTTTAAGTGATTTTGGGCGGGTTTGCTATGTTACGTTTTGCAAGGCAGGCACCAGCAACAAATGCGAACTCAGTGAGTTCGCATTTGTTGCTTTACGGCGCATCCTGTGGCACGGATTTGTTTTTGATTATGCCAGCAGACCCCGTTTCCTCGGCCCATAATTGAGGGTCTTCGTAAACCTTTGCGGGGTCGCCCGGGCGGTTTAGTCAGAGTCGGGCGCAAACGTTACTGAACGCCCCCAAACGCCACGCCAATCCTGATGCCACCCCAGCGATGCGGTCGGCCCAGGTCAAACTCTCTGGTTAGTAACGACTGGTAATATTCGAGATACAGTAGTTTGTATTTCAGTACGGCTCCGAAATTCGCCTGAAACGTGGTACGCGACACTTGTCCTGATGGAATCACATACGGGCTGCTGCGGTTAAACAACCCGCCCTGCAACGTGGCATCATACGCCACCACACTCACCAGGGGCTGGGCATACGCGTATAACTGCAAGTCCGAACGCGCAATGTTGGAGCTGTTGCCAACCGACGAATTAAACCGCCCCGCCATCACCACAAACCCCGTTTGCAGCCGATTCACAAATGTTCCCGCCTGAGCATTGGCATTGGCACTGACCGAGAGCGCGTTACGGTAGGCATACAGTTGTTTCTCGACCGTGAGACCATAATTCACAATCACGTCGTTCCGAATCTGATGCTGCCAGCCCTGCGGCACAACGCCGTTTATAAGCCGATGAATCCCCGCCTGCATCTCGCCCCCGAACGCCACCGGCCCCACCATGCCCGTACTCAGCACCGACGACACCCGGAGCCGACGCACGGTGTTGGTGGACATACTGAATGTTTTGAGGAGAATAGCACTGGCAAACGGGCGGTCGCCCACCAGAATGGCATCGCTTTGGATGGTGGTGGGCGTAAACCCGAAATGCTCGAAGGCCAGACCATATTTAGCCGAGTTGCGGTTGGTGGTGATGAGCAACGCCGTGAGCGGGTTTTTGCGTAGTGCCGGATGCACCACTTCCAGATTATATCCCTGCGTGTAGTAAAGGTCGGAGGCCGTAAAAAAGTCGTTGTCGTAGTGCAGCCGGGCATAACAGGCCTGATCTATCTGCCGAAATGAGGCTGTATTATCTATCCGTTGCGCCAAACCCAAAACGGGGAGAAGGCACCACAGAACGGCAAAAAGTGTGTTGAGTCGTTGCATAAAACTATGTACGGGTATCGGGGCTCGGCAACGGATTGGTTTGTGTTGGCTTCGGGCGGCTACCTTTGTAGAAATCAATCACGCAACGCCATGACTTATACCGTTGAAATTCAGAAAGACTACGCCCTGCGGATTCTCGAAGACCTGCA
>JBBRUV010000247.1:0-7707 GCA_038247465.1 Cytophagales bacterium
GCGGAGCGGTTGGTGGAGCGAAATCCGACAAACGCCACATTTTTAGATACCTACGCTTGGGTTTTGTATGTTACAAAAGACTATGCCAAAGCCCGGCAGTACCTCGAAAAAGCCATCGCTGCCGAAGCGGGAACGGTAAGTGGCACGATTATCGAACACTACGGCGACGTGCTGTTTCAACTCGGTGAGCGCGACAAAGCCGTTGAGGAGTGGAAAAAAGCCAAAGCCAAAGGCGATGCCAGCCCGGACATAGACAAAAAAATCGCCACCGGAAAAATCAATGAATAACCCGCTGTTGGTAATCCTGCTGCTGTTGTCGCTGTTTACAGCCGACGGGTGCCGCCGTCGGAATCTGGTACGGTCGGCTCCGCCCGTTCTTCGCGCCGATTCTACGCTTGCTCAAACGCCTGCCATCCCCGCCCTTCCTACCGATACAACGGCTAAAACTCCCGAAATACCCCGAGCGCGGCCCGGTATTGAGGAAGCCCGCGCTAACGTTGCTGAGATTGATTTTAAATACCTCGCGGCTAAATCGAAACTGTCGTTTAAAAGTAAGGATCAGGATATTAACAACGCCAACGTAACCACCCGTGTGCAAAAAGACAGCCTGATTTGGATGTCGGTATCGGTGGTGGGTGGTATTGAAGTAGCCCGGATTCAAATCACTCGCGATTCGGTGACGATTCTTGACAAAATCCACCGCGAATACAGCCGGTATGACTTCCAGACGTTGAGCCAGCGATTCAATTTTGCCATGAATTATGACCTCCTGCAAGCCCTGATCGTGGGAAACCTGCCCCTGCCCCGCCGACCGGCCCAAAAAATCAAAAATGAGCGTGATTATCTGCTGCTCCGGCAAAGCGATGGTAAAGTGCTGGTTGACAACTATATCGGTGAAGAAGACCGGAAACTGAAAAAACTGATGTTGACCGAGCAACCGACCAAAAACACGCTCCGGCTCGATTACAAAGATTTTACGGCCCTGAACAGCTTCGTTTTCCCGTACACGAGCCTGGTTACCCTCAATTATCAGTCCGGTGTCGACGGGCAGTTTTACGAAACGTTGCTGCAAATCAGGCATAGCAAAGTAGAATTGGTGGATAAAGCACCGGGTTTCCCGTTTTCGATTCCGTCGAAATACGACCGGCGACAATGAACCGACTACCGGATTGACCCGGTTTTGACTAATGAAACGTGATTCCTTACTTAAATCGGCCTGTTTAGTGCTATTCGCACTCCAGCTGCTGTCGCTGCCAACGTGGGCGCAAACCCGTAACCGGCAGGCGTTGGAGCAGGAAAAACGTCAGAATCTGGAACGGATGATTCAGATTCGAACTGTGCTACGCCAGACCGCCCGCGAAAAACGGGTCACGCTTGGTCAATTGCGCGCGTTAAATCAGCAAATCCAGACGCAGACCCGCCAGATTAACCTACTCACCGAAGACCAGCGGCTGACCGAAATCGAGGCCAGCGAACTCCGGGCCGCCAGCGATAAACTCACGCAGGATTTGGACAAACTCAAAGTTGAATACGGAACGATGATTGCCAACGCCGACCGACGACGGCAGCAACTCAACCCGCTCGGTTTCTTGGTAGCCGCCGACAATTTCAACCAACTCGTTGCCCGGTTTCGCTACCTGAAACAATATTCAACCGCCCGGCAGGGGCAGGTTCGGCAGATGGAACAGGTGAAGGCCATGTTGCAGGGCAAGCGGCAGGCCACCGTTAAAAAGCGGGATCAGCAGCAGGTTATCCTCAAAACGAAGGTCAACGAGGGCCGGAAATTAGAAGTCCTGAAAACGGAGCAGGACCGAACAGCGAAGCAGTTGAGCAAAAAAGAAGCCGACCTCCGCACCGAACTTGCCGAAAGCCGCCGGGCTATCCAGCAACTCGAAGGCCTGATTACTCGCGTAATTGCCCGCGAAGCCCGCGAACGGGACGACCGCGAACGGGCAGAGCGGGCCGAACGGGAGCGCGAACGCGAACGATTAGCCCGCAACGAAGCCGCCCGCAAAGCCATCGCCGAGAAAAAACGTACTGATGATATTGCTGCCGCCAAAGAAGCCGGCAAACCCGCACCACCCCCGCCCGAACCGGAGCCAGAGGTCAAAAAGCCGGAACCCGCCCGCCCCGAACCGTCGCGGAACAACCTCAACGATGCCGAAGAAGCCTTAGCGTCGTCGTTTGCGGCATCGCGGTCGCGGCTGTCGTGGCCCGTCTCCACCGGGTTTATCTCAGAGCGGTTTGGCGTTCACGCGCACCCGGTTCTGAAAGGCATTAAAGTTGACAATCAGGGGGTTGATATTCAGACCAACGCCGGTCAGTCAGTGCGGGCGGTGTATGACGGCGTAGTGCGCGACGTTACGTCAATGCCCGGCATGAACAGCGTGGTGCTGGTGCAGCACGGCGATTATTACACGGTTTATGCCAAACTCCGCAACGTATCGGTCAAAAATGGGCAGCGCATCAAAGCCCGCGAAACCATCGGTACCGTTGCCACCAACAAAGACGGGGTATCGGAAGTACAGTTCCAGATATGGAAAGAAACCAGCCGCCTGAATCCCGAAAATTGGCTCGTGCCGAGGTGAAATAACGCGGCCGGCTGGCCGTTGCCAGTGCATTCCGCGTCAAAACGAAACTTTCTGACTACGGGGTACACTGGCAACGGCCAGCCATCCGCGTTATTTCACGACTTTCAAAATCCCCTGCATGAGCGACGCATGACCGGGGAAAGTGCAAACAAACGTGTAATCACCGGGTTCGGCTGGGGCGGTGAAATAGATGGCTTCCGCGCTTTCGGGCTGCAGAATATTGGTGTGAAACAGCACATCTGCCGATGCCGGAACATACTGCATTTTGGCCCCGTTCAGGTTGAGCCGCATGGCCGCGTTACCCACCGCATTGGCCGCGCCGGGCTTCACAATCACGCAGTTATGCAGCATATCGTCGTTGTTATTGAAGACCCACTTCACCCGGCTACCGGCCCGGACTTCCACTTTTTCGGTGTCGTATTTCAGGCCCGGCTTCGTGCCGATGGTCACCGTCTGGTCGGGGCCGTTTGTCCAGTCTGTGGGTTGTTCGGTACGTCGTTTGGCGGTTGCGGCTTGCGGCTTCGTTGGCTTAGTGGCAGCACCTTTTGCTTTTCCGGTTCCTGCTTTGTCAGTCATAGCCGCCATCATAGCCGAGTGGTCGTGTCCGGGCGATGAGGTTGTACTGGCTGTCAGTTCATTGGCTTTCGGGTGAGCGGGCAGATTTGTGATCCGGTCGCCGGGCGCAATGGCGTTGAGGGTGTAGTAACCCGTGTTGTGCAGCAATGCCAAACCCGTTGCCGACCGGATTCCTTCAGCTTTGATTTCGTGAATGTAGCCTTCGCGCAGGCTCGTATCAGCCACAATCCGGGCCGAGAGTCCATCTTCGGCCACAATTACGCCCCGAATTGGCACAAGGTTGGCGTTTTCAATTGGGCTGCCGTAGGTCTTGTGGTATTTGTAGGTAAAACTGTTCAGGCCGTAACTGGCCAGGTCTTCGGCGGTTTTTCGGTCAACGGGTTGGGTGAATGTCACCACAAAACCGTCGGGTTGCGAGGTGATGGTCTTCATCTCAAACGGCGTTTGGCCGGTCCAGACCAATCGCTGAATCCCGAACGGCGATTTGCCCGTTGCGGCCCAGCCCCGGCTGGTCATGCCCACAAACATGGAGCCATCCTGCCCCCATACCATGCGGAGAATGCCCGACTGAAATCCTTCACGAAACGGGAAACACGCGCCCTGCCACTCGCCGTTGACTTTTTCGAGGGCAACGCGCATGATTTTTGAGTGGCCCTGATCGCCCACAAACACCTGCCCGGCAAACGGTCCGAAGGCCCCGGCGGTGGTGTCTTCTTTCATGTCGGAAGTCGAAATGCCCATCAGCGTATGCGGAAACCAGATGGCCGGCACTTTCAGGTTCTTCACCGCCTTCGCCACCTCGTGCATCGGCTTACCCGTGCTGGGAACGTCTTCGGGTTTCAGGCTCAGGGGCGAGCCAGCTTCGCTTGTCCAGCGCAAGCCAGCGGGGTTTCCGGCAAAATCACCTTTTTCGAGGTGGGTCATGCGGCCCGAACCAACCCAGTCGCCCTGATTTTCGGTATAAAAAATCGAGCCGTCGCGCAGAACGCCAAACCCGGCTGGCGACCGCAAACCCGTTGCCCAGGGAGTCATTTCGCCCCGGTCGTTGAGTTTCAGCATCCAGCCGCGCCACTTGGCAAGGCTCGCGCCAAAGCCAATCCAGTCGAGGTTAAGCGTAATCACCATATCGCCATCGGGCAGCAATACGGGGCCGTAGCTGTATTCGTGGTAATTACCCGACAACGGCCATTTATAGAACGAACTGTATTCATCGGCAACATTATCGCCGTCTAAATCCACTAATTTTGTAACCTCACCGCGTTGGGTGCAAAGCAGGTAGCCCTTCGGATGATACATCAACCCAAGCGGCTCGTGTAGCCCCGATGCAAACCGTTTGAAGGTTGGTACGCGGCTTCCGGTCATGTAGGGGTTGCTCACCATCCAGACTTCGCCCCGGCGGGTGCAGGCCGCTAATCTTCCGTCGGGCATGGGAGCCAAACCGCCCACTTCGAGTTTAATATCTTCGGGAATCGGCAGCGTGACGATGCGGTAATAGTCGTCTTCGTTCATCGGTCGCTGGGCGTATGCCAAACCGACGCAGAGTAGTAACGAGCTAATAATCAGTAGTTTTTTCATGGCAAAAGGGTAATTATCCGTTGTGATTACTCATTTTTTATCAGGCAATCCGAACGCCGTTTTCGGTCGGTCGTTCGGTGGTCAGCAGCGTCACGGTTCCATTAGCAGCAATGGCTCCCAGCACCAAACACTCGCTGATGAATGTAGCGATTTGTTTAGGAGGAAAGTTTACGACCGCCACCACCTGCCGCCCAATCAGTTCGTCGCGCTGATACAAGGTCGTAATCTGGGCCGACGACCGCCGGATCCCGCGTGGCCCGAAATCAATGGTCAGTTGATAAGCCGGTTTGCGGGCCTTTGGGAAATCGTTGACTTCGATGATGGTTCCGGTCAGAATCTCGACCTTCTCGAAGTCAGCCCACGAAATGGATTCGGTCTGCATTTTTTGGTTGAACTTTGGGCATATTATGTCAAAAACCCATGAAATCACTTTTTCTCACCGTCTTCATCATCTTGCTTCTATCCGCCTGCTCAGCCGACTCTGCCAAAAAACGCCCCGCCGATGAGCCGACTTACACGCTTATTTTCATGGATAAAAGTCTGAGTGTGAACACAAATCAGGATTTTGCCCGAAAAAAATACAGCACGGCTATCCAAACGCTACTCAACGAAACCGTCCGGCAAACGGGCGACAAAATCGAGGTCTATTTCATCCACGAAAACACCACCAAAGCCCGCGCCCTGAGCCTCACCGTCCGCACCGAAGCCGATGATTTGGCCGGAGCCAACCCCACCGACCGCGAAGCCGCCCAAACCGAATTTGACCTCGCCCTGCAACGCGAACGAACTACGTTTATGCGTCAGGTTATCCGCAAATTAGACCAACAAAACCCCGGCCTATCCAACCAGCGCACTGATATTTGGGGAAGCCTTTCGGCCATTGCCCGCGCCAGCGAAACGGGTATGGCAGTGCAAGTTTTGTACCTCAGCGACATGATTGAGAGTATGGCCGGACAACCCAACCGGCGCGATTTTCACAAAACCCCGCCCTCCAACCCCGATCAGGCCGATGCCTGGGCCACCACCGATGCCGCATTTATCGGCGAGGAATACGACATCGGTTCGCCAACTATTCGGCTGGTGTTGCCGTTTGCGCCAACCGCTCCGCAGCGCGTCAATAACCCAACCATTACGCGCTACTGGCAAACGCTGTTTGAAAAATTGGGCGCAGGAGATGTTACGGAATACTAAAACACCACCTCATAACTCACCTCACTCTTCACCGGCACCACCAACTCCTGCCGCCCGCCAACGGTTCGTAAACGCGGTTTCAGTTTAGGATCAAGCCGGACGTAGTATTGTCCGTCGCCGATGTTGTATAAACCTTTGCCCATATCTTCGATTTGCGAACTGGCGGCAACCCGGCAAAACATCGCCCCGGCTGGGGTTCCCGTCACGGTTAGAGTCCGGGTCAGGCCGGTGGTGGCTGGCCGAATGGCATCAGTAACGGTGGCTCCGGCCATTGCATAGCTGATAACGGGCAGGTTGGCTTTGTTCATCGCTAAACCTTTGTAGGTCAGCACATTATCGGCCAGACTGTCGGGCCACGCAGCCTGCTCATCAGCAAGTTGGGCCAGGGCGGGCTGCGCCGGAAGCATCACCGTTGCGCCAAGCGTATGAATTAGTTGTGGCTCTCCGCGCTCATACCACATCTCGGTCATGTCGGCAAAATCGCCTTTCCAGGTTTGTAATAGTGCCATCTGATTCAGGTCGTAGCTGAAATGAACGCCCGTTGGTGTGCCGACAGACAGGCTGTGGGTGCGTTTGGTCTTTTCGCCGGGCAACTGAATAAACGATCTCAGCAGCACCGGCGCGGCATTGGGTTCTATGGCAATAGCACCAACGGGGTCGGGTTCGGGCAGGGAGGCCGGTATGTGCAACGGTTGCGGGCGGGTGTCGGGCAAGGAGACAAACAGGCCTAAACCGGGCCGGGGCCACGTCCGGGCAAACAGCACTTCCGCCGTGTGCAATCCTGCCGACAGCGTTGCGCGGCCCGATGTGGGATAGCCGAGGTCTTTAAACTCCGGCCCGATAATTTCTTTTCCGTCAATTCGGAGGTCAGCCACGCCCCCGTAGTTCAGCGCAAACAGGCACTCGCCAGGTTCGGTCAGGTTCAGTTTTCCGGCGTATAAAATCGTGTACCGTTGGCCGCGCCCATAGGCCACTTCGTAGTTCAGCGCGTCGGTCGTGCCGGTTTTTAGCACCTCGGCTTTGGGCGTGATGTCTTGCCGTTTCCACATATCGCCCTTAAAAACGGTGTAGCTGACCGGCCCGCTCCATTGGGCAATATCACGGGTGTTCAGCACCCGCCCGGCCACGTTTCTGACGGCTATTGACCCCGTTGTTACGCCAAGTTGTGCCCTGTTTCCTTCGCCTTGCTTGCCAGGTAGCGTCTGACCTTCGCGCACCGTTATGCCGTTGATGGCTAACCGCGACAAACTTGCGGCTTGTTTCGGCGTAGCGGCCCGATACGCAACCTCAACTGTTTGCCACAGTCCGGGAGCCTTCATGAGCCGGATCAATTCGAGCAAATCCAACGCAATTGGCTGACCAGCAGGCAATACCAACTGTGCGGTGGCTCCGGCGGGCAGCATCATCTCGAACCGAAGACTGAAATCTGATCCTGTTGTGAGTAACGTTAACGGCTCGCCCATTTGCCCAATCACGAGCGCGTTGCCAGGTTTGCTGGTCAGCGCGGGTTTGCCGGGCGCGGCCGATACACTGCCAACAAGTTGCCAATTGGCCGGGCGCGTGAGTTTGTCAGCCGTAATTTGAGGCAGGTCGGCAGGCGTTTGCGCGTACAGGGCCGAAGCCAGCAAGACCGAAGACAGGAGAAGGGAAAAAGATTTGAGCATAGAAAGGGTAAAGGGAGTAAAACGAACCCGGTGTTTGTGAGACAAAGTGTTCGAGGGTTGCTTTTTACCGTCTTTTGCCACCGTTGCGGCCCGACCACCCCCAACCCGGA
>JBBRUV010000248.1:0-7683 GCA_038247465.1 Cytophagales bacterium
CGGTGAGACGCAAAAAACCATCCGGCGGTGAGACGCAAAAAACCATCCGGCGGTGAGACGCAAAAAACCATCCGGCGGTGAGACGCAAAAAACCATCCGGCGGTGAGACGCAAAAAACCATCCGGCGGTGAGACGCAAAATATTGCGTCTCTACATAAAATTATGAAACACTTCATCTCCCTCGCGTTGGTTGTCTTAGCAACCACCACTACCCTCGCCCAATCGCCAACCGCCGATGGGTTTGTATCATACACCCAAATCATTACCGGCTCCAACCAGACGTACCCGATGGTTGCCGTTCCGGGCGGTAAATTTCTGATGGGCAGTTTGCCTACCGAAAAAGGGCATAAACCCGACGAATCACCGATGCACGGCGTAGTTGTTGAGCCGTTCTGGATGGGTAAGTTTGAACTGACCTGGGATATTTATGACCTCTTCACCACCAAAAACATCGAGAAAGAAATGGCCGCCCGCTACCCCGATGGTGCCGACCTGACTAAAACCGATGCCAGCACCCGGCCCAGCCCGTCTTATGTCGATATGTCGTTCGGGATGGGGCGTTCGGGGTATCCGGCCATTAATATGACCCAATATGCAGCTATTAAATTCTGCGCGTGGCTCCATGACAAAACCGGGATTTTCTACCGTCTGCCCACCGAAGCCGAATGGGAATACGCCTGCCGGGGAACCGGCCCGAACGCAACGCTGGCGTATTCGTTTGGTAACGACCTGAAAAAATTGGGCGAATACGCGGTCTTTAAGGGCAATAGTCAGGAATCGTACAAGAAAATCGGCACCAAAAAACCCAATTCGTTCGGCCTGCACGATATGCACGGCAACGTGATGGAATGGACGCAGGATCAGTACGTTGCCAATTATTATGCCCAGAAAGCAGCCGGGAAAGTCAGCGAACCCTATCCGCCAACCAAAACGCTGTACCCGAACTCAGTACGGGGCGGTTCGTGGGACGACGACCCGGCCACGTTGCGGTCAGCGGCCCGCACGCCCTCGGCCCCGGCCTGGAAAATGCTCGACCCGCAGAATCCCAAATCAAACTGGTGGCTCACTTCGGCTTCGTTCGTTGGCTTTCGGATTGTGCGGCCCGCCAAGCCACCCACCGACGAGGACATCAAAGCGTATTACGGCATCAAGCCGATCAAAGACAATTAACTTTACGGACATGATGACAGAAATCACCTTTTTAGTGCATGAAACCGAAGAAGGCGGCTATCATGCCTGGTCGCTTGGGCCGTCTATCTTCGCCGAGGGCGACACGATTGATGAATTGAAAGAGAACATTCGCGGGGGCATTGACTGCTACTATGAAAACTCTGCCGAGGCTTCAGGAGCCGCAGTATAGTCTTTCTCAACACTCCCGCGTTTTCGCTGTTCTCCTACCAACACCAACGCAACGGTATGGAAAACACAGAACAAAAACCGCTCGGTTTGGGCGTAATGGGCATGGGGGGCTTCGGGCTGTTTGCCACGCAGCAATTTTTGCAACATACTGACGTAAAGCTCACGGCTATTGCTGGTTCAACCCGCGAGCAGGCCATCACTACCGCCAAACGGTTCGGGGCCGACCAGCTCGACAGCATCGAAGCATTGGTGGCCCACCCCGACGTTGACCTCGTTTACATTGCCACGCCCCCGTTTTTGCACTACCAACAGGCCATGCTGGCCCTGAACGCAGGCAAACATGTGATCTGCGAAAAACCCCTCGCCACTGACCCCGACGAAGGCCGCAAACTAATTGAAACGGCGCGGGAAAAAGGCTTGCTGATGGTCACGAACCTGATGCAACGCTACAACCCGATGTTTGCCCGTGTCCAACATTTGGTCGAAACGAAACTGCTCGGCGAAGTGGTACACGGCTATTTCGAGAACTACGCCGGTGACGACGGTCTGGCCGAAAACCACTGGTTCTGGAACCGCCAACAAAGCGGGGGCATCTTTATCGAACACGGTGTTCACTTTTTTGATATGGTCGAGGGCTGGCTCGGCAAGGGCGAAGTAATTGCCGCTCAGACAATTAAGCGCAGCGCCGATAGCGATTTAGAAGATCAGGTAAGCTGCACCGTGCGCTACGGCTCCGAAGCCGACGGATTCAAAACCGTCAATTTCTATCACGGCTTCACCCAAACGGGCCGCTTAGACCGGCAGGAACTCCGATTGGTGTTTGAACGGGGCGACATCACGCTGCACGAATGGGTGCCAACCCGGATTGTGCTGCGGGCCGTGGCCGACGAAGAAACTACCCGCGCCCTGATGACGCTTTTTCCCGGCGCACAACTCAACGTAACGGCCAACATCGGCGGCAGGGATCGGCAATTGCGGGGCCGGGGCAAAACCTTCGACGCTTACCAGCAACTTGAACTCCGGCACGGTTTCGGCGAGGAAAAACAACACCTGTACAGCGAAATCCTCCGGCTCATGTTCCGCGACCAACTCGCCGTTATTCAGCAACCCGACACCCATCGAAAAGTGACCGAGCAAAACGGCTTAGATTCTCTGCTGATGGCGGTAGCGGCTGACCGAATGGCGCGGGGATTACCCCACCCCTAAAACAGGGCGGTCTGCCGTTGCAGAGAGGAGAATTACCGCATTTGTATGCTCTCCGTCAGCACGTTATAAACCCGTAGCAAATCGGGTTCAGTAGCAAGAAGGGCGCGGTGGGCGGCTATCGTGCGGAGGTCGTTTCGGCGGGCGGGGCCGGTCTGCACATCGGCGGGATGATTGGCGTTGAGGGCTTTCCGGATAGTTTCGGCAATGAGCGGTTTGAGCAACTCGAAACCCGTTCCGTTGGCCTTGGTCAAATCCTGGGCTAAGGCCAGCAGGTGGTTGGTGAAATTGTTGGCAAACACAGCCGCTACGTGCAGCACCCGCCGTTCGGCAGAATTGACTAAGTAAACCGTCTCGCTCAGGGCTTCGGCCATCGTAACCAACTCGGTTTCTGAATCGCCATCACTGGCTTCGATACAAATCGGAATGGTGGTAAAATCCATTGGCGGCTGGCCCCGGCTAAAACTTTGCAGGGCATAAAAAACGCCCGTTCTCACCGGCACATCGCTATACACGGCCATCCACTGTTGCAAATCGGCCAGCGGCACACTGCCCGACGTATGCACCACGAGGGCGTTTTCGGGCAGCACCAGCCGGGCGCAGACATCGGGCAGAACATCATCCGGCACGGCCAGCACAAACAAACCCGCGTGGCTGTCGGCAAAATTCAGGTCGCTGTGAATGTGCGCGTCGTACAGGTTGGCCACCAACTGCCGGGCGTGGCTGAGTTGACGGCTATACACCGCCGAAACCGCATAATTGGCCGTTTCGAGGGCCGGAGCGAGGTGCCAGGCTACATTACCGGCTCCGATAAACGCAATGGTCATTGGTCAAGTACAGATTAGGAACGATATTTTCTGAATGTGCAAAGTACGGCAGGTTGCAGATTTCTACGGCCTGTTGCGCTATTTTTGTTGAAACCTGCCCCGCGCCCGTTGCTATGTCTGTTTCGATTCAAACCTCCCAAAACGTTCGCTTAGAGTACGAACCCGCTAGCCTCGGCGACCGTATCTTAGCCACCATTCTTGATAATCTCGTGATGCTCGGCTGGGTGTTACTCACGGCGGCACTGCCACTCGCACTCAAGATTGACATCGGCACGTTTTACGTGGTGCTGGTGATCGTGATTCCGATTTTGCTGTATCATTTTGTCTGCGAGTGGCTGCTGAACGGGCAGAGCGTGGGTAAAATCGCGATGAAAACCCGCGTCGTCATGCTCGACGGTTCACAGCCCGGCATTGGCGGTTATTTGCTGCGCTGGCTGCTGAGAATTGTGGATATTGGTCTGTTTAGCGGGCTGGTTGCCGTGATTTGTGTGGCCGCTACCGGGCGCGGTCAACGGCTCGGCGACCTGGCCGCCGGCACCACCGTTGTGAAACTTACCCGCAAGGTTTCTCTGGAAGACGTTCTCTATAACCCCCTGCCTGTCAATTATGTAGTGCAGTTCCCGGATGTGCGTCAACTCTCTGACCGCGACGTTCAGATTATCCGCGAAGCCCTGCGCCGGGGCGATGAAAACACACTTTGGCGCACCGCCGACAAAGTGCGCGAGGTGACGGGTATCCAAACGATTCTGTCGGCGCGGGCGTTCTTGGAGACTGTTATCAGCGATTATCAGTTTTTAGCGATGCAGGATTAACTATGGAAGAAACCAACCAACCGCCCGCCGAGCCAATTCCTGAGCAGCCAATTCCCGATGTTCAGACTCCCGAACTGACGTTTGAGACCGAATATGTTGCCGGGCCGAACCGCCTGAACCGCCAGTTGCTAAACGCCGTGGCCGACGCAGGTTACACCACCCCCACCCCGATTCAGCTAAAAGCGATTCCGTTTGTGCTGCAAAATCATGACGTGCTGGGCATTGCCCAAACCGGCACCGGCAAAACTGCCGCCTACGCCCTGCCGTTGCTCATGAAGGTGAAATATGCTCAGGGCCAGAATCCCCGCGCCCTGATTCTGGCCCCCACCCGCGAATTAGTGATGCAGATTGCCGAAGCCATCGGTCAGTTTGCCAAATACACCGACCTGCGGCACCTCGCGCTGTATGGCGGCCTGGGCCCCAAAACCCAGATCGAGCGGCTCAAAGCAGGCGTTGATCTGCTGATTGCTACGCCGGGCCGGTTTCTTGACCTCTACCGCGAAGGCCACATCGGCGTGAAAGAAATTAAAACGCTGGTGCTTGACGAAGCCGACAAGATGATGGACATGGGCTTCATGCCCCAAATCAAAGCCATTCTGGAGGTAATCCCGACCAAACGGCAAAACCTGCTTTTCTCGGCCACGTTTCCCGAACGGGTTGAGCGGTTATCGTATGATTTTTTGGAAGACCCGATCAAAGTCGAAGCGTCGCCACAAACCATGTCTGCCGCCATGGTCACACAGACGCTCTATGAAATTGCCAACCTCCGCAGTAAAATCAACCTGCTCGAGTTTTTAGTTGACGACGATGTGATGGAGCGCGTGATTGTGTTTGTACGCTCGCGGGTGGTAGCCGAAAACGTGTATAAGTTTCTGGCACGGAAAGTGGTTGGAGAAAGTCAGATCCGGGTTATTCACGCCAACAAAGGCCAAAATACCCGCATCAATGCCATGGAAGCCTTCAAAGAGGGTAACGTCAAAATTCTGGTGGCGACCGATGTGGCCGCACGGGGCATTGACGTAACGGGGGTGTCGCACGTGATTAATTTCGACGTGCCGATTATTTACGAAGATTACGTGCATCGCATCGGGCGAACGGGCCGTGCCAACCGCACCGGCGAAGCCATCACGTTTATGACCTCTGCCGAAGCGTATCACATCGGCAAGATCGAAAAAATCATCGGGCAGGTCATTCCCCGCATACCAATACCGAGTCAGGTGGAGCTGCTGCCAACCCCGCACGACGAAGCCCAGGCCATGCTCCGCGAGATTGACGAACAGCGCAAACGCGAAGACCCAACATTTCAGGGCGCGTTTCACGAGAAAAAAGGGCGGCCTATTGCTAAGGCTAAAGCCCTGAAAACCAAAGCTCTTGCCACACGAGCCGGTAAATTGGGCATGGGATCAGGAAAGACGAAAGCAGCCGCCGGGAAGGGCCGCAAGCGGGGGCGGTAAGGCCCAAAAATACTAACAGTATCAGTCCTGCGTTTTACCGAAACAGAAGTTCTTCAGTATCTATACAGATGATTAAGATTTGGTCATTAGTGGTTTATGTCTCGCTGCCGGTTTGGGCATGGGCGCAACCGTTGCAGTTTGTGAGTTCGGCACGGTCGGCAGATACTGCCGGTCGCGGCCAAACCACCGCCGTTGCCAATGCCAGCGCAACGGCCGAGATTTCATTAGCCGACCGGCGCATATTGCCTTTGTTTGGTGAACTGCCCAAAACGGCGGGTCAGATTGATGAAGAGATTAAATTTTTGATGGATTGCGATCAGAGTTTTACCAGCCGTCACGAAGCCAGTGATTTTTTTGCCGCTCGTGGCTGGGACTACCTCAACGGCGGCCAACTCGATACGGCAGCGCATCGGTTCAATTTAGCCTGGCTCCTCAACGACCGCAATGCCGAATCGTATTGGGGAATGGGCGTGATTTGCTACCAACAGAACAAATTGCCCGACGCGGCCCGTATTCTCCGAAAAGGACTCGCTGTGGCCGATACCAACGTGGTGCTCATGACCGATTTGGCAACGGTGCAGATCAAGCAATTTCAACTTAATCAGGATGCCATCGCGCTGGAAGAAGCCGACACGCTCCTGCAACGGGCCAACGCGCTGAGTCCGAAAAGTGCCCCTATTCTGCTCAAATTATCCCTCTCCCGGTTTGCATACGCCGATTATGCCGGTGCCTGGGACTTTTTCCATCAGGCTCACGTGATAGATATCGGTGCAATTGACGTGCTGTACCTCAGCGAACTACAGGCTAAACTTGCCGATCCGAAAGGTATTTTCAAGTAATTGACTGCATTATCTGAAAGACGAACGCTCTGACTGACAAGCATAGCTCAACACCTGATTTCGTGCTATTTTTGGCCTTTATCAAAACGCTGAACCCGCATGAAATACCGTCTCCTGCTCCTTTTTCTACTTCCGTTTTCGGCCTTTTCCCAGACCGCCATCATCAACCGCGACCCGCAGATTGTGCGGATGATCGGTGAACTGTCTGCCGATAGCCTGCGGGCGCACATCGTCGGCTTAGTCAATTTTGGCACTCGGCAAACGCTCAGTAACCTTCCCGATAAGCAAAAGAATTCCACTACACGCGGCATCAGTGCGGCCCGGAACTGGATTCTGGGCCGGTTTCGGCAATATGCCAAAGAGTCGGGCGGGCGGCTCACGGCTACGCTCGACACCTGGACGCTGCAACCCGACGGCAGGCGCGTGGATGCGGTGGCCGACATGGGCAACGTGATGGCAACACTGAAAGGCACCGACCCTGCCGACACGCGTATTTTCATCGTTCAGGGCCACTTCGACAGTCGAAACAGCAGCGTACAGGATCGGGAAGGCGACGCACCCGGTGCCAACGATGACGGTTCTGGTACGGCTGCCGTGATGGAACTCTGCCGCGTGATGAGCAAACAGGCGTTTCCGGCTACGATAATTTTTGTGGCCTTGTGCGGTGAAGAACAGGGACTGCTGGGAGCCGAACACCTCTCCGAACGGGCCGTGCAGGAAAAATGGGATCTGGAAGCCGTGCTGAACAATGACATAATGGGCAGCAACAATAGTTCTGACACCCGGATTATTGATAATACCCGGCTCCGGGTATTCAGCGAGGGACTACCCGCTTACCAAACCGCCGACCGCGCCCCCGGTATCCGGCAATACGGCAACGAAAACGACGGCAAAGCCCGGACGCTGGCCCGGTATCTGAAAGAAATTGGTGAGCGGTACGTCGAAAATCTGGAGGTGGTGCTGATCTATCGCAACGACCGTTACCTGCGCGGGGGCGACCACACGCCGTATGTGCAACGCGGGTTTGCGGCTGTGCGAATGACCGAGATGAACGAAAATTACGAGCATCAGCATCAGAACCTCCGCACCGAAAACGCGGGAACGCCAGCCGCCATCGAATATGGTGACTATGCAAAATTCATGGATTTCGAGTATTTGAAAAAGAACACGGGCATCAACCTCGCCACGC
>JBBRUV010000249.1:0-7628 GCA_038247465.1 Cytophagales bacterium
CGGCTATCTTGATCTTCTATCTTTATACTGTCTAAGACACCATCAATTTGTCCCTCTTCTTCAGCTGGGGGCTCGGCACGTGCGCGGCTGCACATGCTCTTTCTACAAAGCATAACATCATGATTGTAGCGATGGCCGATGCGTTCAAAGACCGGCTCGACGAAGCCTACGCCAGCCTGACCGAGAAAGCCTACAAAGACTGGTCGGGTGCGGAGGTGGACGTGCGGAAAAAAGTGGACGTGCCGGACGACCATAAATTTGTCGGTTTCGATGCCTACAAACAAGCTATTGCGCTGGCCGATGTTGTGATTTTGGCAACGCCCCCCGGTTTCCGGCCTATGCACTTCGAGGAGGCAATCAGGCAGGGCAAGCACGTGTTTATGGAGAAACCCGTTGCCACCGACGCGCCCGGTGTCCGGCGCGTGCTGGCAGCCGCCGAAGAAGCCAAACGCAAAAAACTGAACGTGGTGGTGGGCCTGCAACGACACTACCAGCCCAATTATCGCCAGATGGTTAAGCGGATTCATGATGGCATGATTGGCGACATTGTGGGCGGCAGCGTGTATTGGGTCAGTGGCGGAGTCTGGAACAAACCCCGGCAGGCTAACCAAACCGAAATGGATTACCAGATGCGAAACTGGTATTATTTCAACTGGCTCTGCGGAGACCATATCAACGAGCAGCACATTCACAACATTGACGTTGCCAACTGGGTCAAACGCAGCTATCCGGTTTCGGCGCAGGGAACGGGCGGGCGGCAGGTACGCAACGGCAAGGAACACGGCGAAATTTTTGACCACCATATTGTTGATTTCACCTACGCCGACGGTACGCTCATCAACAGCCAATGCCGCCACTACGAAGGCACACACAGCATTGTGGACGAGAAATTTGTGGGCACAAAAGGTAAGGTGGACTCTTTCGGGCAAAAATCGGCGTTGTTGAACTACAAAGGCCAGCCGTTGTACGTGCATAACGGCAAGGCCGATGGCAACCCCTATCAGATCGAACACGACGAACTGTTTGCCGCCATTGCCAAAGGCGAATACAAATTTGCCGATGCCGAAAACGGCGCGAAAAGCACGCTGACAGCCATCATGGGCCGCATGGCAACGTATTCGGGCAAGCTCGTGAAGTGGGACGAAGCGTTGAATTCGCAGATTGATTTGTTCCCGGCCAAACTCGCCTGGGACGCGATGCCGAAGTTGCTTCCCGGTGCCGATGGGTTTTACCCAGTGGCTGTTCCCGGAAAAACGATTACGGTGTAAGAGTCGAGATATTGGTTTAACATAAGCAGAGCCGGGCAAACTGTCTGGCTCTTGTTATTTCAGCTTCATCTGGGCAAAGTACGGGTGTTCTGGATTCACGATAAGTTCCTGTCGCTGCGGCAAAATCAGCACGTCCATATCCTCGAGCGGGATGGCTCCCAGCAAGACCTCGCTATTACCGGGTAGTACCATTGGTTTGGCGGTTTCGGAATCGCAACTCCACGGCACTAACTACGTCACAATCCACAATTCGCCCGTCGGCGGTTTCGGCTTTTCGTTTTTCAACCACCGGAAACTGCAACCGTTCCTGGATGCTCTCGCTAATACAAAGCATCAATGCTGCGGTATCAACGAGAGCCGATACGTTCATGCGTTTAATTTCCTCTTCGCCAATAAAATGTCGGCGGGCAAGGGCAAGGTCTTCGCCATTGATCAGTTCAATATCAGCATATACCAGTCCCATTTTCTTGTTGGTTTTGAACAAAGATACAACGAAGCAACGGCAAGTGGTTGGGCGTTTTTGCGTATCTTGCTGATGAATTTAACCCCCACAACGGCTATGGTAGCAACGGCTGAACGGCTCTATTCCATCGAAGAATACCTGGCGATGGAAGACCGAAATCTGGAAAAATCAGAATACTACGACGGCGAAATTATCCCAATGGCAGGCGCAAAAGCAGTTCACAATCTGATTACGGCCAACGTAATCACGGCCCTCAACAATGCACTTGATGCGAAAGCCGACACGTATCTGGTATTAACCAGCGATACCAAAATTCAGGTTCCGGCCCTACGGTCGTTTCTGTATCCAGATGCGGTGGTGGTTTGCGAAGCCCTTGAATTTTATGATGACCGCGAAGACATCATTACCAACCCCTTGCTGATTGTAGAAGTGCTGTCGCCCGGCACAGCCCGATACGACAAAGGCCGCAAATTTGATTATTACAAAACGCTCCCCTCGTTTCAGGAATACGTACTGATTCATCAACGGTTTCCGATGGTGACGGCCTCCTACAAAATTGCCAAGCGAACCTGGCAGGATACCGAAGCCGATAGCCTTGAACAGACGATTTACCTGCGTTCGTTGGCCGTAACGCTTGATGTGAAGCGGCTTTACAAAGGCGTAACGTTCAGAAGCGCACCAATTTAACAACCGCTTTTTTCTCAAATCGCGGGTCGGCGCTGCTCCAGAAACCCGCGCCGTCGGCCTTGCGGTAACTGAAACTGACGGTATTGTCATAGTATTATCGCTCCAGGAGCCAGCATTAGCTTCGAGTACCTGAAAATTGGGCAAGGGCATTTTTTTCTCATCCACAGGACGTATTGAGAATCTAAACGTGCGGCCCTCTCGCTCTTTCACACTGCCCCACAGTTCGTATTGCTCCGCACCCCGGCGGCTGGTTACGGCAGCAAACCCATCAAAGCTTTTTTTGTTTGTCCGGCTCCGTCGTTTCCGCCGACCGGCTTTGTTCCAGCGTTCTTCGTCGGTGACTGGCACGAGAATTTCCACCGTCAGGGATTTTTGTACACCATCGGGGTCGCGGAATTGCCCGGCCCATTTCCCCACCAACAACGGTTTTGCCGGGTCATATGTGAAAGCCCAGGGGCGTTGATACAAGTCAAAAAAATAGCTGCCGTAGTAGCTGACAGCGGTGAATGCCAGGCTCGCAACAACCAGCACGGCTACAATGAGCAAGCAACCTTTGGGTGATTTCATGCGGCAAATTTATGATCTGTCATTACGTTGCCCTTGCTATTTCAATCCGGTGCCAATCAGACTGGTGGGTGGTGGTACTACCAAAGCGGTGCCGCCTGCTTCATCCGCGCCAAGATCTGGCTTGCCCGAACGCGGATTTCCGTCATAATCTGTGGTGATGATTGATTGAAGAATCCCGACTTTTAGGCAGGGGCTACTGGCCCGGAGGTGATGCTGGGCATCGAGTTGGGGGTCTCCTTCGGTACTATGCGCGTCGAATTTGGTAGCTGTTTTCCACTGCGCGAAGGTCAGGTTGTCAGTTTGGCGGTTTTCGTAGGTAGCTGCTGTGCCGGTTCGGTAATAGCGGTTGTAATCTATCTGGCTGTTGCCCGTTAGCGATTCGGCCTTGTCGTCGTTGTTGTAGCGAATCCTGATCATCGGGCGGTCGCTGACCTGGGTTTGCACAAAAACGTTGTTCAGTACCGTTACGTCGCGGCAGGGTGGCGTTACTAACCGTCCGCTGGGGCCAACGTAAGTTTCCCCCCGGCTTATATACAAGGCTCCGAGGGTGTTGGCGGCCACGTTCACAAACGTATTATTGACAACGCGCGGACGAACGGCGGCAAACAACCCAACCCCGCCCCATTTGGCGTTGACAATGATGTTGTTGCGGATAATGATGTCGAAACTTTCGGTGTAATCGGTGTTGTCTTTGTCGAACCATTCTTCGTCGGTATCGGTAAAGCCAGCCGAAACGCCCGTTTCGCCACAATTCACAATTAGGTTGTTTTCGATGATGCAGTTTTTGGCCCCGCCTTTGGCATACAACCCGTTGGTGGCGATGTCGTGAAAATAACAGCCCCGCACCAGCATATTCGGGCCGTTCACGTTGTCTATTCCTTCGGCGTTCTGGGCTTTCACGTTGGCCGGCCCCACGCCCGAATGGTGAATTTCGCAGTTCAGAATCTTGATATTGGCGCAGCCCGGCACAATTTTGATGCAATCGCGGCCCGTGTCGTGAATCCGGCAATTGCGGATGGTGAGGTCGCTGACGGCCCGCCTGACGGGTTCGCCATCTTCCCAGTTGTTTTCGAGTTTGATGCCGTAATAATAGCCGCCCACAATTTCGAGATTCTCGATCAGCCCGCCCACGATGGTTGGTTCGCGATACCACAGCACCGAGGTGACACCCTCTACGTTTGTAACCGCTTTGATAATGGCCCACTCGCCGGGATACGACCGGAGGGTGAGATTACAGGTTCGGATTTTGATTTCGCGGCTTTCGTGCGTCCCCGCTCTGAGTTCTACGGTATCGCCGGGTTTGGCCGAATCAACAGCTTTCTGAATGGTTCTCAACGGTTTAGCCAGTGTTCCGTCGTTGGCATCGTTGCCGGTGAGAGCCACAAACCAAGTTCTGGGCGTGGGGTTGGGTGTAGTGCAGACAAAGGTTTTGGTTGGGGTTTCGGTACTGCTCGCTGGTGGTGTATTGCTGCTCCCAGGCGGGGTAGTCGTTGTCGGATTCGGGTCAGAGTCAGGGGCTTTCTGGCATTGGGTAAGGCCAATAAGGGTAAAGATGACAAGGAGAACTTTCGAGTGTGTTTTCATGGCGTTAACGTTTAAGTTGCATGGTGAAAATAGCATTACATCTGCCCGGATTACACGCGGACGTATTTGATTACTAAGCGTTTGGCATTTGTAGGGTTTGGCATTTGCGGATTGGCCGCGTAGTCAAACGTCCAGGTCATGGTGTTGCCACTCATCGTCAGAACCTGCTCAGAATAGGGCAGGCTTTTGTCCAGCACCATAACTTTCAGTTTGTTGCCGCTGACCGACCACCGGGCCGTCTTATTTATCTTTTCGGTGGCCTTTTTTATGGCTCCACAAGCGTCGGGCACATTGGTACGCATGGTGCCATCGGCCAGAAAGGTGTACGTAATCTGAGCCGTGCAGGGCATGGCCTGGGTCATCTCCGGCATCGAATCTTCAGTTTTACCGTTGGCTTCGGTCAGTAGCATGGCTGTTCGTTTCCAGGTGCCGGTTACGTTTTGCGCAAACACATTGGCCGTTAGAAACAGGGGTAGAATCAGGCAAATCAGGGTTCGTTTCATGCGAGAATGGGGTTTATTGAGTTAAAGATTCCGCGCCATCGTCCATTCCATCTGAGTAGCATCCGTGTTTCCGATGGGGTTGCCCTTAATGACCCAGATTATGTCGTTGTCGGTATTGATTTCGAGTTGTCCCTCCAGTTTACTGCCATAAACAGACTGTACATCCCTGTTTTCGATAAACATGGTCAACGTACCGGTTCCGACAGCCCCGTTTTTCAGCAGAAAAGACCAGCGGCCCAGAGGGGCACACGTTCCGAACGAGCAGCTTTCCAGTTTGCCGTCGGAATAAAATTTATAGCCTATCGCGCCTTTTTTGATCGTGAGCGTAATCTTGTCGTTCGGATCGCGGGTCACAACTTTCGTTACCTCCCAGAGGCCACCGACCATCAGTTTGATTTCGCTGCCGGGTTGTGGATCATCGGCCTTATTGCCCTCGCAACCCGCTCCCGAATTTCCGAACAAAACAGCCAATAACACGCTGTAGATCAGTAGCTTTTTCATGGTTTTATGGAATTGTTTTAGGTTATTTTCCGGCGTTATAAATACTCATCAAAAAGGCTTTGCTGATGCGGTTGGCTTCTTTTTCGCAGAGGTGGCCCTGGCCTTCGGCAGAATCAATGCCCTGCCCTTTGCTGGGACAATTGGCCGTTGAACGGTACTTATCGCAGATTGTCCAGACGGTTCCGAGTTTACAGGCCCCGTTGTCCGATTCGATTTCCTGCAAGTCAAAAATCACGTCCTGCGCCTTAAAGGTGTCGCGCATCCACTGGCCCATTTTCATCTTGGCTGCATTACCGTCGTCTTTGGTCACGATGTAGATCAACGGCGGGGTGATATGCACGAAGCGTTTGATGCCGCCTGCCCGCAGCTCGTCAATCATCTGTTTATAGGCCGTTTTGGTGGCTTCGACATTGGCATCGGTGATGTCGGCATAACCAAATTTGAAGATGGCGATTTGCAGTTTGGCTTTTTGTTCGAGGGCTTCGCGTTTGAAGGCGGCCATCTTTTTGTCCGGCTCGCCATTCGAGATATTGTTGCCGTTGTTGATTGAGTTCCAGTCGGCACCGTTCAGGCCGTCGTAGAGTTTGTTGCCATCATAGAATTCAAACTTGAACCCATTATTCTGACAACCGTCTTCTAAATCTCCACCAACCGAAGCATGCACAAACAGGCTATTCCAGCCCTTGACGCGGCTTTTTTCGGTAGCCGACAGGTTATCCCACGCGCTGATGCCGGCTAACCCTACCGTGCCGGGTTGCCCGTTGCCCAAATTGCCGGTTCCGGGCGTAACGGGTGTCGTTACTGTTGGCGTGGTAGGTGTTGTAACGGTGGGTGTAACGGGCGGAGTCACAACAGGGCCGCAGCCAGGTCGGGTCGGGTCGCAGGTGCAGTCGGCGCAGGTACCGGGATCGTCAGCAGATTTTGAGCAGGCCAACAGGCTTACAAACAGGCAGATAAGCAGGAATTGGTTCATCGTCTTCGTGGAAACAGAGTGTTTCGACAAACCTACACGAACCCACTACAGGCTACGATGGGCAGTGCGTGAACGGCGGGGTTTGGGCCGCGAACGGCGGAGACGAATGAGCCGGGGTTTTAGCGGTCAGCCCGCCAGTCCCAGCAATTCCAGCACTAAGGCTTTCTCCCGGCGCGACACCTCAACCTCGCTGCCGTCGGTCATAATAAGCGTGCCACCGTCGCCCCGGACGTATTCGGCCACGTGCCGCACGTTTACCACCGCCGACCGATGCACCCGCAGAAAACCCATCGGCAGGAGAATCTCGGCAAACTCGCGCAGGGTGCGCGAGGCCACAATTTTGGGTCGGTCGGTGCAATAAAACGTAGTGTAATTGCTGTCAGATTCGAGCCGAACGATGGTTTCGATGGCAACAAACACCACTCCGCGCCCCGACGGAACCGGGAGTTTCTGAAACTGCAACGGCCAGGCGGGTATGGGTTGCGTCTTAGCCATCAGGCGGGTTTCGAGCCGATGCAGGGCCGTTGCGAGTTCGGTTTCTGAAACGGGCTTGAGCAGAAAATCAACCGCACTCTGCCGCACGGCATCAATGGCATAGCGACTGTGGGCGGTTGTGAAAATCACCTCAAACGGATAGGGGCCATACTGATTCAGCAACGCAAAACCATCCATTCGGGGCATATCTACATCTAAGAACAGCACATCAGGCCGTAGTTGCCGCAAGCCCGCGAGTGCGTCTTCGGGTTGGTCGTAAGCGGCCAGAATCTGCACATCAGGAGCCACACGCCGGAGTTTTATCGCCAGCACATCGAGACTCATGCGCTCGTCGTCAATCAGAATGGCAGTGGTCATATCAAAACGTTGAGAAACCGGGCGTATCTTTATCTTCCACAAAACCACCCGTAAAACTAAATCAAAAAATGGCAAAAGACCTGTTTCACCAGGGCCTTTTCATAGAAATTATGTCGGCTGATGATGCACAAATAAAGCACTGATAATCATTGGATTGGCATTTGCGTCTTCCTGAAATGCCTTGATGTTGGACACGCATCTTTGTTTGGTTAAACTAAGCGCCACCGATA
>JBBRUV010000250.1:0-7608 GCA_038247465.1 Cytophagales bacterium
AACCGCCGTGCGTACGCCCAATTTTAGTAAATTCAGATATGCACCCAGTGTATCAGGGGGAAATTGATTTTTCATTGGCTAAAAGGGTTACCGGAAAATAGTAGTTAAGTCGAGACTAATGCCCGTTACGGTATCATATAAGACACCATTGTAGCAGTTTTGTCGTGTCCCGTTGGTAAAAAACGCATAAACATGCTGCAAAACGGGTACGACGATCCAAACAACCTGCACCCCTGCCGGAAAATACTGTTTGTAGGCTTTGTCGGTCAGGTCGTTTAGTGCTTGTTTTGGCGAGAGAATTTCAATCGCTAAAATTGGCGGTTTCGTATAAAAAATCACGTCGTTAAGCCAGTCAGTCGGTACGGTTGGATAAATACTTACGTCGGGCTTGCATTTGCCGGTCGAGAGTTCAAGTTCTAACTCCGGGAAAATATCGTATCGGTCCTCATACTGATTAAGGGCAACGCTGAGCCGGTAAATAATCCGGGAATGATTCAATGATATGATGTCTTCTGATTGATACGTTTCGATTGCGTCGAAAAAAGCCGTTTCCATCTGGGTGTCGTTTCCTCAAAAATACACTAAACTTTTTTTACTCTCGACTCGAACGCTTTGGCCCGTTTTTGCGTCCTACCGGGCAAGCCGGTTGTTGGCCCGTTTTTTCGTATCTTTCAGCATAATCCTTGACCTGGTTTTAGCCCAGATTAACCCCGCATGAATCACCTTACCGTTGCCCGCCGTTACTGGTTTTTGTTACTTATCACCGGCTCGGCTGGTGTCGCTTTTGTGGCTCCACCTTCGTTTGATAAGCCCTTTGCCCGCATCAATGCCGAGGTACTCAAAAACAGCCGCGCCTATGAAACCTTAGCCGGTGCCAGCCAAACCATCGGCCACCGGCTCACGGGTAGCCCCAACGGAACCCGCGCCGAACAATACGCCTTCGACCTCCTGAAAAGTTACGGGTTCAAAGATGTTCGGTTTGAGACATTTGAGGTTGAAGCCTGGAGTCGCGACACCGTTACAATGTCGGTTGTACCGAACAAGAGCGACAATTTCCGGTCGGTGCCGGTGGTATCGCTGGCGCACTCGCCGGTGCAGGCCCATGCCGAAGCCGAAATTGTGGACGTGGGCAATGGGCTCGAAGGTGATTTTGCGGCTATGAGGCATAAACTCAAAGGCAACATTGCGCTGGTAAACATTGGCCTGGCCGAGCCAACCAAAGGTTCCCGAAACCTGCACCGTTCCGAAAAAACGGCTCTCGCCATTCAGTTCGGTGCTGTTGGCGTAATCATGGTAAATCTGGTGCCGGGCAACGTGCTGCTCACCGGCACAGCTTCTGTAACGGGTAAACTGATTCCGGTTCCTGCTGTCTGTATCTCCCTCGAAAGTGGCCGTAAAATTCGGGCCTGGATGGCCGAAGAAAACAAAGACCACCTCCACGCCGTGATTGATATGACGAATCACAGCCGTAAAATCCGCGCCCGGAACGTGGTGGCAACCCTGCGCGGCACGACCTTCCCGACCGAGAAAATCGTTATCGGTGGTCATCTCGACTCCTGGGATTTGGCAACCGGAGCCATTGATAACGGCATCGGGTCGTTTGCCGTGATGGATATTGCCCGCACGTTCAAAGCGTTACGAATCAAGCCAAAGCGTAGCATCGAATTTATGCTGTTTATGGGCGAAGAACAGGGCCTGCTCGGTTCGCGGGCGATGGTTGACCAGGCCAAACAAGCCCGGCAGTTAGACAATATCCGGGTGATGATGAACTTTGACATGACCAACGACCCACGCGGTCTGAACGCCTTTGGCCGACCCGAACTTATGCCCTTGCTGACCGATGTAGGCGAGACCATTAAACGCACCGACCCGGCGTTTCTGAATCAGATGAGCAATCAGGCCGGGCTGCACTCGGACCATCAGCCGTTTATGCTCGAAGGGGTACCAGTGGTGGGCATGAACGGGCACCTCGACAAAGAAGTGCTGGACTGCTACCACGCCAACTGCGACGATATCAAACTCGTCAACAAAGAACAGCAGCGCAACACTGTTCGCTACGGGGCCATGTTGCTGTATGCCCTTGCCAACGCGCCCGACCTGCCCGCCCGCCGGCTCGGCGACACCCAAACCCGCGACTTTCTGGTGGCGCAAGGGCTGAGAACACCCCTGCAAATTGCCAACGAGTGGCGGTGGAAAGAGTAAAGGAAATTGTCTCCCCATCAATTTCCGACCCTTCCCATTCATCCCAGAAACGGCCCAAATACCCCAAAAACGGGCTTTTAGTCCCAGAAACCCTACCACCCAGCCCACCCCATTGCAGGGTCTGAGAAGCCTGCCGACGTTTGTCTCAACAAATCGCTGACACAAACTAACTACGGCCATGATACGCTTCTCTACTGCCCTGTTTTTGTTGATGTTCCTGCTGGGACTAACCGGGACAACCTTCGCTCAGACAACCCGGGTGTCGGGTACGGTGACCTATAACGTGATCCGCCCGCTGGCACAGGCGACCGTTTCGCTGGATGGCACCTACGACGGAGCTATCACCAACGAGAAAGGTGAGTTCAGTTTTGACACCGACGAAACCGGGACGTTCACGCTCGTGGCCAAATTGACCGGCTTCGTCGATGTGTCGCTGCCCGTCGAGCTAACCGGCAAAAGCCTGGGTAAACTGAAGGTTGTTTTCACGACGAAATCCATGCTGCTGAAAGACGTGGTGGTGCGGCCCCGGCTGTTCGACCTGAACGACAAAAACAAATACACCACGCTGAACCCGCTCGAAGTGCTGACCACCGCCACCGACGGCAATGTGCTTTCGGCCATGAAAACGCTGCCCGGTGCGCAGCCGGTGGGTGAGAGCGGTGACCTGTTTGTACGGGGAGGCACCGGTACTGAAACGAAGGTGTATATAGATGGGCTGCTGGTCAGTAACTTTACCCATAGCAGTCCGGCGAATATGGCCGCCCGCAGCCGGTTTGCGCCGGGAATGTTCAAGGACACGTTCTTCTCGACGGGTGCTTATTCGGCGCAGTATGGTCAGGCCCTGTCGTCGGCATTGGTGCTGGAAACCGAAGATCAGCCCGTTAAATCAAGCACCGAACTGACCATCTCACCGATTATGCTGACGGCGGGGACGCAGCGGCTGAACGCCGACAAAACACTGTCCTACGGCGGAGGCATCAGCCACACTAACCTCAGCCTGTACAATGGACTGCTGCCGGGAACGGTTCAGTTTGACCGGAAACCGGCTTTCTGGGACGGGAACGCCTTCGTGCGGAAGCAGTTTCGGAATGGCGGAATGCTGAAACTGTACGTCAACGCTGGGTTGAGTGCGTTGGGCATCAATCAGGGGAACATCAACTATCCCGGCGTAACCAACCGCATCAGCTTAACGAACCCAGAACCTGTACACCAATCTAACCTACCGCCAAAACCTCGCCAACGGCTGGAAATGGCAGTCGGGCCTGTCATATAGCCGCAACACCGACCAAACGGAGCTGGGTATCCGGGTTGAAAACAATGACCGCCCGGACTCAACAATCGGGCGAACGGATGCGTCGTCGCTGCTGCAAGTCCGTAATGTATTGTCCAAATTGATCCTGAACCGGACCCGGCTGACGGTCGGCACGGAACTTCACCGGGTGACGGAACAACAGAACGCGACGCGGTTTACGGACTTGTATCTGGCCTCGTTTGCCGAAACCGAATCGTACCTGACCGACCGGCTGTCGGCCCGGATGGGCGTTCGGGTCGAGTATTCGTCGCTGCTGGGGCGGGCCAACGTAGCACCCCGGTTGTCGCTGGGCTACAGCATCGGTCAGGATGGGCTGTTGTCGGCATCTTATGGCAAATTCTATCAGAAACCCGACCGCCTTTTTCGGCTCAAAACCCCTGCCCTGACCTATACCTCAGCCGATCATTACATTGTCAGCTACCAGAAAATCGGGGCCGAGCGCACATTTCGCGCGGAGGTTTTCTACAAGCAGTACGCCGGTCTGATTCGGACAACGCCCGCCCTGAACAACGGCGGATCGGGATATGCTCGTGGCTTCGAGTTGTTTTACCGGGACAAGAAGAGCATCGAAGGTGTCGATTTCTGGGTGTCCTATTCTTTTCTGGATACGAAGCGGCAGTTTCTGGATTATCCCATCGCCGTGCAGCCCTCGTTTGCGGCCCGGCACACAGCCTCGGTGGTAGCCAAACACTTTTTCACCGGCATCAAAACCAACCTCGGCCTGACCTATACCTACGGGGCCGCCCGCCCCTACGCCAACCCGAACCGATCCGCTGCCGATTTCATGACCGACCGCACGCCCGCCTACCATAACCTCGGCCTGAGTCTGGCGCACCTGATGGCGATTCGGAAAGCACCGTCAATCCTGGTGCTGACGGTGAGCAACGTGCTGGGCAACGAGCAAATTTTCGGCTACACCTATTCGACCACTCATCCCGACCGGCGCGAAGCCATCCGGCCCGTCAACAATCCGTTCGTATTCGTCGGCATCTTCGTCACCCTCGGCGTCGACCGTCGGCAGGAAATTATCAACAGTCAACTGTAATCGGTCAAAATTCAATTTAACAACCAATCAAATCGTCAAAACCATGAAAACCATCCTGATTACCCTCGTCCATCTGTTTCTGTTTGGTACCACTACGTTCGCGCAAAGCGAAAAATACCAAAAGGCAATGGCCAAAAACGTCGCCCAGTTCGATACGGCGCGGTCGCTGCCGACGGTTCTGGCCCTGATGAACGCGTTTGAGCGGGTTGCTGCCGTCGAGAAAACGCAGTGGCTGCCGTATTACTACGCCAATGTGCGCCATGACCGTAGCCAACCGCGAGCCGGACAAAAATCAGATTGATACCTGGGCCGACAAAGCCGACGCGCTGGCCGGCAAAGCCGATTCGCTCAGCCCCGCTAATTCGGAGATTTCGTGTCTGAAAGCGACCGTACATTTCGCCCGGATCAACGTCGATTTCATGAGTCGCGGACCAAAATATTCGGCGTTGGGTGGGCAGGCCTTGCAGCAGGCACTGACACAAAATCCCAATAATCCACGGGTGATGATTGTACTGGCGCAGTTACGCAGTTCGGCGCCCGCTGGCTACGGTGGTGACAAAGCGCAGGCCTGCCAACTGGCAAACCGGGCTGTACAACTGTTTGCTCAGGCCCCCGCATCGGGCATTGCACCGCACTGGGGTAGTGAAAGTGCCACTAAACTGGCTAAAAAGTGCGAAGAGGCAGCGCAGAAGTGAGGGCTGGTTCTGCGCGCTGGGCCGAAAGGGTGGCGCAGGTGGCAAGAAAAAAGAAGCTAAACAGGGTTATTTTTCTCATAATCAAGAGTTTATAACAGACTCTTTAGGGTTGAAAAGGCAATGGCCGACCACCACGCTACACGTACAGCACCGGATTCAGTTCACTATCGGCGACGGTACCAACGGCTTTGCCGGCAAGCCACGTTTGCCAGTCATCAACGCGGTTTTTATTGTCGGGTTCGGCAATTCTGATGTCTTTGTCCATGTAAATCATGGTCATCACTTTGCGCGGCTCCCCCGAAACGTTGGCCCCGGCGCGGTGATACGTCCAGCCCGCATGGTAGCTGACTTCGCCCAAATCAAACGGTGTTTCATTGAGTGTAAACGAGGTCATGGCCTCAGTCAGGAGTCGCTCCGATTCGTCAGAAATTTTCTGATCGCGGCCAATGTCGACGTGCTGACTTTTCTCGGCGAAGGCCAGCGGCCCCATTTCCATCCGGGTCTCCTGCAACGGAATCCAGACCGTAACGGTGTTGGTATTCGAGAGAGGCCAGTAATATTGATCGGCGTGCCAGGGCGTAATGCCCCCCGATGATTCTTTGTACAGGGCCTGGTCGTGGTAAAGCCGCACCCCCAAAACGCCCATCAATTCGGCGGCAATCCGGGCCATGCGTTTCGAGAAAACGAAGGGTTTAATCTCGTCGCTTTCTCGCCAAAGGTTCATCACCTGCAAAAAAGCCCGTTCATACGTCGTGCGCTCTTCCATCGGTTTGGTGAGCCTGTTGAGTTTGAAAACCCAGTCCGTAATCAGGTCATTGTAGTGGGCCAGCACGTCGGCAGATAGCGCGTTTTTAAGTTTCACGTAGCCGTTTTCGCGGTAAAAAGTAATGGCTTCGGCGGGTAAGGTGTATGGCTCATTCAGTTGAGCCGCGAAGGTCTGGGTTGGCGTTGCGATCATTGTTCTGTGATGTTTTACGGAACAAAGATCGCGAGTCGTACTTTCTAACAGATGCCGCTTGCTCGCCAGAATATGTATTATTCCAATCTATTTTTTGTAGAAAACACAAATTAGGGGTAAATCTTCTGATGCAAAACACACAAATCGGCTCTTTGTCATGCTGACGACAGGAAGCATCTTACAACAGTATCAAGGGATGCTTCTTATTGTCAATATGACAAAAGCGCGGATCATTTAAAAACCCTAACCCCATCAGCATGAAAGCGTTATTTAATGCGATGCCCGAATTTGACCCCGTTATGCTGCTCTTGCGCCGGGCCGATCAGGGTGTTCAGTTTTTAGAAAACGCTGTTTTAGCGGAACACTTTGCCGGACTGCTCGCCCAAAAAGGCATGGCGCAGGTGTTCTGACCACCACCGCTTTTTGTCGTTATTTCAAGAAGCGTACCGAATTGTCGTGTGTTGGTAAAGTAGTTTTTTTCTGCCTGCCGACTTAGCTTTGGAAAACCAGCGGCCATTGGGCCAGCCAACTGTATAAATTTCTGTAATAACCAAATTATCATGCTTGCCAAAACCTTCGGGGCCGCCGTGTATGGCGTAAATGCCACACTTATTACCATTGAAGTGGTGGTGGCGCAGGGGATGCACTTTCACCTTGTGGGCCTGCCCGACAGTGCCGTTAAAGAAAGCGAACAGCGCGTTGAAGCCTCGCTTAAATTCTACGGCTACAAAATGCCCCGGCAAAAAGTGGTGGTTAATCTGGCCCCTGCCGACATCCGCAAAGAAGGCTCGGCCTACGACCTGCCCATTGCCCTGTGCGTGCTGAAAGCCTCGGAACAGATTGACCTCAAACACGACCTGGAACAGTACGTGATTATGGGCGAACTGGCTTTAGACGGTAAACTGCGGCCCATAAAAGGCGTGTTGCCCATTGCCATCGAAGCCCGGAAGCAAGGCTACAAAGGGTTTATTTTGCCCGCCGAAAACGCCCACGAAGCCGCCATAGTGAATCAGTTAGACGTGATTCCGGTCGAGAATATCATGGACGCGATTGGTTTTTTGACCGGCGAAAAGGCTATTGAACCCCTCGTGACCGACACCCGCGACCTGTTTTTGTATAACCAAAACAGTTATGATGTTGATTTTTCGCACGTGCAGGGGCAGGAAAACATTAAACGGGCGATGGAAATTACCGCTGCCGGGGGCCACAACGTGATTATGATTGGCCCGCCCGGAGCCGGCAAAACCATGCTTGCCAAGCGATTGCCGAGTATTTTGCCGCCCTTGTCGTTAGCCGAAGCACTCGAAACGACCAAAATTCACTCCGTTGCCGGAAAACTCGGTATCAAAGCCGCGCTGATTGCCCAACGCCCGTATCGCAGCCCGCATCACACCAG
>JBBRUV010000251.1:0-7585 GCA_038247465.1 Cytophagales bacterium
CCGACGAACTCATGCGCGACATGGGCCTGAATCCACGCCGGACCCGCAACCCCGTTGCTGAGTTTATGGCTCCGTTCAACCCACTCATTTACAAAGGGCTAACGCAGGAGTTGCAGGCATTGTACCCAACAAAAAAAGCGTTGAAGCCCCTCAAAAACCGGGTCGAAGCCTGAAAAATACAACCTTGTTTGTATGGATTTGCCCCTCCCCGGCCTGCTATCTTTGTATCATAAGAAAGGCAGTAAAATGAACCTCTTTTTCTTGATCAAGTTCCTCTTTTTTTTAACCAGTTTTCTCTTTTCCTCAATTAGTTTTCTCTTTTTTAATCAATTCAAACCAATCAAATCCAATGAAAAAAGTAAGCATTATGTTCGCCCTGCTCGTGGCCGTTATGGCCGTATCATTCGCTGCCAACGTAGCCCCCCCGACGACTGAATCGGGTTCGGTTCAGGTGCGTGAAGGCCGTAACCTGGTCCGGTTGCGCAATGGCTCAACCCTGTTGTTCATGGCTCGCTCCGGCGAAATCAGTGGCATCGAAGTACGTCGGGCAACGGGCCTGGTCATCAAGTTCGACGACGAGGCCTGCTCTACCTGCGGAACCCAGCCACCCAAGCCCTGCACCGGCGAAATGCGGTGTGTGTACAGCGAGAAGCACAAAGCCAAAGTTTGCTTCTGCATCCCTAAATTAGACTTAACCAGTGGCGGAACTGGCGGCACATTTGCCTCGGACTACTTCCTCGAAATTGACGGGATCAAGGGCGAATAGAAGTAGAATCTGATTTCGTCATGCCGACGCAGCAGGCCACTTACGAGAAGGGACACTCATAAGATACCTGCTGCGGCGGCATGACAAAACCGGGTATCATAGCCGTTAAAAAAACAGTCAACTTTGTAGTCCTTCACCCCCAAATCATGACGACCCTCTCCAATTTCATTGACCGCATTGCCAACTGGAAAACGTTGGTTTTTTTGTTGGTTCTCTATGTCAGCTTCCCGGCTTACTGGCTCAAAAACGCCGAAATTACCATCAACCAGCTGGCGGGCAAATCCGTCGGCCCCATTGATCTGACGTTTGGCTTTAACCCTACCCAGACGTTGCAGATGGTTGCCGATTATGGGCCCGAAGCCCGCGCCTACTACGCCCGCACCGAACTCACCACCGACCTGGCTTACCCGTTGGTGTACAGCTTTTTACTCGCCGTGGCGCTGACGATGCTGTTCCGAAACAAGCCATACAAGCCGTTCCGCTGGCTGACGGTACTTCCGTTCACCAGCCTGATTTTCGATTACCTCGAGAACGCAACGATTGTAAGCCTGCTCACTAATTACCCAACTCAGTCAACCACCGTTGCGGTGCTGTGCGAAGTGTTCAAACTGGCTAAATGGCTGAGTTTCGGGCTGGTGGTACTGTTCGTTTTTTACGGGCTGTTTCGGTTGATTAGCAACAAAATACAAACAAGTTCGTATTGAAACCGCCCCCCTGAAACGGCCAATTTTGTGGTGTTCTTCAGCAACCACAAACGCCGTGAAAACCATCCTCTTTTTTCTCTTTTGCTACGGCGTATCAACCCCGTCAATTGCCACTAAACCAGCATCGGCTTTACCCGATTCGACAACAAAAAAAGTCCCGTCGGTACAGGTAACGGGCGAGGTCGTGCTGACTACCGGATTTTATTCGTTGCGCGGCCTGGAGGCTCCCCAGATGCGGGTAATGCCCTGGGGAGTGGCCGGCTCCGTTACCCTCAGTTCACGCTCGGGCTGGGAGGTCCCTGTCCGGTTGCTGTGGAGTTCTGAACCCCAACGTTACCGGCAATCCTACAATCAGGTGGGTGTTAGCCCCCGTTTTCGCAACTGGCTCACGCTGCACGGCGGTTATCGTAATGTGCAGTTTTCGCCCCTCACACTGGCGGGCCACACCTTTCTCGGCGCGGGTATCGAACTGAATCCGGGGTTGCTTCGGGTTGGTGCGGTGATGGGCAAGTTTAACCGGGCCATCGATGCGAACTACGCCGACCCCGACCGGGTGGCTACCTTCCGGCGGTCGGGCTACAGCGCGAAAGTGGGCCTGGGTAACGCCCGCTCCTACCTCGACCTGATTCTGCTCCGCGTGGCCGACGATGTACAGTCTATCCGGTCTGACACCCTGCCCCAACTGGCCCCCGCCGAAAACGTGGTGCTTGGCCTGAGCGGGCGATTCCAGTTCAGCAAAAAACTGTCCGTAGAAATAGACGCGGCCGGCAGTGCCTACACCCACGACAGCCGAACCGACACCGTAGCCACCATTACAAGCCACAACGAGCGGTTTCAGTATCTGGGCCAACTGAAAAACCTGTTTACGGCGCGGGAAGCCACCCAAATTTACACCGCCCTACAAGCATCGCTCAGTTACCGGGGCCGCTGGGCCGACCTGAAACTCCGTTACAAGCGCATCGAACCCGACTACAAGTCAATGGGGGCGTATTATTTTCAGACGGATATAGAGAATGTTACGGTAGCTCCGTCGCTTAAATTGTTCAGTAAACGGCTCCAGTTGCGAACCAGCATCGGCTGGCAACGCGACAACCTGATGAACCAGAAAAAGACCCGCACCGACCGCCTGATTGGTTCGGTGAGTGCGTCATACTCCTCGAAAAAAGACCTGTCGCTCGACGTGACGGTGTCTAACTACGGCATCACCCAACGGGCGGGCTACCGGCCCCTGAACGACACGGCGCGGGTGGTTCAAAACAACCAAACGCTGTCGGGCAACGTGTTTAAACTTTGGGCGGGCAAGGCCATGACGCATACCGTTACCGGCTCGGCCACCTACCAGGAATTACAAGACCTGAACCCCTTTACGGCGGCCCTGAACCAGAATCAAAACTGGAATTATACCCTGAGTTATGCCTGGCAACACCTGACGGCCAACGTAGATGTGAACTTGGGGTATTCGTACACCCTGACCAAATCTGCCGACCTGAGCATCGAGTTTGCCGGGCCATCGGTAGAGATCGGAAAACGGCTTTTAAAAGATGATAAGCTGAATCTGCTGCTGTCGGTCAGCTACCTCAAAAGCCGCGAAACACTGACCGACGTTAATCTGGATGGAACCGTTATCAACACAGCCCTGACGGTGAATTATCAGCTAACCTCCGTACACCGGTTTGCGGTGAACTGGACAAACGCGCTGAGCCAAAGCGGGCAGGCCTATCATCAGCAACAGGGCCGTGTTGAGTATTCATTAACTTTTTAACGCCTACTTAAACTCGCGGTGATACGCGGCCCGGTAGAGTTCTTCCTGCGGCAGACTTTTGAAGTAGTCGTAGGTGATCTTCAGGCCCTCGGCGCGGTCAACTTTGGGTTCCCAGCCCAGCAGTTCGCGGGCTTTAGTGATGTCGGGTTTGCGCTGTTTGGGGTCGTCTTTGGGCAGGTCTTTAAACACCAATTTTTGCGTGGTGCCGGTCAGTTTGATGATTTCCTCGCCAAACTCTTTGATCGTAATTTCGGTTGGATTGCCCACGTTCACCGGGTAGGCGTAATCACTCAGGAGCAGCCGATAAATGCCTTCGACCAAATCATCCACATAACAAAACGAGCGGGTCTGACTGCCATCGCCGAACACCGTCAGGTCTTCGCCCCGCAGTGCCTGACCGATAAACGCGGGCAATACACGCCCGTCGTTGAGCCGCATCCGGGGGCCGTAAGTATTGAAAATCCGAATGATCCGGGTTTCCAGGTTGTGATAGGTGTGGTAGGCCATCGTCATCGCTTCCTGAAAACGCTTGGCTTCGTCATACAAGCCACGCGGCCCAACGGGGTTCACATTGCCCCAATATTCTTCGGGTTGCGGGTGAACGGTGGGGTCGCCATACACTTCTGACGTACTGGCAATCAGGACTCTGGCGTTTTTAACCCGCGCCAGACCAAGGCAGTTGTGAATACCGAGCGACCCCACTTTCAACGTCTGAATCGGGATTTTCAGGTAGTCAATCGGGCTGGCGGGCGAGGCAAAGTGCAGGATATAATCCAGCTCGCCCGGCACGTGGATAAACTTCGATACGTCGTGGTGATAAAACTCGAAGTTGGGCAGTTTAAACAGGTGTTCGATGTTGCGGATGTCGCCCGTGATGAGGTTATCCATCGCAATCACGTAATAGCCTTCTTTAATAAATCGGTCGCAGAGGTGCGAACCCAGAAATCCGGCCCCGCCGGTGATGAGAACTCGTTTCATAGTTTCAGTTATCAGTTATCAGTAAACAGTTATCAACTTCCCGTAAACCGAAAACAGTAAGACAGTTAAATAGGTGATGAATGGTTTTAACCAAAATAGAAAAAGGAAAGAACGATTGATGCGCGTGGTTCTGAGAATAGCAAATGACATTTTGGCTAATTCATCTGCATCCAAAAACATACTATCGAATAATCGCTGGTCAATGTACCCGGTGTCTTTGAGCAAGCTAAGCCAGTATTTCACTTCCAGACATTCTTTGTAAGTAACTGATACTTTGGCAGAGAAATCAGCACCGGATACAGCCCCGTTGGCCTCTGCAACATTAGCCCCAATGGATGTTCCGCACCGTAGAAACTGCTTAGACAAAACATATTCCTTTCGCTCCTCGGCAAGAAAGCGATATGCGTTCACCGCACGAATGGCAAACGCATCTGCTTTTTCGTACAATAAACTCTCCAGTTGAGGGGCCATTTGGTAGACTAACTGTTTACTGATTACTGATTACTGATTGCTGATAACTGATTACTGTTCACTGTCTCTCGTCCAATTGAATAATACGTGTATCCCTGCTCGCGCATGGTTTCGAGTTCATACACATTTCGCCCATCGAAGATCACCTTGTTGTTAAGCAGCAGGTTCATCTTGTCAAAATCCGGCGTGCGGAACAACGGCCATTCGGTCATAATCAGCAGCGCGTCGGCTTCGTCGAGGGCCGCGTAAGACGTGTGAGCGTAGGTAATCTGATTGCCCAGTACGTTCTTCACATTGTCCATCGCTTCGGGGTCGTAGACGGTTACTTTCGCGCCTTCGGCCAGCAACGCCCGGATGTTATCAAGTGCCGGAGCCTCCCGAATATCGTCGGTATAAGGCTTGAAGGCAAGCCCCCAAACGGCGATGGTTTTGCCCTTCAGATCGCCATCGAAGTAGGCTTTGATCATTGGTAACAGCTTCGTTTTCTGGCGTTCATTCACCGCCATGACCGAGCGCAATACCTGAAAATCATACTGAAAATCCTGCGCGGTTTTGTCCAGTGCCTGCACGTCTTTGGGGAAACAACTGCCGCCGTAGCCGATGCCCGCAAACAGAAACCGCTTCCCAATCCGGCTATCGGTGCCGATGCCCCGGCGGATCGAATCCACGTCGGCCCCGGCCAATTCGCAGAGGTTGGCAATCTCGTTCATGAACGTGATCTTGGTTGCCAGAAACGCATTGGCCGCGTATTTGGTCATCTCCGCCGAGCGTTCGTCCATGTAAATAATGGGGTTTCCCTGCCGCACGAGGGGCGCGTAGAGCTTGTTCATCAGCACTTTAGCCTTTTCCGACTTCGTGCCAATCACCACACGGTCGGGCTTCATGAAGTCTTCAACGGCTACGCCTTCGCGCAGAAATTCGGGGTTCGAGACCACATCGAACTCGACTTTGGCGTTTTTGGCGATGCCCGCATGAACCTTCTCGGCAGTGCCAACGGGAACGGTGCTTTTGTCAATGATAACCGTGTAATGATCCAGAATCGGGCCGAGGTCGTCGGCTACTTTCAGGATGTATTTCAGGTCGGCAGAGCCATCTTCGCCGGGGGGCGTGGGCAGGGCCAGAAAAATAACATCGGCCCCTTTGATGCCCTCGGCGAGGTTGGTGGTGAATTTGAGCCGCCCTTCTTCGACGTTGCGATAGAAAAGTACGTCGAGGCCCGGCTCGAAAATGGGGATAATACCGTTGTTGAGTTTTTCAACTTTGCGAACATCAATGTCCACACAGGTGACCTGGTTGCCCGTTTCGGCAAAGCACGTTCCCGTAACTAAGCCAACGTAACCCGTTCCTACGACTGCTAATTTCATGCTGGTTGTCTATTCGTGAAGAGTACTCAGAGCGGGTTAGACTATTTTCTGAATAGCCGGTCACCACGTGGCAAAAGTAGCAGTTTTCGGGGAAACCGGGGCGTTCGTTCGCTATTCCACGCTGTAAACCTATTTCCGCACCACTTGCCGCCCACGTCGGCGGGGTATAAACAAGGCTTCGAGGGCTTCAATGCGGGCGTTGGCTTGTTGCATCTGCGTCTCGTTCTGCCGGATGTGGGCTTCGTTATCGGCCAATCTACCCTTCAACTGCTCATTCTCCCGGATGAGTGCCTGCACCCCGGCGAAGGTGACCCCGGCAAAATCGTGGCTGTAAATGAGCGTGTCGCAACCGATTTGCCCCAGCCCGTCGTGGCCAAAAGCCGCGTAGAAATCCTGCGCCATTGGCCCGTAGTGCCGAATCTCGCGTTGGCCTTTATAATTCCAGCTTGTCAGTTTCATGGCGTTGATTTTGCGGAGCAACTCGGTTGGATTAATGGGCCGGAAGCGTTCTTTTTTGGTCGAGTCAGAAATCACGGCCCAGGCGTTTTGCCCCCGCCCGATCTGTACTCCGGTGCGAACCGTGCTGAAGCCAGTACCAGGATTACTGTCTCCGCTGGTCATCAGGTAATATCCATTGAGGAAACGGGCCACAAACTGATCGGGAGATCCAGAGTTGGTAGTTCCCTGCAACAGGGGGTTGATGTCGCCAATCATAAAGGCCCCGGCCTGACCGTTAGTGTTCATGTTGGATCCCATTGCCGTTGAGTAAAACCCACTGGCGGTATTGAAAATGCCCACTGCCATTGAACCTTGACCACTGGCCGTATTACGAAAACCTATTGCCATTGCGGTAGAACCACTGGCGGTATTATCATACCCCATTGTTGTAGAATAGTCACCTGCCCGTTGGCTGGCACCCGACTCCAGGTAGCCGCTCAGCAATGCCCCTTTTTGGGCATCGAACTGCAAGGCGTTCCCAAAAGCCGTAGCCGGCGTAGCAGGGCTGTTCACTATCGTCACGGCCCGCCACCGCAACCGAAAACCCCGCCCCACCGTGGCGTTGCTGTTGGCCCGAAACCGCACCCTGAAATCGCCCAATACGAAAAATGGCGCGGGCAGCGTACTTCCCGAAAAAGTAATTGGGTTGTTGCCAAACAAATCGCTGATGGTAATCAGATCACCACCTGCTTCGGTGTCTAAGTCATCAAATATGATTTCATAGCCATCTGAAGTACCGGGCGTATTAACCTGTTGCGAACAGGTTAAACTGGCGGGGTAGTTACTGTCTCCACCGGGGTCTTTCAGGATGCCGGCCTGGGCTGTCAGAGTGGGCGGAGATGCTGCGCAACTCAGGGTGTTGACACTGGCGTTGGGGTCGGCGGTGGTGAAGGTGTATTTCTGTTGCACCAGCAGGCCGTTGCGGGTATAGATTTCAAAGTCCTGTCGGGGCGTAACGCCCGCCGGGGAGTTGAAACCGATTTGGGCGTGGGCCGCTGGCAACAGGGCCAATAGCAGGGCGCAATGCAGGAAGAGCAAGTGC
>JBBRUV010000252.1:0-7573 GCA_038247465.1 Cytophagales bacterium
ACATTGAACTCATCGGTCAGCACAAATCAGCGACTGGATATGAAGATGTTCTTTATCTCAGGCAAAGAGATGGACTGGAAGCTGCCCGTGTAATTGACAGTGATGTTCTGGCGACTCTATTTGATGCCAAAGGAGTTGTGTTGTTTGGCAATGATGCCTACAAGTATGCACTGGGGCAGGTATATGTCATTCGTGATTTCAGTGAAGAGAAATTAAACAATGTGGCTTCCGTTAAGGAAGTACTGAGATTAATTCCTGTCAAAAGTCGAAGTAGCCGTTCGGCAGCAGATGCCAGTGACTTCTCCTTGGATAATTACTCGCATGAAGGTGTTAACAGGCGATTGGTTGCTGATTACACGCTAAATCAGCCATTAGGTGGTGCTAACGGGCTGTTTAATCGAGCGAATGCTGCGGCAAAACATCAGAGACGGCGACTTGGTATCTGGTGGGCCGACAAAATTCCTTCGATTACACTGACAACACGTGGCGCGTCTTCGGCGGGCGACTTGAACTCGGGACCAAATCCTACTAAAGACGAGAGTCAGCTCCCTTTCAGCAGAGACATAAACCCATTCGGTCAATTAGCCGGTTCTGTATACTGGTTTCAGGTAAAGTCTGAAGGAATCTGTGATGATGGCGAATATCGGCAATGTTCTGTGAACTATTAATCAAAAATCTGCCGACTACGCCCAACGTTTAGTAGCTGGGTGTAGTCGGCATTTATAAAGTTTTCATGCGCTTAATCATTGCATTATTCCTCATTGGCTACCAACAAGCCACTGCCCAGCAAATCACGATTTCGGGCTATGCCGTTGATGCCGGAACCGGCGAAACGCTGGCGGGTGTAGTTGTTCGGCAGGGCAACACCACCAACGCCGTTGTCACAAATCGCTACGGGTTTTTCTCCATTCAAGTGGCATCACCGGCAATCTTGCAGGGGTCATACATCGGCTATGAAGTCCGCGAAATTGCCGTCGGTAGTCGCCGGGACACCGTTGCCACCCTGCTGCTGTTCGAGAAAGTAGCTGAATTAGAGACTGTTACCATACGGGCCGACCGGGAAACTACCCTGAACGAGCCGCTCGGCATGATCTCCATCCCGGTTTCGCAGCTTAAACGGGTGCCGGCCCTGTTTGGCGAAACCGATATTCTGAAAGCACTCGCCCTAACGCCGGGCGTTTCGACGGGGAACGAAGGCACCACCGGGCTACTCGTGCGCGGGGGCGGGGCCGACCAAAACCTGATCCTACTCGACAATGCCACCGTTTACAACACGGCCCACCTGTTTGGGTTTGTGTCGGCTTTTAACCCCGATGCCATCAAGCGCGTTGACTTATACAAAGGCAGTTTCCCGGCCCGATACGGCGGCAGGCTGTCGTCGGTGGTTGATATTGCGCTGAAAGAAGGAAACGCAAATCACACCGTAAAGGAAATTTCGGTGGGCCTGATCAGTTCGCGCCTGCTGCTCGAAGGGCCGATCAAGCGCAACAACTCATCGTATATGGTTGCCGGGCGCAGCTCTTACTTTTCGCTCTTTACCCTGCCCCTGCTCATCAGTCAGCAAATCAGCCGGAGCGGGCCGTATGCCAACTATTGGCTGTATGACATCACGGCCAAAGCCAACTGGAAACTGAGCAACGGGCGGCATTTATACACCAGCCTGTACAGAAGCCACGATTCGTGGGTAGCCACCGAGCGTACCGGCGACGACAGAACGGCGTTTCGGCTCAACTGGGGCAACACCATCGTAGCAACCCGCTATACCCACAGCCTTACGCCCCGCGTTTTCTGGGAATCCATCGCCACCTACACCAATTATCAATACGGCATGGAGACCGAAACCGAGGTACGTGAAAAAAAACGCTGGCAAACCCAACAGCAAATAGCCGTGCGGTCTGACATTCAGGATTTTACGGCCAAAACCAGCCTCGACTGGTTTGTGAAACCCGGCCTGAAAGTGCAAACGGGCATCGAAGCAATCCGGCATCGGTTCAGGCCAACGCAGGTGCAAACAACCTACGCTATCCCGCCCGACACGGTAGCGGCCATTAACCGCCCTGTTTTCTCGACCGAAATAGCCGCCTATACCGAGGTTGAAAAACAGTGGTGGCACACAATTAAAGCCATCGCCGGTGTTCGGGTGGTTCGATACGGCGTTCAGCAACGGGCCTACCCTTCGGTCGAACCCCGGCTGAGTGTGCAGGCACTGGTGCTGCCGACCCTGACCCTGAAAGCCGATTATTCGCAGATGCGGCAATTTATTCACCTGCTATCGAGCAACAGCGTCGGCTTGCCAAACGACCTCTGGGTGCCGGCAACGGCTTCGGTGCCACCCCAAACGGCGCGGCAGCTATCGGCAGGCATATCCTGCCGGCCCGCTAATAAGCTGCTGACAGTCAGCTTAGAAGTCTATAAAAAATGGTCGTCGGGGTTGATAGACTACCCGACCGGCACCAACTTTTTGACTGGTTTTACCCGTTCGTGGGAATCAGTCGTGGTACGCGACGGCATCGGCAGAAGCAGCGGGCTTGAGGTATTGATTCAGAAAAACACCGGCTCCCTAACCGGCTGGCTGTCCTACACGCTGGCCCGGCACGAACGCCGGTTTGCCGCCATTGACAATGGAGCCTGGTATGCGGCCCCGTTTGACCGACGACACGTGTTTGCCGTCACCGGCCAATATCCAGTCTCGAACCGGGTTCGGCTGGCGGCAACGTGGCAGTTTCAGACCGGCCAGCCAACCACACTGCCGGTAGCGCAGTATCCCAATTTTACGGGCGAAAGAACGGCTGTTCCCCTGTTCATCTATGCCGAGCGCAACAATTTCAGGATGCCCGCCTACCACCGCCTTGACGTGGGGCTGACAGTGGCGCGAACAACGCGCAAAAAACGGACCGCCGAATGGGCCGTTGGTGTGTATAATGCCTACAACCGGGCCAATCCGTTTTATCTCGATTTCAAGCAGCGAAGCACCTATAATCTGGCTACTCTTACCGTTACCGGGTTCAGTTCAGAATTGGTGCGGCAGGGCGTTTTCCCGGTCTTGCCCTACCTGAGTTATCACCTTTCTTATTAATTAAACTTGTTCTTGTTTGATTTTCAGTGACTTATGTTATTATCGGTGTCTCCTGCCCTGTAGAACCAATATTGTATGTGGTTCACAGCAGACCGTTTTTTACCGTCCCGTCAGGGACACAACAGCGAAGCGTCGGTAGCAGAAAACGGCCCTGTAATTGCCTTTTTTTAGTCCCGTCAGGGACGTGAGAGCGAAGCGTCGGTTCACTTAGGCGGCAATACCGACGCTTCGCTCTCACGTCCCTGACAGGACTTTAACCCGAAAATGAGCCGTTTCCAGACTACCGACGCGTTGCTGTTGTGTCCCTCCGGGACGTTTGTGAAACCCCTACAACGTCTGCCCTAAGTTATTGATTATCAAACAAAAACAAGCCTATTCATTATGAGACTGTTCCGGTTCCTGACAATAGCTTCAATCCTGATTGTGATGGCCGTTGGTTGTGCCAAAGTGCTGGACGTGCCAACGCCCTACATCGGCGACCGGCTGGTAATTTTCGGCGTACTATCGCCCGACAGCATCCCTACGGTTTTAATTACCAGAACGTATCCCACCGTAGGAAGCGTGACCCTGAGTGGCAAAAGCATTGATAACGCAACAGTGCTTTTGATGACTAACAATCAGGCAATCAGCCAACTGTATCTGGTAGAACCGGGGCGGTATCAGGCCCGCAACCGGGTTGCGTTTGTGGCCGGGCAAACCTACAGCTATTCGGTGGTAGCAGCGGGCTATCCGGCTGTGGTGAGCAATCCCGAACCGATTCCGTCGGCTATGCAATCGGTCTCGGTTGTGATGCAGAACGCCATTCAGTCTCCGCTCAATTCGTCGTACCCATCCCGAAAAATGGTCTGCTCGTTTGTGGACGATCCGCGCACAACTGATTTTTATTCGTTAGACATAGAAGCCTACGGGAAAGAAAGCTTGCTGACCGTGAATACGTTTGGTTTAGACCGCCCGGACGAGGTGGAGGACGGATGTGGGTTTCGGAGCCGGGGCCGTCGTCATGAATATAACGCGACGGATGTCTGTCTGCGTAATGGAATTGGGTCAATGTCGGTCGGTATAGAATTGCGGGGATCAACGCGAACCGGGCCTATGCGCGGTATGCAGGCTGATTGCCAATACATTATAGCCAGATTACGCCGAACCAACCGGGGGTATCATGAATTTGCCCGGTCGTTTTACACAGAATCCGATGATCCGTTTCAGGCGTTTGAGCCGCCAACCGTTCGCTACACAAACGTAACGGGCGGCTATGGGTTTGTGGCGGCTTACTCGCAAACGACATTTGTTGTCTATCCGTAGCTGTTCAGGGTATGATGTCTGCCATTGCCTCCCGGTTTTGGCGGGCATATCTGCTACACATCGCCCAGCAGCAAGGCCCGCAGTTCGGTGGCCTCGCTGGGTTTCATGCGCCCGGCCAGCACAAGCCGCAACTGCCGCCGGCGCAGAGCCGAGTCGTAGCGGGCATGTTCATCGTCGGTTTCGGGCAGCACGGCGGGGACTTCGATGGGCCGACCGTTCTGGTCAACGGCCACAAACGTCAGGTACGCGCTGTTGGTGCTGATGCGCTTACCCGCCGGGATGTCTTCGGCCCAGACTTCGATAAAAACTTCCATTGACGAAGTAAAGGCCCGCGTCACCTGCGATTTGAGCGTAATGATGTTGCCCAGTTTGATTGACTCGCTGAACGAGACATTATCAACCGATGCCGTGACCACAATCCGGCTCGAATGTTTCTGGGCGGCAACGGCCCCAGCAATGTCCATCAGATACAGCAATCGGCCCCCCATCAGGTTGCCGAGGGTGTTGGTGTCGTTGGGCAGTACCATCTCGGTCATGATGGTGGCCGATTGGCGGGCGGGTTTGGGGTGGGGCACGGGTTTTAGTTTGGGGTGTTTATTCAAATTCTTGCCGATCGAGCCACTGTGCGGTAACGCCTAAATGATAAAATAAACGACGGGCATGAAACGATTTAGCGGCCACTTTTTCGGGACGAATTATTGCCAAAATTTCAAATGAGCGTGTCCCTTTGCTGTATTGCTCTTTTCCCGAAAGTTTCGACGTTTTTTCTAACCATTGAAACACGTCTTTTTTAGACAATGGCTCTATATCTGCCCGCTCTGGTATCTCGTGGGGGTTGCATCGGCGGTTCCCTGTTGAATAATAAGCGATAAACTGCTCTCTATCAGCCACCAACCACGATTCCATGCACTGCACCATCAGGTGTAGATGGTCGTCAGTGGCTCCGTCCGGGCAATCCCAGTTATCGCGGTTCTTCAAACGTTTCCAGGCACTTATCGGTTTATTCGTCTGCAAATCGCGATCAATAGTCGCTTCGCTGTCAATTAACAGCATGGCCTCTTGTCCATATTTTATGGCTGTCTTAAACCTGTCAAAGGCTGTGTTACGAGGGCCGCAAGCTACCAAATCCGGCAGCTTCAAAAAATTTTCGAAATCCTTTTCGGCATTCTACCTGCTGGCTTTCAGTTTTACCACCGCCTTCGATATAAATTTTCATTACATCAATTTCCCCAACGATTGCCCCCAATTTCGCCACTGCTCCATAAATTGCTCAAACTGTAATCAACCAAAAATTCATTCAACTGCCGACTCTCAAGGCGTTTCATTGTCGTAGAGCCATTGTCTCTACTAACAACGAGTACGTCTTCCGGCGACTCCTGAAACGCATCAATCAATATTCTTGAATGGGTTGTTACAATCAATTGGGTGCGAGTTGAGGCTTCTTTTATCAATTTACCAATTGCCACAATAGCGTCTGGATGAAGCCCTAATTCTGGTTCTTCGATGCATACCAAGGGAGGAGGAGACGGATGCAGAAGGATGACCAGTAGGGTTAAAAACCGCAACGTTCCGTCAGACATACGACTGGCCGGAATAGTAAACCCGCGTTGTTCGTGAAAATAGACTTGCATTCGGCCACCATAGACCTCGACGTTTACGTCAGTGATTCCTTCGTATAAGTCATCTAATAGCGTAAGTAGTTGCTGTTTGATGCCAGAGTCCCGTATTAAACGATTCACCATCAAGGCTAAGTTGCTCCCGTCTGGAGCCAGAAAATTAGTTGGCCCTGCCGCGTCCTGCCAGTTGCGCGAGGGGTTAGCCCGGCCAAATGTCCATTCCCGATAAATTTGAATCTGTTTATAAACGTTGCCCAAGTGGGTCAACTCCGGGTACTGCTCAGGGTCGCGTCGCTGCGATAAGATAGACAGCTCCGGGTCGATTGCTTCCCGTTTTAATTGACGTGTATTTGATCTGCTTGGGTTTGCTACGTCCCTAACCGAGAGCATCGAATTCCCGTTAGTATAGCCGAAATATATGAATGGTTTGTCTTGCCCCGGATTGGGTTTTGCCGCTTCAATACGTTCATTACTCAATTCAAAGCGCAGATTAGCGGCCCGAAAGTCAAACCAATGCTTCAATGGACTCCATGTGCTGGTCACGTTCGCTACAACGGTTTCTACGTGGGCAATCGGATTTTTTTCGCCTTTCCAAAGCCATTCCTGCACACTGCCTTCACTCCGAATGGTTTCGGCTAATTTATTGGGGGCCGACTGCAAAAGGCCCACGCAGTCAATGAGGTTCGATTTGCCGGAGCCATTGGCACCGATCAATACGTTGAGTGCCTTCAGTTCCAGCGTTGGGGTTTCTGGCCCGAATGATAGCACATTCCGAAGCGTTAGGGAGTGCAACAATCGGACATCGGCCTCCGGCGGTTTATCAATCATAAAAGCAGCAGAAATTAATTTTCTGTGTCCGTAAAAATACGAAAGCGAACAGAAGGCTCAAAATCCCCTGTTCGCTCCAGAATCGTTGTCCACGTCGGCTAACCCGACCTTTTCAGCCCTCTTTCCGCACCGAACTCGCGCCCGATGAACTGCTGCTGATCTTCGAGACGTTGCCTTTGTAGCGGACGCTGCTGGCTCCGCTGGCCTCGACCATTAATGATTCGTTGGCCGAAACACGGGCCGAACTCGCGCCCGACGCGCTGATTGTCACCGCTTTACTGTTCATATCAAACGCCCGTAACGACGATGCCCCCGACACTTCGGCCACCACCCGGTCTGCCGAACCGATCAGGATAATGGTTGACGCGCCCGACGCATCGAGCGTGAATTTATCAGCATCAACGTCCATATCGAGTTTCGACGCCCCCGATACATCAAAGGCAACGCTGCCCTGATTTTTGAACCCCCGGATGTCGGTGGTGGTGACTCCCGATAGTTCGGCGGCTTTCAGGGCGGGCATCGTAATATCGAGCGTAACACGTTCCCTGTTGTTCATGCCCCAGTTTTTGTCTTTGTACCGGATTTTCAGAACTCCGTTTGAGACATTGGCTTCGAGTTCCTGAATGTCTTTGTTGCGGCCCGATGCTTTGACGCTGAACGAGCCGCCCTGCCGGACGTGAATGGTAAATGCCGAGCCGAGGTCGAGCTTATCGAAATTGGCGACCGAAAACGTCCGGTCGTCGGCGTTGGG